>CAJFUI010000055.1 GCA_904420145.1 uncultured Oscillospiraceae bacterium
GCTCTGGAGCGGCGCCGGAATCCGGCCGCCCCGGGCGATGAAGTCAGCGCTGGAGGCGGCGTGGACTGGCATCACCGGGGCGCTGCCAAGGAGGCCGCCCATCTCCATCATGTCCCCCACCTTGGCGCCGGGCACCGGGATAATGCGTACAGCGGTGGTCTTGGAGTTGATCATGCCTACCGCCGCCTCGTCTGCGATAATGGCGGAGATGGTCTCAGCCGTGGTATCCCCAGGGACGGCGATCATGTCGAGTCCCACGGAGCACACGCAGGTCATGGCCTCTAATTTGTCGATGGTCAGGGTGCCGTCCAAGGCGGCGGCGATCATCCCCTCGTCCTCGCTGACGGGGATGAAGGCGCCGGAGAGGCCGCCCACATGGCCGGAGGCCATGACGCCGCCCTTCTTCACCGCGTCGTTGAGCAGGGCCAGCGCAGCGGTGGTGCCGTGGGTACCGCAGACCTCAAGGCCCATCTCCTCCAAAATCCGTGCCACACTGTCCCCCACCGCCGGGGTGGGCGCCAGGGACAGATCCACAATGCCAAAGGGCACGCCGAGGCGGCTGCTGGCCTCCCGGGCCACCAGCTGTCCCATGCGGGTAATCTGGAAGGCGGTCTTTTTCACCGTCTCCGCCACCACGTCAAAGGGGGCCCCCTTCACCTGCTGGAGGGCGTGGTAGACCACGCCGGGGCCGGAGACGCCCACATTGATGACGCACTCCCCCTCCCCCACACCGTGGAAGGCGCCGGCCATAAAGGGGTTGTCCTCCACGGCGTTGCAGAACACCACTAATTTGGCGCAGCCGAGTCCCTGACTGTCCGCCGTGCGCTCCGCGGTGGCCTTAACGATCCGGCCCATCTCCGCCACGGCGTCCATGTTGATGCCTGCCCGGGTAGAACCGACGTTCACAGAGGCACACACCAACTCCGTGGCCGCTAAGGCCTCGGGGATGGAGCGGATCAGCCGCAGGTCCGCCGCTGTCATTCCCTTCTGCACCAGGGCCGAAAAGCCGCCGAGGAAGTTGACGCCGGTGGCCTCCCGGGCCCTGTCCAGCGCCAAAGCAAAGGGCACATAGTCCTCCGTCTCCGATGCCCCCGCCACAAGGGCGATGGGGGTGACGGCGATGCGCTTGTTGACGATGGGGATGCCAAACTCCGCCTCGATCTCCTCCCCGGTCTTCACTAAGTTCTTAGCGCAACGGGTGATCTTGTCGTAGATCTTCCGGCAGGCGGTCTTGGGGTCGCTGTCGCAGCAGTCCAGCAATGAGATCCCCATGGTGACGGTGCGGATATCAAGATGCTGCTTGTCGATCATCTGGATAGTCTCCAGAATATTTTTCTGATTGAGCATTTGTGTGCCTCACTTTACATGCGCACCCCGCGGTACGGAATGCGCAGAATTTCCATCATTTTTGTCAGAACATGCGCCTGACAAAAACACCTCGGTCTGCGCGCCGTGGGCGCGCGCACCAGTACGCGCACTGGTGGTGGGGGGGGGCTTGAGGGGGAACCTGCTCCCCCTCCACGTTTTTCTCCGGCAGGCTTCCGACAGCGGAGGGAAAGGATGTGTGAAAGAAAACCGTCAGGGTTTTCCTTCACGTGCAATTCCCCGCCGCGCGGACCGGATTTTGCACAGCAAAATCCCCGCACAAGCTGTGACGCAAGTCACAGCTTGTGCATCGCGTCGAAAATATCCTCCCGCTGGACACGGATGGAGAGATTGCGCTCAGCACCGTACTCCCCCATCAGCGATATCAGCTCCCCAAACTCCACGTTGGCCTGGGAGGCGTCCACCACCATGGTCATGGTGAAATACCCCTGCAGCACGGTCTGGCTGATGTCCAAAATATTCACGTTGTAGTGGGACAGGCGGGTGCACACGCCGCCGATGATGCCCACGGTGTCCTTGCCGGTGACAGTGACGATTGCTCTCATGGTTCGCTCTCCTTTTGTATATGGGTTTCCTCCCGTTTGGGGCGGTCCTCTATTTCAACTCATCCAAGGTCAGTCCAAAGGACTCCCCGAAGTTCTGAAGGAAGTACTCTATCTCCGGCAGCTCCATAGCATCCAAAGCCTGCCGGGTCTGGCGCTCAGCGTCGGCGAACTCCCGGTTGCCCGCAGCCCGCTCCTCCACGCACTTGATATAGGCCGCCAGCTTGTCCGCCGCCTTGACGATCGTCTTTACCTCCTGGTCCTCCTCATGGAACAGGGGACGGTAGGCCCCTACCAGCTCCTTCGGCAGCATCCCGAGGAGCCGGTCCGCCGCCACCGACTCCACCTGCTGGTAGGCCTCCCGGATGGCGGGGTTAAAGTACTTAATAGGGGTGGGCAGGTCCCCGGTGAGGATCTCCGGCGCGTCGTGGAACAGCGCCGCGGCGGCGCAGGCGTTGGGATCGCAGCTGCCGCCGAACACCTCCCGCCGGATTACTGCCAGGGCGTGAGCGAGGACCGCCACCATGTGGCTGTGCTCCTGAATATTTTCAATGACGCTGTTGCGCATCAGCGACCAGCGGTCGATGTACTTCATCCGGGAGAGATAGGCAAAAAAATGGTACATGGCAAACTCCTTTGCTCACCCCTCGCCGGTCGGGAGAGGCTCGCCCATCAGGCAGTCCTCCCCCACGCCGGTAATGCGGGTGGACACGATTTGATTGTGCAGGTTCTCCCCTGCCACGGCCACCTCCACGTAGTTGGGGGCGTGACCCGTCCAGAGGCCAGCATTCTGCTGCTCGTAGAGCACCGGGTAGACCTCCCCCACGCAGCCGGCGAGATAGTCCTGACGGAGCGCCTCGGCCACTGCGGCGGCCCGTCCCGCCCGCTCCAGCTTCACCGCCCGGGACACCTGCTCCATCTTCGCGGCGGGGGTGCCGCTGCGGATGGAGTAGGGGAAAATATGCATCTGGGCAAAGGCACAGCGCCGGATGAAAGCAAGGGTCTGGGCAAACTCCTCCTCCGTCTCCCCGGGAAAACCCACGATCAAATCCGTGGTAACGGCGGGGCGGGAAAAAAAGCGGCGGAGCAGCTCCACGCTCTCCAAATACCGCTTGGTGTCGTACTTCCGGTTCATTCGGCGCAAGGTGGCGTCGCAGCCGGACTGCATGGACAGGTGGAAGTGGGGGCAGAGGTTGGGCAGAACCGCGGCCCGGCGGCAGAAGTCCTCTGTAATGGTCCGGGGCTCTAAGCTCCCCAAGCGGACGCGGACGGACGGCGCGGCGCGGCACACCGTCTCGATGAGGTCCATCAGTCCCACCTCCCCGGGCAGATCCCGCCCATAGGAGGAGATCTCAATACCCGTGAGGGTAATCTCCCGATAGCCCGCCGCGCACAGGGACGCCGCCTGCTCCGCCGCTGCGGCCAAAGGCAGGGAGCGCACCGGCCCCCGGGCATAGGGGATGATGCAGTAGGCGCAGAAATTCGTGCACCCGTCCTCCACCTTCAGCATGGCCCGGGTCCGCTCCGCCATGCCGCCGGCGGGCAGTATCTCAAAGTCATGGCGGCCCAGGGCGTTATCCACCTGAAGATGAGGCAAGCGCTCCTCCACGGCCCGCTCCACAAGGTCGAGAAAGGCCATGTGGTCCCCTGTTCCGGCCACAATATCCACTCTAAGCCCCGCCGCCTCCGCCGGCTTGGTCTGGGCATAGCAGCCGCAGACGGCCACCACCGCCTCCTCATTTTGCCGGCGGGCCCGGCGGATCATCTGGCGGGACTTCTTGTCGCTGACGGCGGTGACGGTGCAGGTGTTGATGATGTAGGCGTCCGCCGCCCCCTCAAAGTCCACCAGGGTGTGGCCCCGTTCCACAAGGGAGCGCTCCATGGCCTGGGTCTCATACTGATTCACTTTACAGCCTAAGGTATAAATCGCGACTCTCAGCTTCAGCTCCCCCTTGCCTTTTGACAGTTTCCCAGTTATAATATGGTTTCACTGAATTTTTATTATATATGTTAATTGCGGGCATGGCAAGCGGCAAGTTGGACTTTTTTGCCTCTTGCCGCGGAAAGGGGAGATATCGTGCACTATTTGGACTACGCGGCCACCACGCCGGTCCCTCAGCCGGTGGCGGAGGTCATGGCGGCGGAATTGACGGAGGGGTTCGGCAACCCCTCCGCCCAGTACCCTCTGGGACGGGAGGCCAAAAAGCGCATGGAGGCCCACCGCGCCGTGATCGCCGGAGCCCTCGGATGTGAGGGGAAGGCCCTTCACTTTGTCTCCTGCGGCACCGAGGGGGACAACTGGGCCATTCGGGCAGCCCTGTGGCAGAACCGCCGGGTGGGAAAACACATCGTCACCACCGCCGTAGAGCACAGCGCAGTGCTGGAGACACTGAAGGCCCTCTCCCAGCAGGGCTATGAGGTCACCTTCCTAAAGCCCGATGGGAGCGGACACATCACCGCCGCGCAGGTGGCCGCGGCCCTCCGGGACGACACGGCCCTGGTCAGCGTAATGCTGGTAAACAACGAGACCGGCTGCCGCTTTCCTGTGGAGGAGATTGCGGACCTTTTGAGGGGGCGGCAGACGCTGCTCCACACTGACGCGGTGCAGGGCTTTTTGAAGGTCCCCTTCTCTGTCAGGGCCCTTGGCGCGGATCTTGTCACCCTCTCCGGCCACAAGGTGGGGGGGCCTAAGGGGATCGGCGCTCTCTACATCGGCCCCCGGCTGCCCCATCCCCGCCCCCTCCTCTTCGGCGGCGGGCAGGAGGCGGGGCTGCGCTCGGGCACCGAGGCCACGGCCCAGATCGCCGGCTTTGCCAAGGCGGTGGAGCTGCGTCTGTCCACCCTCGAGAAGGATCTGCGGCACATGGCCGAGCTGAAGGCCTACGCCATAGAGCGCCTCTCCGCCATCCCCGGGCTGGTCCGGGTGGGCGAGGGGGAGGCCCCCCATATCCTCTCCGTCTCCCTCCCCGGCTACCCCAGTCAGAACATTGTCAACGACCTGGGGGCCCAGGGGATCTGCATCTCCGCCGGCTCCGCCTGTCATCAGGGGAGGGCCAGCCACGTGCTGACCGCCATGGGGCTGGACAAGCACACCGCCGCGGGAACCATCCGCATCAGCTTCGGCCCGGAGAGCACTCAAGGGGACGTAGACGCCTTGGCCGATGCCCTGTCCCGGCACCAGAGGGAGCGCTTCCCCATGCTGGGGTAGCGCCGGCACATTGTAACAGCAAACACCTTTTCCAAGCAAAGGGAGCTCTCCTGCGGGAGAGCTCCCTTTTTTGCTGTTAACCCTTTTTCTTTCCCCCATGGCCTATGGGCAGGCGCAGCTCACAGCGGAAGGTCTCGCCGGCAGAAAACCGGGCCTCTCCCCCGTGGGCGGCGGCGATTTGGGCCACCAGCTTCAATCCCGTGCCGTGGGCGGCTCCGCCGTCCTCCCCGATCTCCCGGTATTGCTCCTCAGCAGGCATGGCGGCCCCGCCGCTCTCCACCCAAAGCACGAAGGAGTCCCCCTCCTCCCGGGCCCCCACACGGATGGGACAGCCGGGAGGATTGTGCCGTACGCAGTTGGTGAGGAGGTTGTTGACCGCCCGGCGGAGGAGGAAGGGATCCGCCTCCACCGGGTGTAGCGGCTGCGCCGGCAGATCCACCTCCAAGGGGTACCCCTCCCCCATACCGCTGTTGAGAAAGTCCGCCGCCGCCTGCCGGAGGAAGGCCGCCGGCTGGATGGTCTCCGTGCGCAGAGCCTGCATGGCGCAGTCAAGACGCATGGTCAGGTTCAAATCGTTTACTAAGTCCCGGAGCACCTGGCTCTGACGGCGGATCACCGCCGCCTGTTTTCTCCGCTCCGGCGGGAGGGTCTGGTCCGACTCCAGTTGGGCCGCATAGCCCATGACCATGGACAGCGGGGTGCGGATGTCGTGGGAGACGCCGTTGATCCAGCCGGACCGGGCTGCGTCCCGGACCTGCTGGTCCTGGCGAAACCACCGGCGCACCACCAGAAAGGCCAGCCCCAGCACGCACCCCAGGGCCGCTAAGAACAATCCCAAAAGCCAAAAGGGCACCTGCAGCAGCGCGTCCATCTCCATGGCCATGTCGTGCTTCCAAATGCTGCCCCTGGGGGAACCCACCACCAGAAGGCCGTCCTCCCGCACCCAGCACTGGACAGGATAATCCCGGAGATACCAGCGGATGAAGGAGGCCACGTCCGTGAGGGTATAGGTGTCCGGCACATCCGCGGGCTTGCGGAGGGACCATGCTACCCGCCCGTCCTCTCCGACCAGCATGGCCCACTGTCCCTCCTCCAGCAGCGCCTCCCCGGTAAAGGCGTAGTCCTCCCCCGTCCAACTGAGGGCCCCGGAGATCTCCCCCACCGGCGCGCTCCAGTCCCGCCCGGCGTTGGTGTTGTAAAAGACAAAGGTAAAGATGCCCAGCATCACAATCACCGTAATCAGTGCCGCGGACACCGCCACCAGTCCCGCCGCCCGGCGCCAGCTGCTGATCCTCATGCCCTTCCCTCCCGGTCCAGACGGTACCCAAGGCCCCGCACCGTGAGAAGATGCCGGGGGTGGGAGGGGTCCGCCTCGATCTTCTCCCGCAATCGGCGGATGTGGACCATCAGGGTGTTCTCATAGCCCACCATGGGTCCCTCCCACAGCGCCTCGCACAGCGCGTCGATGGTCACAATATTGCCTCTGGCCTCCCACAGTTTTTTCAGCAGAGCGAACTCC
>CAJFUI010000056.1 GCA_904420145.1 uncultured Oscillospiraceae bacterium
GCCAACTCCATCATGTCATCGGGAATAGGCTCTACACGCATGTCCTTGCCCAGCTCGTCGTAGTAGATGTCCGCGTCCATCTCCACCAGGTCGATGATGCCGCGGAAATCCGCCTCCTTGCCGATGGGCAGCTGGATGGGAACGGCGTTGCACTTCAGACGCTCATCAATCATGCGCAGAACATTGTAGAAGTCCGCGCCCATGATGTCCATCTTGTTGACATAGATCATGCGGGGCACCTGGTAGTGGTCGGCCTGGCGCCACACAGTTTCAGACTGGGGCTCCACGCCGCCCTTGGCGCACATGACGGTCACGCTGCCGTCCAGAACGCGCAGGGAGCGCTCCACCTCCACGGTGAAGTCCACGTGGCCCGGGGTGTCAATGATGTTGATCCGGGTCTGGGGGAACTGCTGCTTGGTGCCGGACCAGTAGCAGGTGGTAGCGGCGGAGGTAATGGTAATACCCCGCTCCTGCTCCTGCTCCATCCAGTCCATGGTGGCAGTTCCGTCATGGGTCTCACCGATCTTATAGTTTACGCCGGTGTAATACAGGATCCGCTCCGTAGTGGTGGTCTTTCCTGCATCGATGTGAGCCATGATGCCGATGTTTCTTGTGTTTTCCAGAGATACCTTTCTCGGCATACGCTTTCTCCTATACTTGTACTTGAACTACGAATACTACTGCTAATACAACAAAATTCAATCATACCATTCAGACAGCCGTCACTTGGAAAAACAGGGGTGCGGCTGCCCGCTTTCCCCATCTGCGGGGAAAAAGCTGTCTTACCAGCGGAAGTGGGCGAAAGCCTTGTTGGACTCGGCCATCTTGTGGGTGTCCTCGCGCTTCTTCACGGCGGAGCCGGTGTTGTTGGCGGCGTCCATGATCTCGGCGGCCAGCCGCTCAGCCATAGTCCGCTCGCTGCGGGCGCGGGAATAGCTGGTCAGCCACCGCAGGCCGAGGGTCTGACGGCGGGCAGGACGGACGTCCATAGGCACCTGATAGGTGGCGCCGCCCACGCGGCGGGCCTTGACCTCGAGGCTGGGCATGATGTTGTCCATGGCGGTGGTGAACACCTCCAGGGGATCGTTGCCGGTCTTCTCCTTGACAATGTCAAAGGCGCCGTAGACGATCTTCTGGGCCACACCCTTCTTGCCGTCGAGCATGATGCTGTTGACAAGCTTGGTTACCAGAACGCTATTGTACATAGGATCAGGTAAAATTTCTCTCTTGGGAACGTTACCTCTTCTGGGCACTTTACTTCCCTCCTTCATGAAAATTTATGAATTCATAGGTACTCTCTGCGCCACGCGCAGCGTATTGCCTGCCAAAGAGGTTTGTATGGCAAAAACCATGTCTACCTGTTCGGCAAAGCGTCAGGACGGCGGGAAGCGGCTTACTTCTGCTTGGGCCGCTTGGCACCGTACTTGGAGCGGGCCTGCATACGGCCCTGCACGCCCTGGGTGTCGAGGGTGCCGCGAATGATGTGGTAACGCACACCAGGCAGGTCCTTCACACGGCCGCCGCGGATCATGACCACGGAGTGCTCCTGGAGGGAGTGGCCCACGCCGGGGATGTAGGCGGTCACCTCATAGCCGTTGGTCAGGCGCACACGGGCGATCTTCCGCAGTGCGGAGTTGGGCTTCTTGGGGGTAGAGGTACGAACAGCGGTGCACACGCCGCGCTTCTGAGGAGAAGGCAGGTCGGTCTCCTTATTCTTCAGGGTGTTCAGGCCGTGCTGCATCGCAGGACTGGCGGACTTGTAGGTCACCTGATCTCTACCCTTGCGAACCAACTGGTTAAAAGTAGGCATAGTTTTCTCCTTTCTAAAAAATGTATCTGGGGCACATACCCCTATATTTTTGACAGGATACAGAAAAATATCCCGCAAAAACCAAAAATAGCGCTCATCGCAGCAGCGCGATGACGGCGGCGCCCACCTGAATACCGGCGGCGCGGCCTAACTCCTCCATGGAGTACCCGTCCACCACGGGGACGCCCTGCTCCCTGCAGAGGGCCGCCATCGGCTCCGTCAGCGCCGGGTCGGCGTTGGCGGCCAGCAAAACCCGAGCGGCCCGCCCCTCCCGGACGGCTCTGCGGGACTGCTTGAAGCCCACGACCTTGTCTTGGTTCATCAGCTCACGCAGCACAGGGATTTCCTCCATTTGGGCATAGAAAAATTCGCAGAATAATCCACGCAAATTGAAATTATAGCATACCTGCTTTTCCCCGTCAAGAGTTTCTTTTGATAGGGGATTTGGAATTTTTTCGAAAGAATGAAAGCGGGATCCACCGAGCGCGGCGCAGCCGCACCCTACAGGAGGAGCACTCCCCTGCGGGGCGCGGCCTAACAGCCCTATTATATAATGAAGGGGGCGGCGGTAAAAAGCACGAAACTTTCTATTTTTTGTAAAATATAGGTGAAACGCCGCCGCTCAGCTGTAGAACCGGTACTCTGTGGTGTAGTCATACCGCTCTCCCGGCCGCAGGATGATGTCTCCCCACTCCGGATGGTTGGGGCTGTCTGCGGGGAAGTTGGTCTCGAGGCACACCCCCATGCGCCGGCCATAGGTCGCCCCGCCCTTAGCTCCCTTGGCAGCAGTAAGGCCGTTGGCCGTATAGAGCTGCATACCGGGCTTATCAGTCCATGTTTCCATCACAATACCGGAGCGGTCGCCGGTCAGCCGTGCAGCCAGGCGGAGCCCCTCCTCTCTGCGCAGGACAAAGTTGTGGTCATAGCCGCCTACCAGCTCCAACTGCTCGCAGGGCTCATCAATATCCCTCCCCAACGGCTTTTCCTGCCGGAAATCGAAGGGCGTTCCCTCCACAGGTGACGCCAGCGCCGTGGGAATGCTCTCTGCGTCCACGGGGGTGAAGCTGTCCGCGTCAATCCACAGCAGGTGGTCCATGGCGGTGCCGCCGCCGTTAAGGTTAAAATAGCTGTGGTTGGTGATGTTGCACACCGTGGGCTGGTCACAGACTGCCTCGTAGTGCAGTGTCAGCCCCTTCTCCGTCAGCGTATAAGTGGCGGTCAGCGAGAGATTCCCGGGGTATCCGTTCTCCCCGTCCGGGGCCGTATAGCGGAAGGCCACGGCGTTCTCCCCCACCACCTCCACGGAAAAAATCTGAAAACTGAAGCCCTCCGGCCCGCCGTGGAGCTGTTTCGTCCCCTCATTGGCCGCCAGATGGTACACTTTTCCATCAATAGAAAAGGCGGCGCCGGAAATGCGGTTGGCATAGCGGCCCACCAGCATACCAAGGTACCCGCCGTTTCTCTCGTAATCTGCAGGGGTCTCATAACCCAGCACCACGTCCACCATCTGACCGGAGCGGTCCGGAACGCGCAAGGATAAAATTGCGGCGCCCAAGGTCATTACCTCCGCCTCTATCTTTCCCTGCCGCAACGTCACCTTCTCCACCGCCCGGCCGTCCTGCGTGCTCCCAAAGGGCGTGATCTGTACCGACATAGCATCTCTCCTCTCTTGGATTTTCTCCCATTATGTCCCAATGACCGCGCTTTTGTCAATCCAAAATGTAGGAAACGCGGCCAAGAAATGCACAAAATGCACCCCTGTACCGCAGGCTTCCTTTCGCATATGCAACAAATTCCCCATGCATGAAAAAAGAGGCGGCCACAAAAGCGGCCGCCTCTCATTCACCCTATGTTCGGCAGTTTGTCTTCCTTAGAATTCCTTAGAACACGCCCTGCTCCATCATGGCCTCTGCCACGCGCTTGAATCCGGCAATGTTCGCGCCTGCCACCAAGTTGTACCCAA
>CAJFUI010000057.1 GCA_904420145.1 uncultured Oscillospiraceae bacterium
GGGACAAGTGGTGCATCTACCCCATGTACGACTTCGCCCACCCCATCGAGGACGCCTTGGAGCACATCACCCACAGCCTCTGCTCCTTAGAGTTTGAGGCCCACCGCCCCCTCTACAACTGGGTGGTGGAGCACTGCGACCTCCCCGCGCGGCCCCGGCAGATCGAGTTTGCCCGCCTTGGCATCGACCACACGGTGATGAGCAAGCGCAAGCTGCGGGCCCTAGTGGAGGGCGGCTTGGTCTCCGGCTGGGACGATCCCCGGATGCCCACGTTGTGCGGCCTCCGCCGCCGGGGCTACACCCCCCGCTCCATCCGCAATTTCTGCGAGCGCATCGGCGTGGCCAAGGCCGCCAGCACCGTGGAGTACAGCTTTCTTGAGCACTGCCTGCGAGAGGATCTCAACGAGACCGCCCAGCGCACCATGGCGGTGCTGCGGCCCATCCGCCTGATCATCACCAACTACCCCGCCGGCCAGAGCGAGACCTTCACCGTGGAGAACAATCCCAACCGCCCCGAGGACGGCCAGCGCCAGGTCACCTTCTCCCGGGAGCTGTATATTGAGTCCGACGATTTCCTTCCCGCGCCTGTGCCCAAGTACAAGCGCCTCTACCCCGACGGGCCGGAGTGCCGGCTGAAGGGTGCCTATTTGATCCGCTGCACCGGCTATCAGACCGACGAGGCGGGGAATGTGACCGCTGTGGAGGCCGAATACGACCCCGACAGCCGGGGCGGCGACCCCTCTGACGGACGCAAGGTGAAGGGGGCCACCATCCACTGGGTGGACGCCGCCACCGCCATCGACGCGGAGGTGCGCCTCTACGACGACCTCTTCTCCGACCCGTCTCCCGACGCTGCGGACAAGAACTTCCTCGACTGCCTGAACCCCAACAGTTTGGAGGTGCTCACCGGCTGCAAGGTGGAGCCCTCCATGGCCTCCGCCGGCGCAGGCGCCAGCTTCCAGTTCATGCGCCTTGGCTACTTCTGCATGGACAGCAAGGACAGCCGGCCCGACCACTTGGTCTTTAACCGCAGCGTCTCCCTGAAGGACAGCTTTAAGAAGTAGGGCTTCCGCAGGCATGAGCCTGCGCCTGCCATTCCGCTTTCACAGAAAAGAAGCGGCCGATCTGTTGATCGGCCGCCTTTTTTCACTCTATTCCCTATTTGCTGTTCTTCTGATTGTGCTTCTCCTTGGCGATCATGGCGCCGGCGATGGCCCCGCCGTCCCCGGCCACGATGCTGCCGATGGCCGCCCCCTTGACCATGTCCTTGGCGGCGGATGGGATGGACGCACCAAAGGGATCGCTGGAGGCGCCCTCGTGCTTCTCCTTGGCCACCATAGCACCCACCACGGCGCCGCCGTCCCCGGCGATGAAGCTGCCGACCACCGCTCCCTTGATCATATCCTTCTGCTTTTTGGTCATCCCATATTTATACTTCAGGCGTCCGAAGAAAATAGCCAATGCCACAACTAAGACGATGCCCACAGCCAGCGCCTCTATGGGGTGGTAGACGATCATCAGGCCCAGGAAGATGCCGGGTACGATCATAAACCAGCAGGACATCTTCATCAATCGATCATACTCCAAAAAACGGACGAAACAGCCAAAGCCGAGGGCCAGATAGGTCAGCGCCGTGCAGAACGCCAGCTCCGTGAGGCCGAAGGGCTGACCGCTGGCCATGGACACCAGCCGCGGCAGCAGGAAGAAGATCGCCGCGAGGATAAACAGGATATTGGAAGTTTTTTGGTTGTAAGTCTCTCTCCCCGGGACCGCAAACAGCAGATACGCCCCCACGCCCAAAAAAAGGTAGGGCAAAAACCACAGGGAGACCACGGGGAGATAGGGCACTGACAGCTCCGGGATATAGCACAGAAGCCTATATAAGAGTGTAAGGTTGCTCAGAACAAAACAGAGATTGGCCAGCTTCCTGCGCTGGGGAGCGGGTCCGGCGGCCCCCGCCCTTTGATTGTCAATATTTCCCATTTTTATCCTCCTCCCATACAAAAAGGCAGTTTGCTATTTCTTCTTCAGTATATTACGAGTATATCACGCAAAATGACCACTGTCAATGTCGTAACGACTTTTTAAACATGTTTATTCCATCTGATAACGCCTCTACACTAATAGAGGGGTGACCGGCATGAATGAAAAATACAGGGAACAGTATAGAAAGTTCGGTCTGAATGTGGTATACTATCGGAAAAAATTACGGGTGACACAGCTGGAGCTGGCGGAGCTGCTGGATATCCAGCGCAGCCACATCAGCGCTATCGAGCTGGGCAACGTGGGCGTATCCTTCGACCTGCTCTTTAAGATGTGCGAGGTTTTTCAGATCAAGCCCAAAGAGCTGTTCGACTTCCGGGACTGATATCTCACAGTGAGCCGGCAGCCCCGGCAAATTTCTTTCGCTGGCTGAGACGGTGCGGCTGGAGGCCGCGCCGTCTCAGCATTCCCTTTCCCTTCTGCAGGGTCTCCAGCAGAGTGCGGCCCGACGGTCACATGTCTTTGCCGTCCCTTAATCACCCCTGTGATACAATAGCGGCGACCGCCGAAGGAGAAGCCTATGAAGAGACAAAAGCTGCTGAAAAATTGTTTGATTACCGCCGCTGTATTTGTTCTCGCGATCCTACTCAGCATCTTCTTCCAAGGGCTGGACGTCCCGGAGCATATCACGACTATTTTTGTCTTTGCAGTCTTTTTGATTTCCCTTTTGACCGACGGATATGCCTACGGGATCCTCTCCGCCATGGCCGGCACGCTGGCGGTCAACTATTTATTTACTTACCCCTACTTCACGCTGAATTTTATCCGGCCTGTCAATCTGATCTCCGCCATCATCATGATTACCGTTGCCGTCCTCACCGGTACGCTGACCACAAAGATCAAGCGGCATGAGTCGGTGAAGGCGGAGGGGGAGAAGGAGCGCATGCGGGCCAATCTGCTGCGGGCGGTCTCCCACGATCTCCGCACGCCGCTGACCACGATCTACGGCGCCAGCTCCACCCTCCGGGAGAACCGGAAGAACCTCTCAGAGGAGCAGCAGGACGCCATCCTCCAGAGCATTCAGGAGGATTCGGAGTGGCTGATGCGGATGGTGGAGAACCTGCTGTCCATCACCCGGATCGACAGCGGGAAGATCAAAATCATCAAAAGCCCTACCGTCTTAGATGAGCTGATCGACTCAGCCATGACCAAGTTTAAGAGCCGCTACCCCGGGCAGGAGGTGTCCTTGGATCTCCCGGACGACATTGTGGTGATCCCAATGGACACCATTCTCATTGAACAGGTCGTTCTAAACATCTTGGAAAATGCTGTTCTCCATGCCAAGGGAATGACCGTGCTGTCCCTGCGGGTATTCGTTTTGGGGCGGCAGGTAATTTTTGAAATTGCCGATGATGGCTGCGGCATCCGTGAGGAACGCCTGCGGAACATCTTCTCCGGCGGCAGCGGCCACGAGACAGGCAGCGGGGACAGTCAGCGGCGCAATGCGGGTATTGGGCTCTCTGTCTGCGCTACGATTATCAAAGCCCACGGCGGAAGCATCAGCGCGGAGAACCGCAAAAGCGGTGGCGCGGTGTTTCGCTTCACACTAAATAAAGAGGAGGGCGTGGATGACCAATAACAAGTACAAAATCCTCTTGGTGGAGGATGAGACCAACATCCGCTCCATGATGACCACCATGCTGGGGGCAGCGGACTATCAGGTGATTCCGGCGGAGACCTGCGCGCTGGCTAAAACTCTTTTTGCCTCCTATCGTCCCGATTTGGTCCTTTTAGATCTGGGACTGCCGGATATGGACGGCATGCGCTTTTTGGAGGCGGTGCGTCAGGAATCTCTGACCCCCATTATTGTGCTGTCCGCCCGCTCCGACGAGCGAGACAAAGTCTTGGCTCTGGATGCAGGCGCCAATGACTATGTAACCAAGCCCTTCGGCTCGGCGGAGCTGCTGGCCCGCATTCGCACAACGCTGCGCAACTACCGACATAGCGCAGACTCCGGAAAACTCCCCAGCGGCAGATTTCAAGTGGGAGAACTGGTGATCGACTATGACGCCCGGCAGGTCTTTATTCAGGGAGAAGAGATTAAACTGACCCAGACGGAGTATAACATTGTAGCCCTGCTCTCTGAGCACTGCGGAAAGATGATGACCTACTCCGCCATTATCAAGGGCGTCTGGGGCTACCCCAATGGCGGCAGCATCAAAAATCTTCAGGTAAACATGGCAAACATCCGAAAAAAATTTGGCGCGAAACCTGGCGAGACATGGTACATCACCAATGAGCTTGGAGTCGGGTATCGCATGAATGGAGACAACGGAGAATGAAACACTTTTTTCGCACGCAATCACCAGCGCGGCTGATTGCCCTCGGCTTCGCTCTGGTTATTTTAATCGGTTCGGTGCTGCTGATCCTGCCCTGCAGCGTGCAGGAGGGGGTGGAATTGCGGTACATTGACTCCCTCTATACCTCCACCAGCGCCGTGTGCGTCACCGGCCTGATCGCTGTGGACGCAGGGGACACCTTCACTCCCTTGGGGCAGTTCTTCCTTGCCATGCTGATCCAAATCGGCGGTCTGGGGGTCACCTCCGTGGGGGCTGGGATTATCCTCGCCATGGGCAGGCATGTGGACCTGAAAGGGCGAAACCTTATTCAAGAGGCTATGAATTTGGACTCCGGAAAGGGCGTCGTCAAATTTATTAAGAGCGTGTTTATCACTACGCTGATTTTTGAGCTCACCGGTGCTCTTCTCAGTTTTCTGGTGTTTGTACAGGACTATGCCCCCCTCCGAGCTCTGGGGATCTCCCTGTTCCACTCGGTGGCCGCCTTCAACAACTCGGGCTTTGACATCCTTGGCAACCTGCAGAATCTGATCCCCTACCGGGACAATGTGGCGCTGAATCTAATCACCTGCGGGCTGATCTTTTTTGGCGGCATCGGTTTTTTAGTGATCCGAGAGATGTGGAATAAACGGCTGCGGTGGAAAAAATTCTCTATGCACGCCAAGATTGTCCTCTCGGTAAGCTTCTTCCTGATTCTGGTGGGCACCGTCCTTATCAAGCTGACAGAGGATGTCACCCTTCTTGGCGCTTTCTTCCACAGCGTCTCCGCCAGAACGGCGGGCTTCTCCACCTATCCCTTGGGCACTTTCTCCAATGCTGGGCTGTTGGTCCTGATCGTGCTGATGTTTATCGGCGCCTCCCCCGGATCCACCGGCGGCGGCATCAAAACCAGTACTTTCTTCGCTTTGATACAGGGCATTAAGGCTGCAGCCACCAACAAATCGGAAAAGGCTTTCCGCTACGCAATCCCTAAGGATACTTTCCGCAAAGCCGCCGTCATTACCCTGCTGGCTCTGACAGTGGTCCTCACCGGCACCTATCTCATGGTAATCATGGAGCCGGAGATCCGGCTGATCGACGCACTGTTTGAGGTGACAAGTGCCTTTGGCACCGTGGGCCTCTCTACCGGCATTACCACGGGCCTCTGTGACGGCTCAAAGCTGCTGTCCATTTTGATCATGTATATCGGCAGGCTGGGTCCCCTTACTATCGCATCTCTGTGGTACTTCTCCAGAGGTGAGCGGGTCAGCTTCCCGGAAGGCAATATTGCAATCGGCTGATAAGAGGTGTAAACTATGTATAAGAAAGCAAAAAGCAGCAAGACAACCTATGGTATCGTCGGCCTCGGGCGCTTTGGCTACGCCCTGGCTAAGGAATTGGCCGCCTCCGGCGCAGAGCTTCTGGTTCTTGACCGGGACGAGGACAAGATTCGGGAACTCCGGGAGATCACGGATCTGGCCTATGTGGTGAAAACTATGGATAAGAAGTCCCTGCAGGAGACCGGCATCCAAAACTGCGATGTGGCCATCGTCTGCATCGGCGAGCAGATCGACACCTCCATTCTGACAACCCTCAATCTGGTCTCCATGGGTATTCCTAAGGTGATTGCCAAAGCTACCAGTACTGAGCATGGAGCCATTCTGAAAAAGCTTGGCGCAGAGGTTGTCTATCCGGAATGGGACATGGCTGTGCGCCTGGCCAGCCGCTTGGAGACAGACCGTGAACTGGACATTATCCAACTGAGTGAGCAGATCAATATTTCCAAAATTCAGCTCCCGAAGCAGGCCGTGGGTAAGACAGTACAGGGAGTTAATCTGCGGGCCCGTTTTGGCTTGAACATCATTGCTATTGAAAATAACGGCGTTGTAACAGATATCATTCAGCCGGATTACATATTCCGTGAGGAGGATATTCTGTTCCTCGTGGGAAGCCAGGAGGGTCTTCTGAAGATTAACCAGTGGGCCAACGCATAAATTTGCCGTATCTTTGCCGTTTCTTAGCCATTTCTTAGCCGAAGATGCGCTATGATAACAGAGAACAGGCGTCTGCAGAGCATTTACCGCGGAACTCACCGCGCAGGAAAGGAAATCGATTTTAGTTGACAGATCATCGCAAAAATTGGCTGCTGCGTGGGCTGATATGGGTTTTTGAGGGGATTTTGGTAGGATTGGGAGCAATCCTGCCCGGCATCAGCGGCGGAACGCTCTGCGCCTCCTTTGGCATGTACCGCCCGATTATCGATGTCTTATCTCATTTCCGAAATGGGATGAAAAAGCACTGGCGGATGCTCGGGATATTTTTTATCGGTGTTTTTATTGGCTTTGTGGGCCTGTCCGGCTTTGCCGCGTGGCTGCTTAAGCGGAGCACCGTGCCCGTTACCTGCGTGTTTATCGGGCTGATCCTTGGCACCCTCCCCTCCCTGTGGCGGGATGCGGGGCAGAAGGGCCGGTGCCGCCGGAACGTGCTGGAGCTGCTCTTCTGCTTTGCTGCCATGCTGCTGCTCCTGCTCCTCTTTGAGCGGCATTTCTCGATTACCGTTGTACCGGGCATCCCCGGATATTTTCTCTGCGGATTGCTGTGGGGACTGAGCTTTATTATCCCAGGACTGAGTTCCTCCTCCCTGCTGCTGTTTTTTGGACTGTACCAGCCCATGCTGGAGGGGATCTCCTCTTTTGATCTGACAGTGCTGCTCCCCATGGGGCTGGGCCTGCTGGCCTGCGTGCTGCCCCTGTCCAAGGTCATCGGCCTCTTTTACCAGCGCCACTATGCGGCCATGTCCCACGGGGTAATCGGCATTCTGCTGGCCACCACCGTTATGATCCTCCCTCCCGTGGAGGGCGGGCTGGCCGCCAATGCGGCCAATCTCCTCTGCCTGCTGGGCGGAGGGGCCGCATCCTTTGCTTTTACACGTCTTAGCGAAAAGCTGAGTGAATCAAAATCTTGAAGGAAGAAATTAAGAAAGGAGATGATAGAGAGCATGGAAGCAGACAGCTGCGGCTCTGATCCTTACCGAAACAAGACCAATCTGTTTTCAAATAGAAGCAGGACATAGCCTGTGCATTGGTTTTGATGCACAGGCCGTGTCCTGTGCCCTTTTCTCGCGGTCCATACAGATAAATTCACAAGAAAGAGGTATCTATTTTGAACAGTTCTATCGTTGTCTTATTTTTGGTGCAGATTATTCTGATCGCCCTAAACGCAGTTTTCGCCAGCGCGGAAATCGCCGTGCTCTCCATCAACGAGACCAAGCTGGAGCGCATGGCGGAGCAGGGGAACAAACGGGCCAAGCGCCTGTTCAAGCTGACTAAGGAGCCCGCCAAGTTCCTCTCTACCATTCAAATTGCCATCACCCTCTCTGGGTTTTTAGGCAGTGCCTTCGCCGCTGACGGCTTCTCAGACCCTCTGGTGGACTGGGCCGTCGGCATAGGAATCCCCATCCCCCGTCAGACCTTGGACACCATCGCCGTGGTGGTGATCACCCTGATTCTCTCCTACTTCACCCTGATCTTTGGGGAGCTGGTCCCCAAGCGGATCGCCATGAAGAAGTCCGAGTCCCTGGCCCTTGCCATTTCCGGCCTGATCAGCGGCATCTCCGTTCTCTTTAAGCCCATCGTGTGGCTCCTCTCCCTCTCCACCAACGCCGTCCTCCGCCTGTGCGGCATCGATCCCAATGAGACCGAGGAGTCCGTCAGCGAGGAGGAGATCCGCATGATGGTGGATGCCGGCAGTGAAAAGGGCACCATCGACCACCAGGAGAAGGAGTTTATCGACAACGTCTTCGCCTTCAACGACATCTTCGCGGAGGATATCGCCACCCACCGCACCGATGTGACCATTCTCTACTTAGAGGACGATGATGCGGTCTGGGAGGAGACAATCCACGAGAGCCGCCACACCCTCTACCCCGTGTGCGACAGCTCCCCCGACAACGTGGTGGGGATCCTCAACGCCAAAGACTACTTCCGCTTGGCGGACAAAAGCCGGGAACAGGTTCTCGCCGCTGCAGTGCGCCCCGCCTACTTCGTGCCGGAGACCATCAAGGCCGACGTGCTGTTTCGGAACATGAAAAAGACCCGCAACTCCTTGGCCGTGGTCATCGACGAGTACGGCGGCATGGTGGGCATTGTCACCTTAAACGATTTGATCGAGGAGCTGGTGGGGGATTTAAACGAGGAGTCCGGCGGCAGTGCGAATAGTGAGCCTCATATAGAGAAGCTCAGCGACAGCGCATGGAAGCTCATCGGGAATGTGGAGCTCTGCGACATCCAGGAGGAGACCGGCATCTCCCTCACCAGCGAGGACTATGACACTCTCTCCGGCCTGGTGTTTGACACGCTTGGCATGGTGCCGGACGATGGGGCTCAGAACATCGACCTGCAGCTCCCCGGCTGCTCCCTCCATATCGACTATGTGGAGGATCACCAAATCGCCTCCGCCCGGCTGCAGCGCAAGCCTCCGGAGGTTCAGGCGGCGGAGTAATCCCAGTGCCATGCCTCCGTTATTTTTCCAGTTTTATCCGCCTTTTCCAAGTATTTTGCATGGCCTCCCTCCCTCTCTTCTGCTACTATAGTAGAAAAGAGGTGGGGACAATGGCGCTGTGGCGCAATCTGCAGAATATGGATGAACTGACCTATTGGGTCATGAAGCGGGGTTTCCAGCTCTCCGCCCTGCTGCTGGCCATCGGATGTCAGGCGATCCGTCTGGGGGAGCTGATAACGGCGGATCTCTTCCGCCAGCTCTCCGCCTCGGCCCTGCTGCTGACGGTGGCCGCCACGACCTACATAGAGCTGCATCAAAAAACGTCCTGAGGGCACATGCCCTCAGGACGTTTTGTTTTGCGGCGGCTCCACAGCGCTCTCGCCGTCCCATAGCTGATATTCCTGCAGGAACCTCTCTCTCGTATAGAGGATGTTCAGCACCTCCAGGAGGGCGTTGGCCGTCAGCCGGCTGGGCAGATCCAGCCGCCGGAGCAGCACTTGGCGCCGCTGGGCGCTCCCCGGGCCGATCAATCTCAGCTCCAGCAGGTCCGCTTTGGTGATCGGTGCTCCGCCGGCGGGGGCCCCTTCGCCGTCCTCGAAGGTGGCGCCGGCGCGCTGGAGGGCCGCTATCAGCACCGCCGGGGGCATCCCCTCTACGCCCAGCTTGCCCTCTCTGCCAGGGGCTCTTTTCCTGCGCTCCTTCCCGTAGATGTCGGGAATGTAGGCCTGCTTCACCTGCTCCTTCGGCAGCATCCCCCGGAGGCGGCTGCGGATGACAAACCCCGCCCCGTCACTGTCCGTCAGGACGATGATCCCCCGCTCCGCCGCCAGCCGGCGCAGCAGGGCCGAGAGCTCCTGATCTCGGAAGATGCCGAAGCCCCGGGTCTCCAGGATGGTGGCGTCCACCACCTGAGAGAGGGCGTTTTTGTCGTAGCGGCCCTCCACCACGATGACCTCCCGCACTCGCCTCATGTCCGGGCCCCCTGGGCTAACTCCATCAAAAATTCCTTCAGCTCCTCCTCGTTGTCCGTCCCATTGACGCTCTTCATCCGCAGATCCAGCGCCTGGCAGCGCTCCACCGCCTCCGCGGCCCACTGGGTGCTCACCTGCCTTGCCGCGCTCAGCAGGAGCTTTGCCGGATAGTCCGAGCGCATCCCCCACTGCTCCATCAGCCAAAACTTGTCCTTCCCGTTGTCGATGGCCAGCCGGGCCGTGTAGAGCTTGCGCAGCTCCTTCCCGATGACGGCAAGGAGCATGATGGGTTCCTCCTGCATTTTCAGCAGCGTCCCTAAGATCTCCGCCGCCCGGTTAAAGTCCCGCTTGGAGATGGCGGCGGTCATGTCAAAGACCTGCGCCTCCAGGATAGGGGCCGCCACCGCATCCACATCCGCCTTTGTCACTGCCGGCCCCTTGGCATAGGCGGAGATCTTCTCGATCTCCGGGATCAGGCCGTTCATCAAGCTGCCGCAGGTAAAGATCAGGTGCTCTGCCGTCTGGGTGTCAATGGACTTCCCGTTGGCCCGGAAGCGGCGGGCGATCCAGTTGAGCAGGTCGCCGCGGCTCTGGGTCTCAAACTTCACCTCCGCTGCGTGGTCCTCGATGGCCTTGCACAGCTTCTTCATGGCCCGGTTGGGCTTGTATTCTACCTGATCGTAGACGAAAATCAGACAACAGTAGGATGGAAAGTCCTCCAGCAGGGCAATCAGGGCTTTGCGCTGCTCCTCGGAGAGCTTGAAGATGTCAAGGTCCGTCACCTGCACCATGGTACGCTCCGCCATCATGGGCATGGCCTCCACCAGCTCGGTCAGTGCCTGCACCGTGAGCCCCTTCCCCTCCACCTTGTGGTAGTTGAACTCCTCCAGCCCCGGCGGCACGATCTTTTTCACCGCCTCGCTGAGATAGTACTCCCTGAGGTAGGTCTCCTCGCCGTAGAAAATATAGATGTTCCCCAGCGTCCCATCGGTGATATCCCTCTTGAGCTGCTGATAGGCCTTTCCCTTCTCTGCCATGGTTTCCCCTCGCTTTTTTATTTGCTCTTTCCCCGATTTTGTGCTGCCGCCTCATAGGGCAGTGCTATTCTATGCGGATGGTGATATTTCCCTGCATATCCGTGCGGTAGAGGGTCATGCCGCGGCGCACCATCCGCTGCATAGCCTCCTCTGTGGGGTGGCCATAGGAGTTGGTTCCCACGCTGATGATCCCCACCTCCGGCGCACAGGACTCCAGCAGTGCCTCGGAGGTGGCGTACTTGGAGCCGTGATGTCCCACCAGCAGCACCTCAATGTCCGGCAGGTTCTTCCGTGCCGAGAGCACCTGCTCGTTGGTGGTATTCATATCCCCGGTGACCAGCAGGTCAAAATTCCCCTCGCTGCACACCATGGACAGCCCCTCCTCGTTGGTGCCGCCCATGCCTACCGGCGCAAACACCTGCACCGAGGCGTCGCCTAAGGGGAAGGCGGCGTCCTCCGTTATGTACCGGAGGGTAATGCCGTACTTCTCCGCCAGCTCCGTCAGCACCTCATGGAGGGGCTCCTCCTCCATGGGAACCGGCGCCAAGATCGTCTCCACCCGCAGCCGGGCGAGCAACGCCTCAATGCCGTTGGCGTGGTCGGTGTGGTAGTGGGTCAGGATCAGGTAATCTAAGGTATAGTAACCACAGGTGTTCAGCAGATCGGCGGCGGCATCCCCCGCGTCGATAAAGCTGTTGTTGCTGCCGCAGTCCACCAGAGCTGCCGCTCCGTTGGAGGATAGGAGGGTGCTGGCCCCCTGCCCCACGTTGACCGACACGGCGTACAGGCGGCAGCGGCTCTGCTGGACCGGCAGCCACGCCGTCACCACCAAGGATACCGACGCTAACACCGCCGCTAAGGCGTACTTACGCCTCCCCTTCCCCGCTGCGGCGCAGTAAGCGAACAGGGCGAGGGCATAGACCAGCCAGTACTTGAGATAGGGGTTGGTGAAGTACACCGCGTGGTAGGGGATCCGGGTAATGAGCTCGGACATGGCCAAAATACACCAAGCGCCCCCGCTTGCCACCAGCGCCGCCACCATCCCCACCGGCGGCAGGAGCAGTCCCGCGGCCACGGAGGCCACCCCGGCGCCGAAAGTCACCGGCGACACCCAGAGCAGGAGGATATTGGCGATAGGGCCGAGGAGCGAGATATTATTGAAATAGACAGCGGAGAGGGGCGCGGTTACCGCGATGACGCCAATACTGGCGGAAACGGTGCGCCAAGCAGACCGCAGCGCCCTATTCCGTATAGTGGGAAACAGCCGGTAAACCCGTGGGGAGAGCAGCAGCAGACCTGCCATGGCGCCAAAGGAGAGCTGCAGCCCGATATCGGCCACGGCATAGGGATTGGCAAGCAGCAAAATCAACAGCGCTAAGGACAGCGCCGTCACGGCGTCGCTCTCCCTGTCGAAGAGGGGCCCCAGCAGAAGGAGGGTCAGCATCACAGCGGCCCGCACCATGGAGGCCTGACAGCCCACCAGCAGCACATACCCCCACAGGAGGGGGATCGCCACCGCCGCCAAAAGCCGCTGGCGCTGCTTCCCCACCAGCCACGCCACTATGCCAAAGAGAAAGCTGCAGTGCATCCCGGAGACGGAGGTGATGTGGTAGACCCCGGCCTCAGAAAGGATTGTGTTTTGGGTTTCTGTCAGCTCCGTCCGGTCCCCCACCAAGAGGGCCCGGAGAAAGGGGGCAAAGCGCTCCCCGTAGAGGAGGTCGATGGTCTCCCCCACCTTTTTGGCCGCGTACTTGGGCCAGAAGCGGATACTTCGCTCCCCGGGAACAACCTCCAGCTCGTCCTTGAAAAAAAGCAGGAGGAAACGGCCCTTTGCGGTAAAAGCCGTTAGAGGATCGTCATGGATGGAGGAAGCGTCCTGCACCGTCATTTGTCCGGAGACTGTATCCCCCGGCACAAGGGCGCACAGCTCCTCCCCGCCGTAGAGCATGGCGGTGATCTCCTGCTCCCCCTTTACCCGCACCGGCAGGCGGTAACGGCTGCCGGTATAGGCGGCGTAGTCCAGCACCTGCGCCTCCACCGCCATGTCCTCCCCCACCCAGTGGTCCACCCTGTCACGGACGTCTGTGATATAGGCGAGGTTGTAGACAAAGGCAGCGGCCAGCGCTCCTCCAATCAGAAGCAGGCGCAGGCGCGTCTCCCCACGCCAGATCAGCCCAAGGAGGCAGAGCACCAGAGCGCCAAGGGCAGCATAGGGCAGAGCGGAGAGGGGGAGAAGATAGTGGCAGAGGGCGGTCCCCGCGGAAAATGCCAGCGCCGCGATCGCCAATTTTCTCATCTCCGCCCACCTGCCCTTCCCTGCGGCATCCCACAAAGCGCCGTACTCTCAGCAGCATAACTGCCGGAAAATAGGGATTCTCTTCCGCTATTTTATCACGACTTTACCCCCTCTGTCCACAGCAAAACACGGCTGCAAATCACAACCGACGCTTTCCAATATGGTTAAAAGTACCGCGAACTTCCCCTTCGTTCCCCATGCAGCGACAAAGAGGCGGCCGCTTTTGCGGCCGCCTCTCATTCACCCTATGTTCGGCAGTTTGTCTTCCTTAGAGTTCCTTAGAACACGCCCTGCTCCATCATGGCCTCTGCCACGCGCTTGAATCCGGCAATGTTCGCGCCTGCCACCAAGTTGTACCCAA
>CAJFUI010000058.1 GCA_904420145.1 uncultured Oscillospiraceae bacterium
CTCAGCCTCCACCCAGTGCCGCGGGTTCTTAGGGCGCAGCCCTAAGTGGGCTTTTGGTTCCTTTTGGGCCATGCCAAAAGGAACCCGTACCGGGGTGCGGAACGCCCCAAACCGATAGAACGCAGGTCTATCATAGTCCCAACGGGGAGCCCTTAGCGCAGCGGAAAGGGTGGGTACAGGACGACAGTCAATCCAGTGCTGCGCCGAGACTAATGGAATCTGTGAGGCAAGAAAATTTCGCGATGCCCAACAGTCCCCACCCAACCACATAGGGTTCTTAGGGGCTTGCCCCTAAGCTGACTTTTGTTCAGAGACAAAAGTCACTCGCCGCCGGTGCGGCGAAACGCCCCCCACAAAAGCTTCCCGCCTTTGTGGGGAGGGGAAAACAAAACCCCGGTTGTGTTTCCCGGAAAAAGAAGGTATAATATCGGCAAATGCCTATGTCCCGATGGCGTGCCGGCAGGGGCAGCCCCCGCAGACACGGCAGGGAGAGAAAGGAAGAAAAGCGCCATGAAGCTGATGGTTTTGGACGGCAACAGCATCGTCAACCGCGCCTACTACGGGATCCGCCCCTTGACCACCCGGGACGGCCTCTATACCAACGCCGTTTACGGCTTTGTCGTTACGCTGCAAAAGCTCTTGGAGGAGGAGCAGCCGGAGGCCCTCTGCGTCACCTTCGACCGCCGGGAGCCCACCTTCCGCCACATGGAGTACGAGGGCTACAAGGCCCAGCGCAAAGGGATGCCCGAGGAGCTGGCCGTGCAGATGCCGGTGCTCAAGGAGGTGCTGGACGCCATGGACGTCCCCCGCTATGAGCTGGCGGGCTACGAGGCAGACGATCTGATCGGCACCATCTCCCGCCGGTGCGAGGCGGAGGGGTGGGAGTGCGTCATCGTCACCGGGGACCGGGACAGCCTCCAGCTGATTACGCCGGCTACCCGGGTGAAATTAGTGTCCACCCGCATGGGGCAGACCACCACAAAGAATATGACGGAGGAGGCCTTTCAGGCCGACTACGGCTTCGCCCCCATCCACATGATCGACCTAAAGGCCCTGATGGGGGACCCCAGCGACAATATCCCGGGGGTGAAGGGCATCGGGGAGAAGACCGCCATAGCCCTTGTGCAGATGTACGGTTCGGTGGAGAAGCTGTACGCCGCCCTGCCGGATATCCTCATGGCCCCGGACACCCCGGCCAAGCCCGGCGTGGTGAAGAAGCTGGAGGAGGGCCGGGAACTGGCGGAGCTGAGCTACCATTTGGCGACGATCATTACCGACGCGCCGCTGGACTTCTCCCCGGCGGACAACCTCCGCCGGCCGGCAAAGCCCGAGCTGTATCAGGTGTTTTTGAAGCTGGAGTTTGCCAAGCTCATCGAAAAGATGGGCCTCATCGGAGAGAGCGCTCCGGCGGAGGCGGGGGAGGAGCCCGCTTTCACCGGGAGCTGCACCTCTGAGATCGTCGCAGACCGCGCGAGGATGGAGGAGCTGCTCTCCCTCTGGCGGCAGCGCTCCCACGTGGCCTGCTTAGCCCTGCCGGAGCTGGAGGGGCTCTGCGTGGAGTGGGGGGACGCCGAGGAGGGAGGGCGAGCCGCCGTGTTTCTCCCCAGCCATTTAGACTGCTACAACGACTTTCTGCGGGGCTTTTTCGCCGCCGATATCAAAAAAATCTCCCACGAGGTGAAGGATCTGACCCGCGGCCTCCTCTCAGAGGGTCTCCCTGCCGAGGGGTTCGTGTTCGATACCGCTCTGGCGGGCTATCTGCTGGATGCCACCGCCGGGCACTATGATCTCAACCGCCTCAGCGTCTCCTGGCTGGGGGCCGAGATCCCCAAGCCGAGCTATTTGAACGAGGGCGCCTTCACCGCCATGGGGGAGGACCCGGAAGCTCTGGGGGCGTGGATGAGCCACACGGCGGCGCTGGAGGCGCTGTACGAGAAGATGGCCCCCCGGCTGGAGCAGCTGGAGATGAGGGAGCTGTTTGAGACCATAGAGCTGCCGCTGTGCCGAGTGCTCTCGGAGATGGAGCTGGCAGGGATGCTGGTGGACGCCAAGGCCCTGCGGGAGATGGGGGAGGTGCTGACCACCGCCATCGAGAGCTTGGAGCAGCAGATCTACTCCTACGCAGGGCAGTTCAATATCAACTCCCCTAAGCAGCTGGGCGAGGTGCTCTTTGACCGCTTGGGCCTTCCGGTGCAGAAGAAGACCAAGAGCGGCTACTCCACCAGCGCCGAGGTGCTGGACAAGCTGCGGGGCATGCACCCCATTGTGGAGGAGGTCCTGGAGTACCGCCAGTACGCCAAGCTCAAGAGCACCTATGTGGACGGGCTTTTGAAGGTGATCGACCCCGACGGACGGGTGCGCACCAGCTTTCAGATGACCGTCACCGCCACCGGGCGCCTGAGCTCTACCGAGCCAAACCTTCAGAACATCCCCACGAGGACGGAACTGGGCAGCGAGCTGCGCCGGATGTTTGTGGCGGCGCCGGGGAAGGTGCTGGTGGATGCGGACTACAGCCAGATCGAGCTGCGGCTCCTGGCCCACATCTCCGGCGACGAGCACATGATCGAGGCCTTCCGCTCCGGGGAGGATATCCACACCATCACCGCCTCTCAGGTGTTCGGCGTGAGGCCGGAGGAGGTCACCGCCGCCATGCGCCGGGCGGCCAAGGCG
This sequence comes from uncultured Oscillospiraceae bacterium, assembly GCA_904420145.1. Taxonomy (GTDB): domain Bacteria; phylum Bacillota; class Clostridia; order Oscillospirales; family Oscillospiraceae; genus CAJFPI01. The sequence goes on from CAJFUI010000058.1 coordinate 2,671, forward strand.
GTGAACTTCGGCATTGTCTACGGCATCTCCGCTTTCTCACTCAGTCAGGACATCGGCGTCACCGTGGCCGAGGCCAAGGCCTACATGGAGGCCTACTTCGCCAAGTATGAGGGCGTCCACCGCTATATGGAACAGGTGGTGGCCGAGGCCAAGGAGCGGGGCTATGTGGAGACCCTCTTCCACCGCCGCCGCGCCCTGCCGGAGATCAAATCTTCCAACTTCAACATGCGCTCCTTCGGCGAGCGGGTGGCATTGAACATGCCCATTCAGGGCACCGCCGCCGACATCATCAAACTGGCCATGGTCCGGGTGCACCGGCGCCTGCGGGAGGAGGGGCTGGAGTTTGCCAAGCTCATCATGCAGGTCCACGATGAGCTGATCGTGGAGTGCCCCGAGGCGGAGGCGGAGACAGTCAAGGCCCTGCTGACCGCGGAGATGGAGGGGGCGGCGGCGCTGTCGGTGCCCCTGACGGCAGAGGCCCACAGCGGCAAAACCTGGCTGGAGGCGAAGTGAAAATGCAAATCGACCATATCGCCCTATATGTAGAGGACCTGACGGGGGTGCGGGACTTCTTTGTCACCTACTTCGGCGCGGTGCCCAACGAGGGGTATGAAAACCCGCGGACCGGGCTGCGCACCTATTTCCTCCGCTTTGGCGGCGGCGCCCGGCTGGAGCTGATGTACCGGCCGGACATGCTGACGGCGGAGAAGTCCCCTCTGCGCACCGGATATGCCCATCTGGCCCTCTCCGCGGGCAGCCGGGAGCGGGTGGCTGAGCTGACAGACCGCCTGAAGCGGGCGGGATATGCGGTGCTCAGCGAGCCCCGACTTACAGGGGACGGCTACTATGAGAGCTGTATCTTAGGCCCGGAGGACAACGTCATCGAAATTACCCTGTAGGGCCATGGAAGGAGAGGACGAGGATGACCTATCACATTGTGCCCATGACCGCCGACCATGTACCGGAGGTGGCCGCCATTGAGCGGCAGTGCTTTCCCGACCCGTGGTCGGAGCGGATGCTCCGGGAGCATCTGGCCAACGAGTGCTCCGCCGCTCTTGTAGCGGAGGGGGAGGATGGCTCCGTCCTCGGCTACGCCGGGGTGCTGGTGGTGCTGGACGAGGGGTATATCACCAACGTGGCCGTGCGGCCCGCCTACCGCCGGCAGGGGATTGCCAAGGAGCTGCTGGGGGTGTTCCACCGCTTCGCCGCGGCCAACCGGCTGTCCTTTTTAACGCTGGAGGTCCGGGATTCCAACGCCGCCGCCCGTGCCCTGTACGCCTCCCTCGGGTATCAGGAGGCCGGCCGGCGGAGAAACTACTACGAGCATCCGCGGGAGGACGCCGTCATCATGACCATGACTTTTCCCGATGCGGGCGATACCGGTGAAGGGGAGGACTCCGCGCCGAGAGAAACCGGGAGAGGTCTATGAGAGGGTAGCGCAGCGGGGAGGGGCCTCTCCCCCCACGACGGCCCCTTGCCGCCGGAGGAAAAGGCGGGACCAGCCGGCTCAGATCCGTTGAATAAGACGGGCCAATCGGCCCGTCTTATTTTGCTGTGGGAAGGCGCCGCATCCGCTGGGTGAGATTGACAATCCGGCGGCGGCTTGTTATACTGAGGCAGAATGAAAATGGTGGGATAGGCGGTATTTTGCGCCGCCCGCCGCCCATGCTGCGGGGAGGAGACGACCTTGAAGAGATTACTGTGCCTGCTGCTGTCTGCGGTGCTGCTGTGCGGCTGCGCCGCGAAAACTGAGCCGGAGGAGGAGCCCTCCCCCTACGGCTTGTCCCCGGTAGAGACCCCGGCGGAGCTGACGGCGGCTTTATCGGAGCGGGAGGGATACGCCATCCGCGCCGCCGTTTTGTACAGCGGCAGCGCCTCAGAGGGGACGGCGTGGCGGGACACGCTGGACTACCTTCTCCAGCCCCTGCTGGTGAATTTGGAGGCGGAGGCGGTGGACGCGGACGGGACGCTGTCCCTCGGCGGCTACGACGTGGTGTATTTGGATGAGAGCCTCCTTGCCGCGGAGAACGCCGCCGCGGTGGGGGAGGCGGTGACCGCCTACACCGCGGCGGGGGGCGCGGTCTTTGCCCCCAACGCCTTCCACGACTTTTTCCCCTTGGACTACTTCGGCGTGTCCTCCTTTGTCAAGCTGGAGTCCTACCCGGCCGAGGTGGAGCTGCCCGGCGGTTTGGGGGACCTTGCGCCGCTGCAGGAGATCATCGGGGATTTCCACACCTTGTATCAGAGCTTTGGCGACGCGGAGCAGCTGATGGCGCTGGACTACGGCTACGCCGCCGTGGCGGACACGGCGCTGACGCTGGTGGGCAGCGGAGACTTGGCCCTCTACACCCTCAACCGCTACGGGGACGGGTGCGTGCTGCTGTGTAATCCCCTGCTGCCCAACGCCTACCAGCTCTCCGCCTTCTCCATGGCCGAGCAGAGGGAGGAGCAGGCCGCCTTCTCCTCCACCACCGCCAGCTGCAACCAGCTGCTGCTGAGCGCCTTTGCCGCCTACGTATCCAAGCAGATCTACGGCTTTTCCATCGACCGGGTGTTCGGCTACTTCGGCAGCCCCTCCATGAGCTGGGAGCTCCACTACGAGGAGATCACCGGCATTGCCAACAACTCTCTGGAGACCTTCTCCGAGCTGTGCCGGGAGTACAACCAGATCCCGTCCTTTACCCTGATCCGCAGCAGCTACTGGTGGTTTTTGCTGGCGGAGTCGCTGACCTATGTGCTGAATGAGAGCGACAGCGGGGCGCTGTCCTACCAGATGGATTTGGAGGAGAGCGCCTACTCCTCCGGCACCCACATCGACAGCGGCGGGGAGTGGCTCAGCCTCAGCGCCATAGAAAACGGCGGGAGCTACTTTGACGACCACAGAGAGTACAACTACCGCCTCGTCCCCACCGCCGCAGACTACAACGGCGACGGCCTGACCGACTTTTTCTGCGGCAGCGTGGACGGGCAGATCTACTACTATGAGGGCTTTGGCTTCACCGGGCTGGACGGCCGCCTCCGGGTGGGAGAGGCCCAGACGGTGACCGATCCCTCCGGCTCGCCGCTGTCCCTTGGCAGCTTCTCCGCCCCGGCCCTCTTGGATGTGGACGGGGACGGCGCCTTAGACCTCCTCTCCGGCTCGCCGGACGGCGACATCCTCTGGTACAAGGGCAGCGGCACCCTGGCCTTTACCCCCATGGGGACCCTGCTGGAGACGGATATCCCCGGGCAGAGCCTCCCCGCCGTGGGGGATGTGGACGGCGACGGGGCGGCCGATCTGATGGTGGGCTCGGACCAGAGCATCCTGCTGCTCTACTACGGGCAGAAGGAGGGGAGCGCCACAGCCTTCTCCCATGAGCGGATGCGCGCTTACTCCAAGCTGTGCGCCGACGAGGGCCTTGGCCACTGGCTGTGCCCCTTCCTTGGGGACTTAGACGGCGACGGGGATACGGATTTAGCCATCGGCACCTTTGACGGCTATGTGGCGCGACTCACTGGCGACGGCAGCGGCGCCTTTGCCTTTGACGGCTTTGTCACCGTGGACGAGATGAACTACAAGGGGAACCACAACCTGAAGTTCGGACACTTTGCCGCCCCTGTGTTTACCGACCTCAACGGCGACGGTTCGCTGGATCTCTTGTGCGGCTCCCTCGAGTACGGGCTGGCCTATCCCATCGACTCCCCCTACTTCCCCTACGCCGAGACGCTGCAAAGCCAGATCGACTACGTGGAGGACAACCACTACTACTTGGGCGTCCACTTCTATACCAACGCCTACGCCTCCGCCAACCGGGAGGCCTATGAGCTCGCCGCCCACCGCCGGGCCCTCGCCGCCTACGGCGTGGACACCGAGGGCGTCGGCGCCAACCAGCACTCCTGGTACACCTCCCGCCACAGCTCCTCCCAGAGCATGGACAGCATCTACGGCGCGGGCCTTCTGTGGCAGTCCGGGTTCTCTCCCTCCAAGGCCACCACCAATGTGCCTCAGGTGTCGGCGGAGAACGTTGTTGCCCTGCCCTTCTTCCTAATGAAGGAGGGGGAGCGGACGCTGCTGGTGCAGAACAACAGCGTGCTGCCCTACCGGGGGACGGAGTGGACCGACCTCTCCGCCAAGTACGGCATGCCCGTATGCGTCTACTACCACTGCGACTTTGTCTATGAGTCCGACGCCGAGGCCAGAGATTACCTCCAGAAGCTCTCCGACTTCCAGCGGCAGCACGGATACAACTTTATGAAGGAGGACCAACTGATGCACGCCACCGCCGCGGCCTACAACCTGCGCGTGGACGTGGCGGCGGACGGGGATGGCTTCACCATCACGCCGGCGGCTCTTTCGGAGGATTTCCCCCTCTATGACGCCGCCGCTCAGAGCTCCATGGGGGTGCGCCTCGCCTTTTCTGCCTCCCTTGGCAGGGACTTTGCCACTGACAGCGGCGTGTGGAAGGAGACGGAGGACGGCCTCGCCATCGGTCTTGGCGGCACGGTGCGCCTCTATCCGGTCTCGGAGCCGTCTGGGAATGCCCATATCGCCCAGATCAATATGCCCGCTGAGGTGACCGCCGGGGAGACCGGGGCGGAGATCGCCTTTTTGGGCGACGGTATGCTGCAGGCGGTGGTCGCCGGCAGCGCCGTGACGGCGGATGAGGGCTGGGACGCGGAGGAGCGGGACGGACAGACCATCTTCACCAAGTACGGTACAGCGGATACGCTCCATATCACCTATACGGAGGGAAATGAAAATGCTCAATAGCGCAGTTCGTATGCTGGATGAGGCCGCCGCGCGCTACGGCGGGCGCATCGCGGTGGCCGACGAGAGCGGGGAGCTGACCTACAGCGCCTACCGCGCCGCGGCCCGCCGCATCGCCACCGCCCTGCTAAGAAAGGGGGTGGCCGGCCGGCCGGTGGTGGTCTACCTGCCTAAGAGCGCCCGGGCCCTGTGCGTCTTTATGGGGGCGCTGTACGCCGGCAGCCCCTATGCCCCGGTGGACGCCCACGCCCCGGTGCCCCGGCTGGAGAAGATCGTGGAGAGCCTCCGCCCGGGGGCCATCGTCACCGATGCCGCCTTAGCGGAGAATCTGAAGGGGCGGGACCTCCACGGCGCCGCTGTGTGCCTCTATGACGAGCTTGCCGCGGCGGAGACCGACGAGACCGCCGTGGACCGCGCCACCGGTGGGGTCATCGATACCGACCCCATCTATATCATGTACACCTCCGGCTCCACCGGCACCCCCAAGGGGGTGACCATTCCCCACCGGGGCATTTTGGACTACGCCGTGTGGGTGACGGAGACCTTTGGCTTTACGGAGGAGACGGTGCTGGCCAATCAGGCCCCCTTCTACTTCGACAACTCTACCTTTGACATCTACGGCACCATGAAGTGCGGCGCCAAGCTGGTGCTGACGCCGGAGTCGCTGTTCCTCTTCCCCCTGCGCCTGCCGGAATTTCTCCGGGAGAACCGCATCACCGCCATCTTCTGGGTGCCCACGGTGATGATCAACGTGGCCAACTCCGGGGCGCTGGAGGGGGTGGAGCTGCCGGAGCTGCGGACCGTGGCCTTCTGCGGCGAGGTGATGCCCAACACCGCCCTCAACGTCTGGCGGCGCGCCCTGCCGGCGTGCACCTACGCCAACCTCTACGGGCCCACGGAGATCACCGACGTGTGCTGCTACTACGTGGTGGACCGCCCCTTTGCCGACGGCGAGGCGCTGCCCATCGGAAAGGCCTGCGAGAACATGCGGGTGCTGATCCTCCGGGAGGACGGCGCCGAGGCGGCGGCAGGGGAGCAGGGGGAGCTGTGCGTGCTGGGCAGCGGCGTGGCCCTTGGCTACTGGAACGCCCCGGATCTCACGGCGAAAGCTTTCACCGCCAATCCCCTGCAGAGGGCCTACGGGGAGCGGATGTACCGCACCGGGGACCTGGCCTACCGCACGGCGGAGGGACTCATCATGTTCTGCGGCCGCCGGGACAGCCAGATCAAGCTCAAGGGCAACCGCATTGAGTTAGGGGAGATCGAGACTGCCGCCGTCTGTGTGGAGGGTGTGGAGAACGCCGCGGCGATATTTGACAGCGACAAGCAGGAGATCGTCCTCTTTGTGGAGACCAAGGCCCAGCTGACCCTCCGCCGGTTCAACCTGGAGCTGAAAAAGCGCATCCCCAGCTACATGCTGCCCGGCCGCTTGGTGCCCATGGAACACCTGCCCCACACGGCCAACGATAAGATCGACCGGGTACGGCTGAAGACCATGCTTTGAGAGGGGGCTCATTTCGTGGACACTGCAAAATTTATCATTCGCCCCGCTGGGATAGAGGATATGGAGGCGCTGACCGCTCTCTACCTCGCCTATGGGGAGGATCTGAAGAGGAGCGGCCTCCACTATGACATCCGCACGGAAAACGTGCCGAAGGTGCTGGAGAGCCGGATCAAGTCCCGGCTGATCTACTTCGCTGCGGCGGAGTCGGCGGGGGAGATCGTGGGCTTTGTCATCGCCTCCATCCTCCGCCTTGGCGGGGAGTACCTGTGCGAGGGGGAGGCCTCGGTAGGCTACCTCAACGACATCTATGTGGCCCCTGCCGCCCGGCGGCAGGGACTGGCGGAGGCGCTGACCGCCTCCGCGGAAGCATGGTTACGAGAAAACGGCGTCAGGGCCATGGAGCTGCAGGTAGTCACCGGCAACACCGCCGGCGAGGCCTTTTGGCGCAGGCAGGGGGCGTACCCGGTGGGTACGCTGTGCTATAAAAAACTGTAAGAAACGGAGAAACGTGCGATGGAGCTGCAGGAGATTCAGAAGATCATTTTCGACTATGTACGCGATACCTTTGAGATCGGCGACGACCCGGACTACACCATGGACGTCAACCTCTTTGACTACGGCTTTGTGGACAGCGTGGGCGCCACGGACATCATTTTGTTCGTGGAGGAGCGCTTTGGCGTGGAGATCACCCAGAAGGATATTGTCAAGTACCCCATGAACAGTGTGGAGGAGATCGCCGCCGTCATCGCGGAGAAACTGGGCTGAGGCGCGCTCCATGTGGTTTTTACAGACGGATATCCTCCTTCTCATGCTCGTGTGCAGCCTGTGCGCCGGCGCGGCGCTGCGCATAGCGGGGAAGTGGAACAGGCAGGGGGCGCTGTGGAAGCTGATGCCCCTTTTGGACCTGGGGGTCATCTGGTACGTATCGGAGAAGCTGGCCGTGTTTTACGCGGGCTTTACCATAGTGACCTTCGCCTTCACATGGTGGCTGTCCCGGGTCAAAAGGGGACGGCGGCTCTGGTTTGCCCTTCTCTGCCTTGGGTGCCTCGTGCCCCTGGTTTACTCCCGGGCCGCCGGCTTCTGGACGGCCCTCCCCATGTGTGGGCTGACCATGGTGGGCATCGCCTACAACATGCTCAAGGCCATCGACGCCTTGTATTATGTCTACTACACCGAGGAGAAGGTCCCCTTTCTCACCTATGCCAACTACCTCCTCTTTTTCCCGGTGCTCACCGCCGGACCGGTGTTCCGCTACCGGGATTTTGCGGCCATGACGCCTCGTCCGGTGGGGCTGGAGGAGGTGACCTACGCTGTCAAGCGGATCGTAAGGGGCCTCTTCTCCAAGGTGGTCCTCTCCGCCTTGGCTGCCGACTTTCTCAACATGCTGGCCCTCCAGGCCCCCAGAATCTATTTCAGCGCCCTGATCCCCGTGGTCAGCTACCTGGTGCTGTTTTTTGACATGGCGGGCTACGCCTCCATCGCCATCGGCATGGGGGCGCTGATGGGCGTCAGCGTGCCGGAGAACTTCAAGAAGCCATGGAAGGCCGCCTCCTTTACCCAGTTCTGGCGCAACTGGCATGTGACGGTCAGCGACTGGATCCGGGAGCACGTGTATGTGCTCTTCGGCGGCCGGCGGCTGAGCAGGTGGCAGAACGCGGGGGTGGCCATGGTGGTGATGATGGTGATGAGCCTGTGGCACGGCTTCTCATGGCTGTTTGTGGCGGACGGGCTGTTCCTCGGCGCCCTTTTGGCGGTGGAAAATCTCTTAGGCCTGACCACTGTGGGCCGCCGGGCCAACCGCTATTACCGCGGGGCGCGGTGCCTCGTCACCAACTACCTCTTCGCCCTCAATTCTCTGATCTTCACCCTGTCCACGGCCCAGATTGCCGCCGTGCTGGGGGGATTTTTTAAGCTGTAAGGGGGGAGCGGGTTGATACATCTGAAAAAGCTTTGGCGCAAGGGGCGCTTTCTGCTGTTCTTCCTGCTGTGCTTTGCGGCGCTGGACACGGCCCTGTCTCAGATCTGTCCCGGCCTTTTTGACGACGGCTGGTTCTACCTGAACGACTACGAGGTGACCCGGCGGGACCACCCAGAGGAGGTGTGGGACCGGGTGATCTTCGGCAACTCCACCGTCATCGCCGCCTACCGGGAGGACGTGGGGGATAGTCATTATGTCAATCTCGGCGTGGACTACGGCGTGGTGCGGGATCTGTGGGAGATGCTCCGGCAGGGGGAGATCACCGTGGGCAGTGATCTGGTGCTGGGCCTCAACTACCTGACCCTCTATGACAACTTTGACACCAACCCCACCTACCCCTGGCACCGGGGGCCTCTGGAGCCCTACTGCTATTTCCAGCGGGACCGTCTGTATACGGTGGTGCGGGAGACAGTGAAAACCGCCATCGGCCGGGGCGGCGGGGCGCCGGAGTATGTGGGGCAGGGGAAGATCGTCTACCACGGAAGCCTGTCCGACGCGGCGCTGATGGAGAACGCCCAGGTGTACCGTGAGAATTACTCCGATCTGCCCCTCAGCGATTTTTCCGAGAATTTGGCCGCTTTGGAGCAGGTGGCCGCCTACTGCGCCGAGGAGGGGATCCACCTGCGGGTGGTGTGGATGCCTTGGAATCCCAACGTGGAGGCGCCGGCGCTGGCCCAGGAGGTGCGGCGGCAGGCGGAGGAGGTCCTCGCTCCCTATGGGGTGGAGGCTCTCGACCTCTCCAACACCTTTGACGAGAGCTGCTTCTACGACGTGGGGCATCTCAACTACGAGTACGGCGCGTACCGCTTTATGGAGGTGATGGACCCATGGCTGCTCTCCTGAAAAAGCTCAAGGCCCTGCGGGGCACCACAGTTGGCATCTTCCTCGAGGCCGCCGTGTACGCGGTGATGCTGGCGCTGGTGCTGATGTTCTTCACCGGCAACGGCCAGTTTATCTACGAGGCCTTTTAAGCCTCTCACGCAGTTCCCCTGCAGATGTTTTTCTGACTACAGCGTAGTGTTTTTTGAATTTGTGCTTTTAGGAAGGAGTATCACATGTCAACAGATACCTTGGTTACAATTATGTTTCTTATCATGGCGGTCGTGATCGTCAGTGCGATCTGGACCGTCCGGAATATTATCCGCGACAGCAAGAGGGCGAAGAGAGAAAAAGAGCAGGCTATTTTGGATCGCCCCCAGCATGAGGTGGAATTTTTTGAGGGCTGTCTGCAGGCGGGATTCTTCAGCGTAGACGATCTGGATCACTTTTCCAATACAAGCACCGTCCTGAAAATCGCAAAGAGCTGCAAATTGATACCGGAGAACGAGTTCTCCTACAGCGGCCAGACCAAAATAATGCTCCGGGATATCTTCTACGCCAAGTCGGGATCCCCGGAGGGCAGAAAGAAAATAAACGATACCCAGCGGGAGCTGGAAAAAGCGGAGTGGCAGCAGCAGAAGGCCTACGCGGACTTAACCGGAGACCGCAAGCCGCTGACGATGCTCTCCGAGTGGCTCCAGTCCCTGCAGGCCAAGAGCGCGGAGCCCCAAAGCTATATGCCCACCAAAAAGAAATCCGACGGTATGATCCAGGCCGGCACCGCGGCGGGCATCGGCGGCGTGATCCCCGCCGCGGCATCGCTGGCCAGTACGGCGAAGCGGAATGCGCAGATCGAGGCATATAACCAGGCGGCCAGCGGATTTAACGCGGTGATGGGTGCAGCTGCGGTGATCACGGAGAGTACCGGCAGGAAAGTTGCCGAAACCATCAAGCGGCTGTCCGGCAAGAAAATCGCAAAGATGACCAGAGAGCAGGTGTTTCAAAAGCTCAAATTTGACCGCACCACCGTCCGGCTGAATCAGACCGGCCTTCGGCAGACCGGCACCCTTGTGGTGGAAACCCAGCTGTCCCTGCCGGCGCCGATTACGGTCAACAACGCCAACTATTTTGCAGACGGCTCCGTGACGGCGGAGATCTACAAGGGGGAGCAGAAGATCGGGGAGGCGGCCCTGGTATTTCCCATACTCGGCACCGACGCCATGGCCCGCCACAACCTCTGGAGATTTTATGCGGACAGCTATGCCCCTCCAAGCTCGATCACCTTGGAGGGTCTGTGCCTTTTCTGCAAGGAGGCAAAAAAAGCCTCTCCGGAGGAAGTTCGGGATTATACTGTGAAGATCGTACCTGGGAAACATCTGTGGGCGATGGAGAGCCTGAGCGATTTTGAGGTATCGCAGATTAAAAGCCTGTAGGGGCCCGCATCGAATCAGAAAACAGACTGGGCTGCACGTAGCCGTAGGAGAAGGTGGGACGGAGAAAACCGTCCCGCTTTGCTCTGCGGTGTTTCCTTTCTTTTGGCATGATACAGCGTGCTTTCCAATCACATAATCCAAAAGCCAGAAAAAAAGCAGCAAATCCCCTGCGGATTTGCTGCTTTTGCCAGCTGCTGTGTATGTTTTCTGCTCAGACGGTGACTACCGCTTCTTTTTCCTGCTGCTCATGACAATGGCGATGACAACCACCGCAACAATCAAAATGCCGATGACTACAGGGGCGGAAATCCCCTGCTGCGCTGCTGTGTTTGCGCTTTCCACTACCTCTGTCATAAGAATCCTCCTCATCTCAGTATCAGCAGCTTTCCCTGCCGCTGCCAGGGATTGTAGCACACCCCGTAGGGAAAGTCAACACGGGGGGCTGGCGACATACGCTGCCCCATGAGAGGGTGCGGTCGGGGCTGCAAAAGATTTGCTGGCAAAATGGGGGAAAATTTGCTATAATACAGGTGGGTGCTCGGAAATAGCGCAAAAAGCGGGCAGAAGCGGGCGGTTTATCCATAATCCATAGACCATGGATGGGAAAAAACCGGACAATTTATCACAATACCATATTGCCTTTTTTTCCGCGGGATGGTACTCTATATACATAATCAAAAAGCCTTTTGTAACTGACGGATTTTAGTGGGAGACCACATGGGAGCAAAAGTCTTGGTTTTTATTCTGTCGACCGTCTGGGCAGTCCCGTCCCATTAAGGGGCAGGACTGCCCATTTTTTCATTCACCAGAAAGGAGACACGCATATGAAGAAGGTAGCAGTCATTATGGGCAGCGCCAGCGACCTGCCGGTGGTGCAGAAGGCGGTGGATACCCTCCGCTCTTTCGGCGTACCCTGCGAGACCCATATCTACTCTGCCCACCGCACCCCCGTGGAGGCGAAGGAGTTTGCCCAGAGTGCCCGGGAGAAGGACTTTGGCGTGATCATCGCGGCCGCGGGGATGGCCGCCCACCTGGCGGGGGCCATTGCGGCCAATACCACCCTGCCTGTGATCGGCATTCCCCTGAAGTCCAAATATTTAGACGGCGTTGACGCCCTGTTGTCCACGGTGCAGATGCCCTCCGGGATCCCGGTGGCCACCGTGGCCATTGATGGGGCTGTGAACGCCGCCTTGCTCTCTATGGAGATTTTGGCGGTGGAGGATGCGGCGCTGGCCCAAAAATTGGCCGACAAGCGTGCGGCGGACATGGCCAAGGTTCTCGCGGCGGACGCCGAGCTGCAGGCGCAGCTGAAAAACTGAACGAAACAAAACAGAGAAAAACAAAAATTATATTTTTGGGAGGATTTGTCATCATGGAAAAGACTGTGCAGCTTTACGAGGGAAAGGCCAAGAAGGTTTACGCCACCGACGATCCCAATCTGGTGATTGTCTCCTACAAAGATGACGCCACCGCCTTTGACGGCGCCAAGAAGGGCACCATCATGGGCAAGGGCGCCGTCAACAACCGCATGAGCAACTTCCTGATGAAGAAGTTAGAGGCGGCCGGGATTCCCACCCACTTTGTGGAGGAGCTTAATGACCGGGAGACTGTGGTGAAGAAGGTGCAGATCGTGCCCCTGGAGGTGATCGTGCGCAACGTCTCCGCCGGCCACTTCGCCAGCCGCTACGGCGTGGAGGAGGGCATCGTCTTCGACGAGCCCGTGCTGGAGTTCTCCTACAAGAACGACGATCTCCACGATCCCCTGCTCAACACCTCCCACGCCCTGGCCCTGAAGCTGGCCACCAAGGAGGAGATTGCCACCATCAAGTCTATGGCTCTGAAGGTCAATGAGGTGCTCAAGGACTTCTTCGCCCAGTGCGGTGTGCGCCTGATCGACTTCAAGCTGGAGTTCGGCAAGACCGCCGACGGCCAGATCGTCCTCGCCGACGAGATCAGCCCCGATACCTGCCGCTTCTGGGACGCCAAGACCAATGAGAAGCTGGATAAGGACCGCTTCCGCCGGGATCTGGGCAACGTGGAGGAGGCCTATCAGGAGATGATGCGCCGGGTATTCGGAGGGCAGGCATGAGCTCTCTGAGAGAAGAATGCGGCATCTTCGCGGTCTACAGCCCCGAGCCCTACGACGTAGCCCATATGACCTACTACGGCCTCTTCTCCCTCCAGCACCGGGGGCAGGAGAGCTGCGGCATCGTGGTCAATGACGACGGGCTGTTCCGCTCCTATAAGGATCTGGGGCTGGTCAACGACGTGTTCACCCCGGAGAACCTCCGGCAGCTGGGGACGGGCACTATGGCCATCGGCCATGTGCGCTACGGCACCACCGGCGGTAACGAGCGCAGCAACGCCCAGCCCATCTTAGTCAACCATGTCAAGGGGCGCATGGCCCTGGCCCACAACGGCAACTTAGTCAACTCCAGCGAGCTGCGCACGGAACTGGAGCTGCAGGGTTCCATCTTCCACACCACCAGCGACACTGAGGTGATCTCCTATATCATCACCAAGGAGCGCCTGACGGCCCCCTCTATCGAGGAGGCTATCAACCGGGCGGTCTCCCGGCTGGAGGGGGCCTTCTCCCTTGTGGTCATGTCCCCCCAAAAGCTCATCGCCGTCCGGGACAGGAGGGGCTTCCGCCCCCTGTGCTACGGGAAGACCCCAGACGGCAGGTGGGTGGTGGCCTCGGAGAGCTGCGCTTTGACCTCGGTGGGCGCTGAGCTGATCCGGGATTTGGAGCCGGGTGAGATCATGGTGTTCGACAAGAACGGCCCCCGGTCCATCCGGGACCACTGTGGTAAGGCGCCCAAGAGCCTGTGCGTCTTCGAGTACATCTATTTCGCCCGGCCTGACAGCGTGGTGGACGGCTGCAACGTCCACACCGCCCGTACCCGGGCGGGGGCTTATTTGGCGCTGGAGCACCCGGTGCAGGCGGATGTGGTCATCGGCGTGCCTGACAGCGGCTTGGATGCCGCCGTGGGCTACTCCAGGCAGTCCGGCATCCCCTATGGCATCGGCTTTATCAAAAACAAGTATATCGGCCGGACCTTCATTGCCCCCGGGCAGGCCAGCCGGGAGGACAAGGTGCGCATTAAGCTCAACCCCATCGCGGATGTGGTCCGGGACAAGCGGGTAGTTATGATCGACGACTCCATCGTCCGGGGCACCACCTGCGCCCGCATCGTGAAACTGCTGTGGGAGGCGGGGGCCAAGGAGATCCATGTGCGCATCTCCGCGCCTCCTTTTGTCAGCCCCTGCTACTACGGCGTGGATATCGACTCCAAGGAAAAGCTCATCGCCTGCCACCACAGCGTGGAGGAGATCGCGAAAATCATCGGTGCGGACAGCTTGGGCTATCTCAGTTTGGACGGCGCGAAAAAAATGGCCTGCGGCGGTGACGGCAGCGGCTACTGCACCGCCTGCTTCGACGGGGTATATCCCACGCCCACGCCCAGCACTACGGAGAAAAACCGCTTTGAGCGGCGGCTGTCCGAGAGAGAGAAGAAAGAGGAGTAACCGACATGGAAAAGAGCTATAGCAGCAGCTACGCCGCCGCCGGGGTGGACATCACCGCCGGCTACAAGGCGGTGGAGCTGATGAAGGGGCACATTGCCCGGACCATGACCGACGGAGTGGTCAGCGATATCGGCGGCTTTGGCGGTCTGTTCGCCTTGGATGTTTCCGGCATGGGCCAGCCGGTGCTGGTCTCCGGCACCGACGGCGTGGGCACCAAGCTGAAGCTGGCCTTTCTATTGGACAAGCATGACACTGTGGGCATCGACTGTGTGGCCATGTGCGTCAACGACATCATCTGCTGCGGCGCCAAGCCCCTGTTTTTCCTCGACTATATCGCCTGCGGCAAAAATGAGCCGGAGAAGATCGCCCAGATTGTTGCCGGCGTGGCCGAGGGCTGTGTCCAGGCCGGCGCCGCGCTGGTCGGCGGGGAGACCGCCGAGATGCCGGGCTTTTACCCGGCGGAGGAGTACGATTTGGCCGGCTTCTCCGTGGGTGCGGTGGACAAGGAGAAGATCATCAACCATAAGACAATGACTGCGGGGGACGTGGTGATCGCTCTGCCCAGCAGCGGCGTCCACTCCAACGGCTTTTCCCTGGTGCGCCGGGTGTTCGACGTGGAGCACACCGACATGGGCCGTCCCGTTGAGGCCCTCGGCGGAAAAGCGCTGGGGGAGACCCTGCTGACCCCCACCAAGATTTATGTGAAGCCTGTCCTCGCCCTCCTGGAGCAGGTGGCGGTGCGGGGCATCAGCCACATCACCGGCGGCGGCTTCTATGAGAACATCCCCCGCTCCATCCCGGAGGGGCTGTGCGCGAAAATCGAGCGGAGCGCCGTCCGTGTCCTGCCGATCTTTGACCTGATCGCTGAGACAGGAAAAATCCCTGAGCGGGATATGTTCAACACCTTCAACATGGGCGTGGGCATGAGCATTGTGGTGCCCAAGACGGAGGCGGACAAGGCCCTCACTATCCTGCGGGATCATGGAGAGGAGGCCTACCTGATCGGCGAGATTGTGCCGGGAGAGGACCGGGTGGTGCTATGCTGAGAGCCCGAATCGCCGTGCTGGTCTCCGGCGGCGGCACCAACCTGCAGGCCCTGATGGACAGCCGCAGCAGGGGCGAGATGCCCCACTCCGCTCTGACCCTCGTGATTGCCGACAAGGCCGGCATCGGGGCCATCGCCAGAGCGGAGCGGGGAGGGATTCCCTGCTTGGTGATTCCCCGGCGGGAGGAGGGCTTTGAAAAGCGGGTGCTGGACGCCTTGGCCGAATACCGGATCGACATGGTGGTGCTGGCGGGCTTTCTCGGAATTTTATCCGCGGACTTTATCCGCTGCTTTTCCGGCCCCATCATCAACATCCACCCCTCCCTGATCCCCTCCTTCTGCGGACAGGGTTTCTACGGCCTGCGGGTCCACGAGGCGGCCCTGAGCTACGGGGTGAAGGTCACCGGCGCCACGGTTCACTTTGTCAACGAGATCCCCGATGGGGGGCGGATCATCGCCCAGAAGGCGGTGGATATCCAGCCGGGGGATACCCCGGAGGTCCTCCAGCGCCGGGTGATGGAGGAGGCAGAGTGGCAGCTGCTGCCCGCCGCCGCGGAGCAGGTGGCCAAGCAGCTGGTGGAACAACTGAAATGAGGAGGAACGACTATGGATATTTATGCCATTGATAAGTTAGGCGGGCTGCTCTCCGGCAACCCCTATCCCGGCCGCGGCATTGTGGTGGGCAAGAGCGCCGACGGCAAAAGCGCCGCCGTGGCCTATTTTATCATGGGCCGCAGCGAGAACAGCCGCAACCGTGTTTTCGAGGCCACCGAGGACGGCATCCGCACCAAGGCTTTTGACGAGAGCCGCGTGCAGGACCCCAGCCTCATTATCTACCACCCGGTACGCCGCCTGAACGGCCAGCTGATCGTCACCAACGGCGACCAGACGGACACCATCCGGGACTTTTTGGCGGCGGGCCGTTCCTTTGCGGAGGCCCTGCGCACCCGGGAGTTTGAGCCAGACGGCCCCAACTGGACCCCCCGCATCTCCGCCCTGTTGAGCGCCGACGGCAGCTACCAGATGTCCATTCTCAAGAGCGGTGACGCCGCTGGTTCCGCCTGCCTGCGGCAGACCTTTGAGTATCCCGGCCAGGCGGGCCTTGGCCACTTCCTCCACACCTACGTCACTGACGGCAGCCCCATCCCCAGCTTTCAGGGGGAGCCTGAGCGGGTGGCCATCGGCAGCAGCCGGGAGGAATTTACCCAGGAGATCTGGGAGAATCTCAACGAGGCCAACAAGATCTCCCTCTACACCAACTGGATCGATCTGGCCACCGGTGAGGAGCACGTGACGATTCTCAACAAGAATCAGTAGGGGGGAGACGCGATGGAAAAAAACCGACAGGGGTATATCTCCCCGCTGTCCACCCGCTACGCCAGTCGGGAGATGCAGTATCTGTTCTCCGACGAGCACAAGTTCCGCACATGGCGGAAGCTGTGGATCGCCTTGGCCGAGTGTGAGCAGAAGCTGGGCCTTCCCATCACCGACGAGCAGATCGCCGAGCTGAAGGCCCACGCGGAGGACGTCAACTACGAGGTGGCGGAGGCGCGGGAAAAGGTGGTCCGCCACGACGTGATGAGCCATGTCTACGCCTATGGCCAGCAGTGTCCCAACGCTGCGGGCATCATCCACCTCGGCGCCACCTCCTGCTATGTGGGGGACAATACGGATCTTTTGATCCTAAGGGACGCCTCTAAGCTGGTGCTGCGCAAGTGCGCCCAGGTGCTGCGCAACCTCGCCGCCTTCGCCAAGGCATATAAGGACCTGCCCTGTCTCGCCTATACCCATCTGCAGCCCGCCCAGCTGACCACCGTGGGCAAGCGGGCTACACTGTGGATGAACGAGCTGGTGGAGGATATGGAGAATTTAGAGTTCCAGCTCGGGCAGCTGAAGCTCCGGGGGGCCAAGGGGACCACCGGTACCCAGGCCAGCTTTATGGAGCTCTTTGAGGGGGACGAGGAGAAGGTGAAGGCCCTGGACCAGATGGTGGCCGAGGCCATGGGCTTTGCCCGCTCGGTCAGCGTCTGCGGACAGACCTATTCCCGGAAGGTGGACGCCTATTTCCTCGGCGCCCTCTCCGGCGTGGCCCAGAGCGCCTATAAGTTTGCCAACGACCTGCGGATCCTCCAGTCCTTTGAGGAGATGGAGGAGCCCTTTGAGAAGAACCAGATCGGCTCCTCCGCCATGCCCTATAAGCGCAACCCCATGCGCTCCGAGCGGATCTGCGCCCTGGCCCGCTATGTGATTGCCGACTCGGTGAACCCCGCCATGACCGCCGGCACCCAGTGGTTTGAGCGGACCTTGGACGACAGCGCCAACAAGCGCATCGCCGTCTCCGAGGCATTTTTGGCGGTGGATGCCATTTTGGAGATCTATATCAACGTCACCGCGGGCCTTGTGGTCTACGACCGGGTGGTCCGTCGGCGGGTGATGGAGAAGCTGCCCTTCATGGCCACGGAGAACGTGATGATGGAGGCGGTGAAGCGGGGCGGGAACCGGCAGGAGCTCCACGAGGCCCTGCGGGAGCACTCCCACGCCGCCGCCCGAAAGGTGAAGATGGAGGGCGGGCAAAACGATCTCATTGAGCGGATCCTGGCCGATCCCCTCTTCCCCCTGAACCGGGAGGAGATCGAGGCGCAGATGGCACCGGAGAAGTATGTGGGCCGCGCTCCCAGTCAGGTGACGGAATTTTTACAGGAGGTCATCGAGCCCCTTTTGGCCCGGTACCCCGATGAGAAAATGCAGGCAGAACTGAATGTATGAAGGAGGAACCCATCAGATGAAAGAACTGGAACTCAAGTACGGCTGCAACCCCAACCAGAAGCCCTCTAAGATTTTTGTGCGTCAGGGCGAGCTGCCCATCGAGGTGCTCAACGGCAAGCCCGGGTACATCAATTTTATGGACGCCTTCAACTCCTGGCAGCTGGTGATGGAGCTGAAAAAGGCCACCGGCCTTCCTTCGGCTGCCTCCTTTAAGCATGTGTCTCCCGCCGGGGCCGCCGTGGGCCTGCCCCTGAGCGAGGTGGACAAAAAGATCTATTTTGTGGATCCCGACGCGGAGCTGAGCCCCATCGCCTGCGCCTATATCCGGGCCCGGGGGGCTGACCGCCTGTGCTCCTACGGCGACTGGGCCGCCCTCAGCGACACCTGCGACAAGGCCACCGCCCTCTACCTCAAGGAGGAGGTGTCCGACGGCGTCATCGCTCCGGACTACACCCCGGAGGCCTTGGAGATTTTGAAGAGCAAGAAGAAGGGAAATTACAACGTGGTGAAGATGGATCCGAACTATGTCCCCGCCCCCCAGGAGTACAAGGACGTGTTCGGTATCACCTTTGAGCAGGGCCGCAACAACTTCAAGATTGACGAGGCGCTGCTGGGCAATATCGTCACAAAGAATAAAGACCTGCCCGAGGCCGCTAAGATCGATCTCATCGTGGCCCTCATCACCCTCAAGTACACCCAGTCCAACTCCGTGTGCTATGTGAAAAACGGACAGGCTATCGGTGTAGGCGCCGGCCAGCAGAGCCGGATCCACTGCACCCGCTTGGCCGGCAATAAGGCGGACAACTGGTATCTCCGCCAGTGCCCCAAGGTGCTCGGCCTGCCCTTCCGCAGCGATGTCCGCCGCCCCGAGCGGGATAACGCCATTGACGTGTACATCTCCGAGGAGTACGAGGATGTGCTCGCCGACGGCGCTTGGCAGAAGCTCTTCACCGAGAAGCCCGAGGTGCTGACGGCGGAGGAGAAAAAGGCTTGGATCGCCACCCAGAGCGGCGTCTCCATCGGCAGCGATGCCTTCTTCCCCTTCGGCGACAACATCGAGCGGGCCAGAAAGAGCGGCGTGCAGTATGTGGCGGAGCCCGGCGGCTCCATCCGGGATGACAACGTGATCGAGACCGCCGACAAGTACGGCATGGTCATGGCCTTCACCGGTATGCGGCTGTTCCACCACTAAAAAGAGAGCGAATAAGGGGGGACGCCGTCCCCCCTTATGGCGCGGTATGGGGGAGTGCCTCTGTGGAAGCGTTCCCCCTCTTTTCTCCCGCTGTGGGATATTTTGTGAAGCGAGGTATTGCATATGAAGATTCTCCTCATCGGCTCCGGCGGCCGTGAGCACGCCATCCTCAAAAAGCTCCGCGAGAACAAAAGCGTGGAGATTGTCTACGCCCTGTCCGGCAACGGGGGTATGGAGGGGGAGGCGGTCTGCGTGCCCATCGGCGCCAAGGACATCCCCGCTATGGTGGACTTTGTGAAGGACCACCCGGTGGACTACGCCGTGGTGGCCCCGGACGATCCCTTGGCCTTAGGGGCGGTGGACGCCCTGAACGCCGCGGGCGTCCCCTGCTTTGGCCCCACCGCGGCGGCCGCTCAGATTGAGAGCAGCAAGGTGTTTGCCAAGAACCTCATGAAAAAGTACGGCATCCCCACCGCCCGCTACGAGGTATTTACCGATTTGGACGCGGCGCTGGCCTATGTGGAGACCTGCCCTATCCCCACGGTGGTGAAGGCCGATGGCCTGGCCCTGGGCAAGGGGGTCATCATCGCCCAGAGCCGGGAGGAGGCGAGGGCGGCGGTGCGCTCTATGATGGCCGACAAGATCTTTGGGGACAGCGGCTCCCAGGTGGTGATCGAGGAGTTTCTCACCGGGCCGGAGGTCAGCGTCCTCTCCTTCACCGACGGCAAAACCGTGGTACCCATGGTGTCCTCTATGGACCACAAGCGGGCAAAGGACGGCGACGAGGGCCTCAACACTGGCGGCATGGGTACCGTGGCCCCCAATCCCTACTACACCCCCGAGATCGCTCAAGTCTGCATGGACACCATCTTCCTGCCCACCATCCGGGCCATGGCGGCGGAGGGCCGTCCCTTTAAGGGCTGTCTGTACTTTGGCCTGATGCTGACCCCTGACGGCCCCAAGGTGATCGAGTACAACTGCCGCTTCGGCGATCCGGAGACGCAGGTGGTGCTGCCCCTGCTGAAGAGCGATCTGCTGACGGTGATGCAGGCCACCACCAACGGCACCCTTGCCGAGACGGCAGTGGAGTGGAAGGACGGCTATGCCTGCTGTGTGGTGCTGGCCAGCGAGGGCTACCCCACCCACTATGACAAGGGATTCCCCATTACCCTGCCTGAGACAAAAGAGAATGAGGCGATCTATATTGCCGGAGCAAAGCGGGAGGACGGGGTGCTTAAGACCAACGGCGGCCGGGTCCTTGGGGCCACGGCCACAGCGGCCACCCTCCAGGGGGCCATCGACGCCGCCTACGATTTGGCTGGCCGCATCCATTTTGCCAACGCTTACTGCCGCAAGGACATCGGCCGGCGGGCGCTGGCCGCTTTAGAGGGAGAGAAATAGATGGTTTACCGAATTTTTGTGGAGAAAAAGCCGGGGCTCAACGTGGAGGCCGGCGGCCTGCTGTCGGATCTGCGGGAGTTTCTCGGGATCAAGGCCCTCACCGGCGTCCGGGTGCTCAACCGCTACGATGTGGACCATATTGACCGGGATGTTTTCGACAGGGCGCGGAGCGTGGTGTTCTCCGAGCCCCAGGTGGACGTGACCTATGATGAGAAGTTCCCCCTGCCCGCCAAGTCCTGCCGCTTGCTGGCGGTAGAGGCCCTGCCGGGACAATTTGACCAGCGGGCCGACTCCTGTGCCCAGTGCGTGCAGCTGATGGCCGGCGTGGAGCGGCCCCTTGTATCCTACGCCAAGGTCTACCTGCTGGAGGGGGACCTCTCTGAGGCGGACATGGAGAAGATCCGGCACTATCTTATCAACCCCGTGGAGAGCCGGGAGGCCTCCGTGGACAAGCCGGAGACCCTGGTGCGTACCCACGAGGTCCCCGCCGACGTGGCTGTCCTCACCGGCTTTACAGCCTTGGGGGAGGAGAAACTGGCCAAGCTCCTGGAGGAGCTGGGCCTTGCCATGGATATCGACGACCTCAAATTCCTCCAGGCCTACTTCCGGGACGAGGAGCGCCGGGACCCCACCATCACTGAGGTGCGGCTGGTGGATACCTACTGGTCCGACCACTGCCGCCACACCACCTTCTCCACCCATATTGACAAGGTGGAGATCGGCGATGCCGCCGTGGAGGCGGCCTACAGGCGCTATTTGGCCGCCCGGGAGGAGGTCTACGGAGCGGAGAAGGCCGCTGCGCGGCCCCAGACCCTGATGGACATTGGAACCCTCGGGGCCAAGGTGCTGAAGAAGCGGGGAGGACTGCAAAACTTAGACGAGAGCGAGGAGATCAACGCCTGCTCTATCCACGTGGATGCCCAGGTGGACGGAAAGCAGCAGGACTGGCTCCTCATGTTCAAAAACGAGACCCACAACCACCCCACGGAGATCGAGCCCTTCGGCGGCGCGGCCACCTGCATCGGCGGGTGTATCCGGGATCCCCTCAGCGGCCGCTCCTATGTCTATCAGGCCATGCGCCTGACCGGCTGCGGCGATCCCCGGGTGCCTTTTGAGCAGACCTTAGCGGGCAAGTTGCCCCAGCGGAAGCTGGCTACCACCGCCGCCGCGGGGTACAGCTCCTACGGCAATCAGATCGGCCTTGCCACTGGTCATGTGGCCGAGGTTTACCACGAGGGGTATGTTGCAAAGCACCTTGAGGTGGGCGCTGTGGTGGGCGCCGCCCCGGCAGAGAACGTGGTCCGGGAGCGCCCTGCCCCCGGTGATGTGGTGATCCTCCTGGGCGGCCGCACCGGCCGGGATGGCATCGGCGGGGCCACCGGATCCTCCAAGAGCCACAACCTCACCTCCCTGACCACCATGGCCAGCGAGGTGCAGAAGGGCAATGCCCCGGAGGAGCGAAAGATCCAGCGGCTGTTTCGAAGCGCCGAGGTTACCCGGATGATTAAGCGCTGCAACGACTTCGGCGCCGGCGGCGTCAGCGTGGCCATCGGCGAGCTGGCCGACGGTTTGGAGATCGACTTGGACGCCGTCCGCAAGAAGTACGAGGGGCTGGACGGCACGGAGCTGGCCATCTCCGAGAGCCAGGAGCGCATGGCCGTGGTGGTGGCACCGGAACATGAGGCGGCCTTCATCGCCGCCGCGCAGCAGGAGAATTTGGAGGCCTACCGGGTGGCGGTGGTCACCGAGGTGCCCCGCATGGTGATGCACTGGCGGGGGAAGAAGATCGCCGACCTCAGCCGGGCCTTTTTGAACACCAACGGCGCGGTAAAGCATGCCGCCGTCTCCGTGCCGGAGAAAGAGCGCCCCATGGGCGTGGTGATGGACGGGGATCTCCGCTCCATGGCCTCCAGCTTAAAGAGCGCCTCCCGCCGGGGCCTCACCGAGCGCTTTGACGGCACCATCGGCGCGGGCAGCGTGCTGATGCCCTTTGGCGGTGAGACCCAGCGCACCCCCGCCCAGGCCATGGCCGCCCTGTTGCCGGTACTGCCCGGACAGCACACGGAGGACTGCTCCGTGATGGCTTGGGGCTTCGACCCGGACCATATGAGCGCGGATCCTTATACCGGGGCCTACGCCTCTGTGGTGTCCTCGCTGGCCAAGCTGGTGGCCGCCGGCGGGGACTACCGGAGGGCCTATCTCACCTTCCAGGAGTACTTTGAGAAGCTGCGGACGGAGCCGGCGCGCTGGGGGAAGCCCTTCTCCGCCCTCCTTGGCGCCCTCGATGCCCAGCTGAGCTTCGGCGTGGCCGCCATCGGCGGCAAGGACTCCATGTCCGGCTCCTTCCTGAATAGGGATGTGCCCCCCACCCTGATCTCCTTTGCCATTGTCCCCGCCAAGGCGGGTGAGGTGCTCACCCCGGAGTTCAAGGAGGCGGGCCACCCGGTCTACACCTTTGGAAATGGCTGCTTGGACGACGCTGAGGGGCAGAAGGCCGCTTGGGATACCCTCCATGAGCTGTCCGCCGCCGGCAAGGTAAAGGCCGCATGGGCGGTGGAGAACGGAGCGGCGGAGGCGGTGATGAAGATGTCCTTCGGCAACCGCATCGGCTTTGTCAATGATCCCAAGGAGGGGGCTCCATGGTGGGGACCCTGCCCGGGGATGATTGTGGCGGAGCTCACCGAGGAGGTGGACCTGCCCTGCGCCAACCGCATCGGCTTTACCACCCCGGAGCCCACCATCACCATCGGGAAGGACAGCGCCTCCATTGACGAGCTCCTGCGTCTCAATGAGGGCGTGCTGGAAAACGTCTATCCCACCCGCACTGCCGACACCGGAACTGTAAAGCCAATCTCCTATACTGCCGGTCCTGTGGCTGTCTGCGGTCATAAGACCGCCAGGCCTAAGGCGCTGATTCCTGTCTTCCCGGGCACTAACTGCGAGTACGACACCGCCCGGGCCATTTTGGAGGCCGGCGGCGAGGCGGAGATCATGGTGCTGCGCAATTTGACCGCGGAGGATGTCTCCCGCAGTGCCGAGCGCTTCGCTAAGGCCATCGCCACTGCCCAGATGATCGTGATCCCCGGCGGCTTCTCCGGCGGAGATGAGCCCGACGGTTCCGCCAAGTTCATCACCGCTTTCTTCCGCAGCGCCGCGGTGCGGGAGCAGGTAACTGCCCTGCTGGAGCGGCGGGACGGACTGATGCTGGGCATCTGCAACGGTTTCCAGGCCCTTGTGAAGCTGGGCCTTGTGCCCTTTGGCCGCATCGTGGACACGGATGCGGACTGTCCTACCTTGACCTATAATACCATCGGCCGCCACCAGTCCTCTATCGTCCGTACCCGCGTGTGCACCAACAAGTCCCCGTGGCTGGCGGAGACGAGGGTGGGGGAAATCTACAGCGTGCCTATCTCCCACGGCGAGGGTCGTTTCATCGCCCCGGAGGCGGTGCTCAAGCAGCTGGAAGAAAACGGCCAGATCGCCACCCAGTATGTGGACCTCGAGGGCAATCCCTCCATGGACACGGCCTTCAATCCCAACGGCTCCCTCTGGGCCATCGAGGGCATCACCAGCCCCGACGGGCGGGTGTTAGGCAAGATGGGCCACAGCGAGCGGGTGGGGAAGGATCTCTACCGCAATGTCCCCGGCAACTACGATATCGGCCTCTTCCGCAGCGCTGTGAAGTATTTCCGGTGAGGAAGCGCACCTGCTGAAAAGAAGATCCCCCGGCCTGCCAAAAGCAGGCCGGGGGATCTTAGTCACATCGAAAAACCATGGGAAAAAGGAAGGTGCGGAATCTGCGGCGCTGCAGGATAGAGCGCCGCTTGACCGGTTAGGCCTCCTCCGCCGCCAGACGGCGGCCCATGAGCACACCCATGGCAGAGGCCATCATCAGTCCCCGGGTCCAGCCGCTGGAGTCGCCGAGGCAGTGGAGTCCCAGAATGTTGGTGTCGAAGTTTTCATCCATCTTTACCCGGTTGGAGTAGAACTTCAGCTCCGGGGAGTAGAGCAGCGTCTCATAGGAGGCAAAGCCAGGGACCACGTGGTCCACCGCCTGAATGAAGCTGATGATGTTGATCATGGCCCGGTAGGGCATGGCGGCGGTGATGTCGCCGGCCACGGCGTCAGGCAGGGTGGGGCGGACGTTGGACTGGGAGAGCTCCTCGGGCCAGGTGCGCTTGCCGTCCAAAATATCGCCGAAGCGCTGGACCAGAATGTGGCCGTCGCCCAGCAGGTTGGTCAGCTCTCCCACCTTCTGGGCGTAGGCGATGGGCTGGTTGAAGGGCTCGGTGAAGTTGTGGGAGCAGAGAATGGCGAGATTGGTGTTGCTGCTCTTGCGCTCCTTATAGCTGTGGCCGTTGACCACGGCAAGGTCGTTGTC
Organism: uncultured Oscillospiraceae bacterium; assembly: GCA_904420145.1. GTDB lineage: Bacteria > Bacillota > Clostridia > Oscillospirales > Oscillospiraceae > CAJFPI01. The sequence goes on from CAJFUI010000058.1 coordinate 27,465, forward strand.
GTAATTCTCCTGGCTGACAAAGCCCCCGGGATTCTGGCAGAAGGTGCGCACCTTGTTCTTAAAGGGTCGGGGGTAGCCGATGAGCTTGGACTCGTAGAGCACGTTGTTTACCTGCTCCATGACCTCGTTGCGCACCTCCACCCGGACGCCGATATCCACGGTGCCGGGGGCGTGGGCGATGCCGTGTTCGGCGCAGAGCTTTTCCAGCCAGTCGGCCCCCCGGCGGCCGGTGGCCACCACCACGTGGTCCGCAAAAATCTCCTGGCTGTCCTTGCCGTTGGTGATGCAGACGCCCCTGCAGACACCGTCTGAAAGGATCAGATCGGTGCACGCGTAGCCGAAGAGGATCTCCACGCCCTTTTGCAGCAGGTCCTGCTCGATGGCGTAGTAGATCTCCTGGGCCTTCTCCGTGCCAAGGTGCCGGATGGGGCAGTCCACCAGCTTCAACCCCGCCTGAATGGCCCGGCGGCGGATGGCCTTGACCTCCTCCTCGTTGCCAAGGCCCTCCACATGGGCGTCGGCGCCATAGGAGAGGTAGATCTGGTCGGTGTAGTCAATAGTCTCCTGGGCCTTTTCCGCCCCGATCAGGGTGGGCAGATCTCCGCCCACCTCATAGCTGAGAGAGAGCTTGCCGTCGGAGAAGGCGCCGGCCCCGGAAAAGCCTGTGGTAATGTGGCAGTAGGGCTTGCAGCTGACGCACCGCTTGGTCTGATGCTTGGGGCAGCGGCGCTTCTCGATAGCCTCCCCCTTCTCCACAATCAGAATGCGCCGTCTGCTGCCTCTTTTCAGCATCTCAATGGCCGTGAAGATGCCGGCGGGGCCGGCGCCCACAATCACTACGTCTCGTTTCATAGCGTCTCCTCCTGATGGTTTTTGTGTCCTCCCGCCTCCCCATGGGGAGCGGAGAAAAGCCGCTGCAGAGCGACAAATCCTGCCGCGTAAAGGCACAGCAAAACAGCCCTGTTTTTGACCGAACCGGGGCTATGCCATCGGTACGGCAAATACAAGGCGGCCGAAATATTCCTCAATGCTCCTTTTGCACACAATCTATTAGTATAAAATAGGGACGAAAAAATGTCAACAAGGAGAAAGGGAAACGGCTGCGAAAAAATAGAAAAGTATGGGGAAGGGCCGTGGACAAGCGCCGCGAAATGTGGTATATTACCTTTTACGGAAATCTTCCCCCAAGGAGGGGTGTTTATGCCTGACTGCTTTATTTTTGGCGCGGGGGACGCGCCGCGGGAGCTGCCCTGCCGCCCTGCGCCGGGGGATTTGGTAATCGCCGCTGACGCCGGATATAAGACTTGCCTCGCCCTTGCAATCACTCCGGATCTGCTGATTGGGGATTTTGACTCTATGGAGGAGCCTGCTGACTTTCCCTACATTCTCCGGGCGCCGGTGGAAAAGGATGATACCGACACCTTTCTCGCTGCGAAAAAGGGGATCGAGCAGGGCTGTGCCGATTTTCATATCTATGGGGGCACCGGTGGCCGCCTGGACCACACGATTGCCAATCTGCAGCTGCTTTTCTGGCTCAGGGTCCGGGGTCACAGGGGCTACCTCTACGACGGCGATTTCACCTATACGGCCATCCAAAACGAGGGCATCACCATCCGCCGCACGAAGGAGTGGGCGCTGCTGTCCGTCTTCTGCATGGGGCCCGACGCCAAGGGCATTACGGAGCGGGGGGTCCAGTATCCCCTCGAAAACGCAGTGCTCACCGCCGGATTTCCCCTGGGGGTCAGCAACCACATTTTAGAGGAGGAGGCCCATATCAGCGTCTCCGACGGGGCTCTTCTGCTCTGCTGGGAGCGTTGAGCAGCGAGGGACGGATGATTCTCGCACTCTGGTGGGAGTTGCCGAGGCAGAAAAGGGCGGAGAAGGAAAAAAATTTTCAAAAATATGGGGATGCATGCTTGACAAACGCGGGAAAATCGGTATAATAATGTCTGTTCGCTATGAACATAGCGGGTTTGTGTAAAGGTAGCACAGCGGACTCTGACTCCGTATGTGA
>CAJFUI010000059.1 GCA_904420145.1 uncultured Oscillospiraceae bacterium
GGCACCCTCGCGGCACATGGTGTTCCGCTTAATGCTGCTCGGTTCCCCGCCTGACATGGTTCACGGGCATCCATTGCGCGAGACCGACTCCTCAACGCGAACGCTCGCGGAGGACCTTTTGAAAAAGCAGATATAGTATACCATAGTTTCCACCAAATTACAACAGGAAAAAGTGGCTTGGCAGGGCGGAAAAATTTTAGCAAATTCTTCTAATATTTTATTGAAATTTTGATAAAATATGGTATACTTTGTCTAATAATAGCAGTTCTTTCGGATGGAGAGGAGGAATGATGGCATGACCATGAGCAAAAGGAAGCTCTTGGTTGCTGCGGTACTTGTGATTGCGGCGGTTCTCTTGGCGACAGTGATCCTTAGAGGCTGCTTCCCACAGACCTTCACCCCCTTCTCCGACATCGAACGGGAGGATGTGGTCTCCGTGGAGATCGACAGCACCCGGCAGAGCGACGGCAGCTCCACGGTGGTGCTGGAGGAGGCCTACGCCATGCAGGTACTGCTGATGCTGCGGCCCATCCGCCTCCACCTGCCCCCCTCCTCCGCCGACTGGCTGGACGGCGCCCATGGGATCATGTTCTATGTCAACCTCACCGACGGTCGGCAGATCCGCGTGGGGGAGAACGGCCGCTACTTCGTGATGGACGGAACCTGCTACCGCATGACCGATGACTCGGAGCAGTATCTGACGGCGCTCTCCGCCCTCTACTGGGCCCACCCGGACCACTGCCCGCCGGGATAAGAGCGCTTTTTCCCCGGGAGGGACCCACAACCTGTGGGGCCCTCCCCTTTTTGTCCCCTCCGGGGACGGGGGGGGGGTGCCCCCTCCGGGGCACATCGCCGCAAGTGCGGTGTGCAAGTGTTTTCCCGTAGGGAAAACCGCAAGGTGAATTGACCGGAACGGCCAAGAGAAGGTGGGCTGGACCATGGAATGGACGGGCTCTGCCCGGCCATTTTCGTCAAATATGGGGCCCTCGCAAAAGCGGGAAGCTTTTGTGGGGCAGTTTCGCGCCGACCGGCGCGAGTGGATTTTGCCGCTTGCAGCGGCAGAGCTGTTTTGTGCCCCCACGGGGCACATCGCCGCAAGTGCGGCGTACGAGCGTTTTCGCCTTCGGCGAAAACCTCGGCGCAGGCGGGCTTCGCCTGCCGAGCAGGTGAAATTTCTTGGGGGCCCCGCAAAAGCGGCAGCTTTTGTCGGGAGAGATTCCGCCCCTCGGGGCGGGGTACTTTGTCCTCGGCAACAAAGTACCCAAAGCGCCGCTTAAGAACCCATGGTTCTTAGGAATCTTCTTATCCCCGTTGGTTTTTAGGAGTATTTCGCGCCGACCGGCGCGAGCCCCTTTTCTCACGCAAGAAAAGGGGCGAAAAGTGCGCTTAGAACCTACGGTTCTAAGGACTCCCTTCTCCCCGCTGGACTGCCTCCTTCTATCACCGGCGCGTGGCCATCGAGGGGACCGGCAGTCCTGCCCCGGGCGTTACGCCCTATTGCGGCGGAACACTAAAGTTTTCCATCCCCACCAACAGCGCCTGCTGCGGTGGGGTGGAGCAGACTGCCAGTGTGCGGATAGAACACCGCGCTTCACGCAATCGCCGCAGGAGCCCTTAGCGAAGCGGAAAGGGCGGGTACAGAGCGGCAGTCCATACAGTGCTCCACCGGGACTGTCATCCACTGGGCAGTCAGTTCCCCTTGTGATGCCTAACAACCTCCACCCAGTCCACGGGGTTCTTAGGGGCTCCGCCCCTAAGCAGCGCTTTGGTTCCTTTGCCGCTGCGGGCAAAGGAACCCGTTCCGCAGAGCGGAATATCCCCGTGCCCAAAGGGCACAAAAGCTTCCCCACCGTCGGGCCAAGCCGACTGGCTGGCACTGTCCGTGCCCACCAGCCGGGGCCCTTCCTCGAAAGCGGCTCGCCGCATTCGCCACCGGCGGCGCTTCGCCACTTTCCCCGCCGCCGGCAGGCGGCAAAAAAAGACCTGCCCATACGGGCAGGTCTCAGAAGCGTTCACTCAGTGGATGATATTGAGGATCAGCGTCAGAATGATAAACACAGCGCCCACCCACTTGGTGGCCCGGGCCAGCTTCGCGTCTAAGCTCTTGGCCTTGCTCTTAGCCAGGAAGGTGTCCGCAGCGCCGCCGATGACGCCGAGCCCCTGGCTCTTGCCGCTCTGGAAGAGCACCATCAAAATAATAATCAGCCCCACGATCAGCTGCAGCACTGTGACAAACGTTACCATACCAACAAACCTCCTATTTATCATGGAAATGGGGAGACCCCCACAACGATTCATTTCGCAGGTATATATGATATCACAGTTTCCTCCGCTTTTCAAGAGAAAAATGCGCTTTTTCCGCTGTTTTTCCTCCCCACAAAAAGACAACAAAATATGGAACAGGTGTTGCACATTTTTCATAGATATGGTATAATGACTCCAACCATCATACGGACAAGCCCCCCGGCGGCAGTGCGCCGGGATCGGGCAGGGCAAAATCTTCGGGAGGTAGACGCTATGGGCAGAAAGACCGACATGCAGGCGAGGATTTACGACACCATCGTCCGCATGATCCAAGAGCAGGGATACGCCCCCTCCGTCCGGGAAATTGGGGACGCCGTCGGCCTGAAATCTCCCTCCACCGTTCACTTTCATCTGAAGAAATTGGAGGAGGCCGGGCTCATTGAGAAGGGCGCCTGTAAGGGGCGCGCCATCTCCCTTCCCGCTCAGCGCCAAGGCGAGGCGGCGGTGGAAAACCGGGTCCCTCTGGTGGGCAGTGTAGCTGCGGGCTCCCCGATTTTGGCGCAGGAGTGTATCGAGGACTACATCACCTTTGACACCGCCGGCCGGTCCGGGGAGTATTTTGCCCTGCGGGTGCGGGGCATGTCTATGGTCAAGGCGGGTATTCTCCCGGGGGACCTGGTGATCGTCCACCAGCAGAGCACCGCCCGCAGCGGAGAGATTGTGGTGGCCCTGATCGGGGAGGAGGCCACAGTCAAGCGCCTGCGCCGGGAGAACGGAGAGATCTGGCTGCTGCCGGAGAATGACGACTACCAGCCCATCGACGGCAGCGAGGCGGAGATCTTAGGCCGGGTTACCGCCGTGATCCGGCAATATTGACAA
>CAJFUI010000060.1 GCA_904420145.1 uncultured Oscillospiraceae bacterium
AGAGCGTCAAAAAATATTTGATACCGAGCGGAAAGTGCTGGAAAGCACTACAAATCGCCACAAAAAATTTGATTCAAGCGTTTGGGTACAAGATGCTGGGAGACCGAGTCCCTCCACTCACATTATTTTCGCCGCAAAGAACTATTTTCCAGTGAGGAATCTGTTGATCATCTGAAGGAACACCTGTCTTTCTGAAAACGAGGGAAACCATGCATCAATATCAAATGCGGCGATAAACAGCCACTGAGTCTCGTCAAGGAGAGCACCCATGACTTTCTGAAGAGGCACCGTGCCGATCATGTATTCCTCTTTGGAATCCCTGGGTTCTAAAGGGGATATCTTTGTCTGTTGCCTGTTAAAAACCACTGCACGTGATATGCAGAAAGGCTTTTCCTTGCTGCGCTGCTTTTATTCCATTTCAACCTCCAGCTGTTCTCTGGGCTGTCCGATGTACTGACAAGACTCTCACTTTATCCACCGATATTCCGAACCGTTTGCCCGGACCTTTCTTCTATAAAGCGGCAGAACTCCGGGATGCTGCCACCCTCCATGCTGGCTTTTTCCATAGCCATGGCATGATTCTTTCCCATCACGAAGAGGAAATAGTCCTTGGTCTCCGCCAGAGCAAGGATCTTATCATACTGCCAGCGGGATTCTGCTGCAGCAGTTTTTACAAAAAAGTGGTCAGGATAAAATGTGGTATCGGCGGCATCAGTCCCTGGCAGGGCCTTGCGCTTTGCGAAATAGCCGTTGATGGCGTCCTCTTTCCAATTGATCAGTAGCAGAACCGCAATGACCACACAGTTTATCACCGTCTGCCAAATCTTTCCCCAGGACAGCCAGATAGATACTATAAGAAGTCCCATGACGAGCCAGGAATAAAGGTGGACTCTTCGGCTTGTTTTGACTCGGACTGTCTTGCGAACCGCCCGCGCCATGGCAGTCAGCGCTTTTTGATTATATGTTGTACGACAAGTGAATTCCATAAAATACCTCCTTGGCAGTCAGTTTTAGAAAGTTGTGCCTCACTATAGCAAATAAAAGCGCATTTGTCATAAATATTTTCTTAAAATATTATTAAATCAATGCACCGCACCAAATCTACACATTTCTCCATTCTCCTGCACTCATCCTCTGTACCGCAACGCATCGGCCATTTTCACATCTCAGCAGAATCATGTGTCGCGACGCAAGGCAAAGGAAAAATATCTACACAGAAACTACACAGAAAATCTCGTTCCCAAAGGTCAAAACTACACAGTAGAATTTACCCCTCTTTCGCCTCCACATAGGCGCTTAAGATCTCCGCAGCGGTGGCCCTGTGGTTTTTTATCGCGATACTCCTCACAGGAAAACCATTTATCAGGATCATCAACATAATAGAGATGCAGATACAGCGGCGGTGCTCCGCAAGACAGAATCATATTTTTGATGGATCAGCAGCGGTCATCCCGGGATTACTGTCTCCTATGGCATCACTACATTTTAACTGGCGAGACCGTGAATCGTCTCGGACTTGTCCTTGCCTGTGCCTATATGCTATAATCCGTATCAGCCGCTTCCTCTCGTGAGATGTCAAGCGGCAATCCGCGGCAAGGAGCAAAATATGACCGAAAAAGAAAAGGGGCTTTCAGGCCAACTATATAACCCCAACAGGGACGATGATTTGCAGCGAGAAATGACGGCATGCAAGGACCTATGCCATCAATACAACCTTCTGCCGCCCTCGGCGAGTGAAGAGCGGGACGCTCTCATAACCCGGATTTTAGGGCGACGGGGCGAAAAGGTCACGATCCTCTCCCCCTTCTATTGTGACTACGGCAAACACATCCAGGTCGGCGAAAACTTTTTTGCCAACCACGGTCTGGTGATTTTAGACGGCGCCATCGTTACCTTCGGGGACAACGTTTTCATTGGGCCAAACTGCTGTGTTTCCACCGCGGGACATCCGTTAGATGCGGCGCAGCGGGATGCGGGGCTGGAATTTGCCTATCCCATACAGGTGGGAAATTCCGTATGGATCGGCGCAAATGTGACAGTTCTCCCGGGGGTAACCATCGGGGATGGGGCCGTTATCGGCGCGGGAAGCGTGGTCACAAAAGACATCCCGCCCCATGCTGTGGCGGTCGGCGCTCCGTGCAGAGCCATCAAGGGCCTCCGATAGATTCACCTTTTCAGACCTCTTTCTTATGGGGGGACTTCTCTGCTAAAGCGGATACGCCCCTCTGACAAAAAGCTTGTACAGCCTCTCTCACGGCGGCGCAATACCGCCGCCCAAAACCGCGGGTGCGGGGCGCTTCAGCTCCTCCCGTAAGGATGCATAGGAGGAAGCGGATGCAAACAGAGTATTTCACGATCGACCAAATACCGGCGGTCCTATACGGAGAGCCCGCAGAGCGGGTCTATCTGTTTCTCCACGGGCAGATGGGCCGCAAGGAGGAGGCGGAGGCCTTCGCTCAGGCTGCCTGCCCGAAGGGGTATCAGGTTTTATCCATCGACTTGCCCGGACACGGGGAGCGCTATGAGCGGGGAGAGGAACTGGCCCCCTGGACGGCGGTGCCCGATATTCGCGCGGCGGTCCGCTGGACGGCAGACCGCTGGCGCTCCCTCTCCCTAAGGGCCAACAGCATCGGGGCATATTTTGCCATGCTGGCCATTGACGCCCCTGACAGAGCCCTGCTGGTATCGCCGATTTTGGACATGGAGCGTCTGATCTTAGACAGGATGGGCTGGGCCGGCGTGACAGAGGAGCGCCTCCGGGAGCAGGGGGAGATCGCCGTCCCCTTTGGTCCAGCTCTGTCGTGGGCGTATCTGTGCTGGGTGCGGACGCATCCGGTCCATTCCTGGACCTGCCCTATCCATATCTTATATGGCCGGCGGGACAACATGACCTCTCTTCAGACGGCGGAGGCGTATGCCCGCCGCCATCGGGCACAGCTTACGGTGGCGGAGGAGGGGGAGCACTGGTTCCATACGGCGGCGCAGCTGGCCGCTCTGGGGGCATGGGAGGAGGCATCCGCCTAAGGCCGCAGGCGCAGCGGCAGATGCGGCCAAAGGCATAGACGCCCGGGATTTCTGGAAATCCCGGGCGTCTGCCGTTTCTTTTCTCAGCCCCTTCTCCCCGGGGCGAAGGCGAGGAGCGCAAGCCCCGCCGCCAGCAGGGCGCACTGCGCCGCGGCCACCGCCGCCGACAGGACGAACGCCGGATCCAAGGTCCCGAGGGTCAGGGGATACCGGGTAAAAAAGCTCCCGTTCCAGAGGCTCAGGGCCTCTGGCAGAGGCAGAGCCAGCAGGACAAGGGGCGCTATCATCCACACATAGACCAGCCAAGGCCGCAGGCGTCCCAGCAGGGCTCCGCTGCCCAAGGCGAACACCAGAGGGGGGACCAGCGCAACTACAGCGGGCAGCAGCAGCTCTCCCCAGCCGTACCAGCCGAAATAGCGGCCATAGAACACCGCAGCCTCCGCCAGACAAGCCAGCGCCAACAGAGCGGTCCCCGCCAGTGCGGCGGCGCACCGGGCCATGGCGTACCGCCGGGGCGGCATGGGCGCGGCGTCGGTGAGGACCGCCGCCCGCCGGGCTTTCCCTGAGGTAAAGAAGGTCAGGAAAAACAGCGCGCCGATCCACAGCAGGGGCACCATCCGGCTGAGGTAGTCTCCGAAGCTCCAGGGGGAGAAGGGGGCGGTGTGGGACACCCCCAAGAGCGTCACGCCGGTGAGCACCTGCCAGCCGTAGAACAGCAGCACCAGCAGAAGGCCAAAAAAGAACTTGTTCCACACCAGCCGCCTGCACTCGTAGCAAAAAATTTTAGTCAAGGTTCAAATCCTCCTCCGTCAGATGACAGGCCTCCAAAAAGTCCTGATAGGTCAAATAGGGATACGCGGGGTCGATCTCCCGATTAAACAGGGCACAGAGAATCTCGTCCATGGCCGCCTCGCCCCCCACCAGCTCCTCCGCCTTCAGAATCTTCAGGGGCATCTCGCTGTACTGGCGCACATAGAGCAGGCTGTTGGCAATCGCCAGCTGCTCCTCCTCCGGCAGCCGCTCCAACACCTCCGGATGGCGGACGTAGAAGTTCAAATAGTAGTCGTCCACCTCCTGCCGCCACTGGTCCACGTAGTTTGCCTGGGCGTAGTCCTCGCCGTAGAGCTCCTTGGCGATGCGGTAGGAGGTGTAGACCGTCAGGCCCTCGGAGGACCATGGGCTGTCCTCCTCCGGCGCGTCGAACATGTTGCCAAGGCCCCACCACTGGTGGACCAGCTCGTGGATCATCACCTCGCCGGCGCCCGCCCCCTTGCTGGTGTCGGACAGGTTGGCGGCGGTGAAGTCCGCCTCATCCAGCAGGCTGGCGCCCTCCGCGGCGTAGCCCCCGCCGGACACCCGGCTCTGGACCAGCTTCAGAGTATCGCCGGCACCGAAGGACAGCTTCCCATAGTGTTCGGTGCAGTAGTCCACCACCGCCTTCACGGCCTCAACCGCACCGGCAGCCTCCATGACGGTCTGATGCTTGCGGCCGTAGTAGAACTCTATAGTCATGCCCCCGGCCTCCACGTCCTCACGAACATAGTCCCCGGCATAGAGGATGCCGCCCGTGCGGTTGTGGGTATAGCGCCAGGTTTTGGTGCCGTCGGCGTGCTCCGCGATTACCTCCGCTTCGCTGGACCCGAAGGGAATCACCACCATATGGGCGGGCAGGGTGATCTCCACGGTGGCGGGATAGCCCTCCTCACCGGGCAGCACGTTCAGCAGATAGGGGGCCAGATTCTGGTTCTCGAGACACAGGTATGTTCCGCTGATCTCTGGCTTGCCCTGTATGGTGGAGGAGGCGATGTTCCAGTCCTTGGGGAAGCCGCCGTACTCCAGTACCAGCTCCGCCTCCTCCCCCGCTGGGACCGCCACCGCCCAGAGGGCCATGTTGCTCTCCTCATAGCCGGTGGGGACGGCGGAGACGGATGTGCCGTTGACGGCGGCAGCGAGGTCGTAGCCCGGGTTCAAGCCGAAATAGGCCGTCCAGCTCTGTCCGGAGGTGTTCCGGAAGCGATAAATGGCCCGGCCGGACACCGTGCCGGCATCGGTATCCGGCGCCACCTGTATGGTGCGGTCCAAATAGGTGACCCCCTCGGCGTAGCTCAGCTCATAGAGCTCCATGGCGCTCAGATCCATGTTGCTGTTGTCGTAGAAGGGCTGGGCGGCATAGGCGGTCACCGAGGAGGCCAGCAACAGCAGAGCGATAGCCGGCCGGTACACCCGCCGGACATTCCGGGCCAAGGAGCCCGGCAGTCCCTTTCCGTACCGGCGGACGCAGAGGTAGGACACGGTCCACACCCCCGACAGCGCCGCCAGCCAGCCGAGGCGCATATAGGCCACGGTGCGGAAGAGGCGGAAGTTGGTAAAGTCGTCGGACAGGGCCCACACGCAGGGGTTCAGCCAGCACAGCTGCCAGTCATCCGCCCAGACGGTCAGGCTCAGCGCCGCAAAGGCGGCGAAGAGCACGAGGGACAGATCCGAGCGCCGGGTGATCTGATAGGCGGAGGCCGCGGCTAAGATGGCCATGGGCAGGGCCAGCCCCATCAAGAGCAGATAGGAGAGCACATAGTCCCCGCCCTCGAAGACCGTGCCGATCAGACGGCGGCTGACGGGGTACCAGACCAGCATGGTGAGCCCCAGCGTCAGCACCGCCGCGGTCAGCAGGGACAGCAGGCGCACCAGAGCCGCGGTCAGCGGGGAGACCGCCGCGTCGATCAGCATGTCCACCCGGCTGCGGACAGCGCGGTCCAGCTCAAAGACGGTCAGCAGGCCGAAGAGGATCCCCCCGATGACGCCTCCGGCCAGGGCCGGGTTGGCCAAATACATGGAGAGCATGGTGGTGGCGTCAGTCGGCGTATAGAGCGCAAGCCCCGCCGCCGGGGACAGCACCGTCAGCAGTAGGACCAGCCAGGTCAGGCGGCTCCGGAGCAGCCGCCTGAGCTCCAGCGGAAAGAGTCGAAGCGTCCCCATCATGCCGCCTCCCGGGAGATGAGATAGAGGTAGGCGTCCTCCAAGGTGGGCTCCTCCGGCCGGACATAGTCCGGGAGGACGTCCGCCACCGCCCGGCACCGGACGCCTCGGCCGGTGTTCACCCGGGCGGTGATGCGGAGGCCCTGCTCCTGGGCGGCGTCCCGCTCCAAAAACGCCCCCACGTGGCCCTCAGCGGCACGGATGAGCGCCTCCGGCGTGCCGGTGAACAGAATCCGCCCATGATGGATCACCACAAGCTGGTCGCACACCGACTGCACATCCTCGATGATGTGGGTGGAGAGCAGCACCAGCCGCTCCTGTGCCGTCCGGGAGAACAGGTTGCGGAAATGGATGCGCTCCTCCGGGTCCAGCCCCACCGTGGGCTCGTCGAAGATCAGGAGGGGCGGGCTGCCCAGCAGGGCCTGGGCGATGCCCAAGCGCTGGCGCTGGCCGCCGGAGAGGGTGCGGATCTTAGCCCGGGCCTTCTCCCGCAGGTGGACGGCCTCCACGGCCTCTTGGACAGCGGCCTTTGGGTCCCGCAGGCCCTTGAGGGCGGCCATATACTCTAAAAACTGCGCCGCGGTCAACTCGTCGAAGAGGCCGAAATCCTGGGGCAGATAGCCAAGCTGGGCTTTGAACTGCCGTTCCGCTTTCGTGAGGGGCACCCCGTCCACTTGGATGAAGCCGGCGGTTGGCAGCAGGGCGGCCACCAGCAGCTTCATCAGCGTGGATTTTCCCGCGCCGTTGGGCCCCAGCAGGCCCACGAGGCTGGGGGATTTCAGCTGGAGGGAGAGGTCCTGCAGGGCTTGCTTCCCGTTGGGATAGGTCATGCTGACGTTTTGAATGTTGAGTTCCATCGGTTTGACTTCCTTTCTCCTTGGGATGGGGAAAGGATACCAGCGGCATATGGAGGGGCGTTGAAAATTGTGTGGAGTTTGTGTGGAGAATTGCTG
>CAJFUI010000061.1 GCA_904420145.1 uncultured Oscillospiraceae bacterium
GGAAAAACGTTGGGTTTGACCGGATTCATTCCGGTCAAATTAAGTCAGATCGCGGGACCCCCGCAAAAGCAGCAGCTTTTGTGGGGAGATTTTGCCGCCTCCGGCGGCGGGGGCAGAGGTCTCGCCTCCGGGCGAGTAACTTTTTCCCCGGCGAAAAAGTCACCAAAACGCCGCCTAAGAACCCATGGTTCTTAGGGATCTCCTTGTCCCCGCTGGAGTGCGTACTCTTATCACCGGCGCGTGGGTATCGAAAGGACCGGCTGTCCCGCCCCGGGCGTTACGCCCTCCTACGGCAGGGCACTTAGTACTTTCTGTCCCCATGGAGAGCGCCTGTCACGGTGGGGGTGGGGCTGACTGCCAGTGTGCGAAAGCGATAGAACACGATATACCGCAAGAAGGGAATCAGCAGTCGAGCGAAACGGTAGGACATCGGTCCCCCGCTACCCGCCAGAGCAGCCCTTAGCGGAGCGGAAAGGGCGGGTACAGAGCGGTAGCCAATTCAGTGCTGCACCGGGACTGCTGCATCCTGAGAGGCAAATTTGTTTTGCGATGCCCTCCAGCCCCCACCCAGTCCTACGAGGTTCTTAGGGCGCAGCCCTAAGCCAGCTTTTGCCTACTTTTATCTGGTGGCAAAAGTAGGTCGCGCCCGCCGGCGCGAAATACCCTCCGTGCCCGCTGGGCACAAGCTCTCCCGCCGCCTGCCGCGGCGACACCAGTCCGCAGACTGGTGAGGGGGAATTCTCAAGGGGGGAACCTGTCCCCTCTTGAAAAAAATAAAGCCGGTACACATTCCTGTGTACCGGCTTCTTGTTGCATATAGGCAGACAACCGAAATTTTCCTTGACAAATTGCCGCGGAGGCCCCATAGTAATGGCAGTTTCTACAGGAGGCCGCTTCATGCGTATCGATTCCATCACCACGAACTGCCGGGGAATCCGGTTCTGCCTATGGATTGGCTGTTGACGCCGGCGGGGCTCCTTGGCTGCTATCTGCTGCTGATCAACCTCCTCGCCCTCTGTCTGATGGGCTGGGACAAACGGCAGTCCAAGCGCCCCCATGCCCGCCGGATCCCAGAGCGCCGGCTGTTCGCCGCAGCCCTTTTAGGCGGCAGCATCGGCTCTATAGCAGGGATGTTCCTCTTTCACCACAAGACCCGCCACTGGTATTTTCGCTATGGCCTGCCGGCTATTTTGCTGCTGCAGGCTGCCATCGCATGGCTCCTATGGCGGCACCTCGGCTGACAAAAAGCGCCCGGACGAAAGTCCGGGCGCTTTCTCTATACCTTTTTACTTCATCAGCAGGGCCATAACCGCCTTTTGGGCGTGGAGGCGGTTCTCCGCCTCGTCGAAGATCTCGTTGGCATGGCCCTCAAAAACCTCCTCGGTGATCTCCTCGCCCCGGTGGGCGGGCAGGCAGTGCTGCACCATGCAGTCCCCGTGGGCCACCTTCATCAGCTCACTGTTGACCTGATAGCCAACAAAGTCGTGCTGACGCTTGGCCGCCTCGCCCTCCATGCCCATGGAGGCCCACACGTCGGTAAAGATGACGTCGGCATCCTCAGCGGCTGTCATGGGATCCTGGGTCAGCTCAAACTTGGCGTCAGTGACCGTCTTGGTGAAGGCCAGCACATCCGGATGGGGCAGATAGTCGGCGGGGCAGGCCACGGACACGTCCATGCCGCACTTGAGGCCGCCGACGATGATGGAGTTGGCCATGTTGTTGCCGTCGCCGATGTAGCAGATCTTCAGCCCTTCCAGCTTGGCCTTGTGCTCCCGGATGGTCATCAGGTCCGCCAGCACCTGGCAGGGGTGGGAAAAATCGGTCAGGCCGTTGATGACGGGGATGGTGCCGTACTTGGCCAGCCCCTCCACCTCCGCCTGCTCGAAGGTGCGGATCATGATGCCGTCGCAGTAGCGGCTGAGAACCCGGGCAGTATCCTGCACCGGCTCGCCCCGGCTGATCTGGGAGACGGCGTTGCTGAGGAACAATGCGTGGCCGCCCAGCTGGAACATGCCCACCTCAAAGGACACCCGGGTGCGGGTGGAGTTCTTGCTGAAGATCATGGCAAGTGTCTTGCCCTTGAGCACATCGTGGGGAATGCCGTGTTTCTGGTCGTACTTGAGCTGGTCCGCCAAATCCAAAATCTCGTGAATCTCCTCCCGACTGAGATCCAGCAGCTTCAAAAGATGCTTCTGCATGTGTATTCTCTCCTTTATCCTTGTGTACTTATTTCATCACCTTGGCCATGATAGAAAGTCCCTTATCCATCTCCTCTTGGCTGATCACCAGCGGCGGCAGCAGTCGCAGGGTGTCGCTGCCGGCGGTCAGAGCCAAGAGCCCCTCGGCCATCAGCTTATCTCTGAGCTCGCTGTGCTTCATGCCCTGTACGCCTACGCCGATCATCAAACCCATGCCCCGGATCCCGGAGACATAGGGGCTGTGCAGCGCCTCAATGCCCTTGCGCAGGTACTCCCCCTTCTTCTGGACCTCCTGGAGGAAGTCCGGCGTCAGGGTGTCCATCACCACGCAGCCGGCGGCAGAGGCCATGGGGTTGCCGCCGAAGGTGGAGCCGTGGTCCCCGGCCCCCAGCACGCGGCGGCACTTCTCATTGGTGAGGAAGCCGCCGAAGGGCAGGCCGCCGGCGATCCCCTTTGCAAAGGAGACAATGTCCGGCTGCACACCAAACTGCTGGTAGGCAAAGAGGGTGCCGGTGCGGCCGATGCCGGTCTGCACCTCGTCGATCAGCAGCAGCCAGTTCCGTTCCTGACAGAGCTTCGCCACCGCCTGCACATAGTCCTTATTCAGCGGATTGACGCCGCCCTCCCCTTGGATCATTTCCATCATCACGCCGCAGACGTCGTCGCCGGCCACGGAGAGGAGACTGTCCATATCGTTGGCGTCGGCATAGCGGAAGCCCTCAGGGAAGGGATAGAAGTTCTCATGGTAGTGGTCCTGACCGGTGGCCTTCAGAGTGGTGATGGTCCGGCCGTGGAAGGAGTGGTTGAGGGTAATGATGGTGGAGCGGCCCTGCCCGTACTTGTCGTGGGAGTACTTCCGGGCGGTCTTAATCATGCCCTCGTTGGCCTCGGCGCCGGAGTTGCCGAAGAACACCGCCGCCATCCCCGCCGCCGGCACCAGCTTGGAGGCCAAGCGGACATAGGGTTCCGTGTAGAACAGATTGGAGATATGGCCCAGCTTCATGGCCTGGTCGTAGATGGCCTTGGCCCACTTCTCATTGGCATAGCCGAGGGAGCACACGCCGATGCCGGAGGTAAAGTCCACATACTCCTTCCCCTCCGTGTCCCAGAGGGTGGCGCCCTTCCCGTGGTCGATGGCGATCTGGTTTCTGCCGTAAGTCTGGAGGACATACTGCGCATCCAGCGCCTTGATTTCCGCAAAATTCATAGGAACCTCTTCCTTTCCTGTTTGATAACCCGCATATGCCCTGCCGTCAGGGACCGCGTCAGCTGATCATGGTGCCGATACCCGCGTGGGAGAGCACCTCGATCAAAATAGAGTGGGGGATCCGGCCGTCCAAAATATGGGTGCGGTGGACGCCGTTGCGGACCGCCTCCACACAGCAGTCCACCTTGGGGATCATGCCCCCGGAGATCACGCCGTCCTTCACGAGGCCCGGCACCTCCGCCAGACGCACCTGCGAGATCAGGGTGCTCTCGTCGTTTCGGTCCCGGAGCAGCCCTCGGATATCCGTCAGCAAAATCAGCTTCTCCGCCCCGAGAGCCACGGCGATCTTCGCCGCGGCGGTGTCGGCATTGACATTGTAGCTGGTCTCCGCGTCCACCCCTTGGGCCACAGTGGAGATCACGGGGATAAAGCCGCTGGCGATGGCCTCCCGGATGGCTTTAGGCTCCACGGCCACAATGTCCCCCACCAGACCATAATCCACGCCGTTTTCCACGCGGCGCTTGGCCTGAAGCATGCCGCCGTCGATGCCGCACAGCCCCACGGCGCTGCCGCCGGAGCGGTTGAGGGTGGCCACAAGGTCTTTGTTCACCTTGCCGCACAGCACCATCTGCACGATCTCCATGGTCTCCTCGTCGGTGTAGCGCAGACCGTTGACAAATTTGCTCTCCTTGCCGGTTCTTTTCAGCATCTCGTTGATCTCCGGTCCACCGCCGTGGACCACCACCACATTGATGCCCACCAGCTTGAGGAGGATGATGTCGCTGATGACCGCTTTGCGCAGCTCCTCGGAGATCATGGCGCTGCCGCCGTATTTGACCACAACGGTCTTCTGGTAATACTTTTGAATATAGGGCAGGGCCTCCACCAGCACCTGCGCCCGGTCGGAATAGGAAAATTCCATGGTCAATCACCTTGTTTTCAATTAGGAATGGAGGCTCAGCTCCCAAATCCCCGCCGAGGGATCAGAGCTTTCGCTGGAGGTAAGAAAATTCAAGCATTTTTTGGTCAGGACACAAGGTGAATTGCCCCGAAGGGGCAAGAGAAGGCCCTCTGGGGTGTGTGCCTGACAAAAACGCATTGACCTCAGCCGCCTTGGGCGGCGTCACCAGTGCGCATACTAATGGCGAGGGAGGCCGAGGGGGAACGAAGTCCCCCTTCGAGAGTTCTCAGGTTCTATAGTCCCCGTTGATCTTGATGTAGTCGTAGGTGATGTCGCAGCCCCAGCAGGTGCACGCCCCATCCCCCTCGGCCATCTGAATGTTGATCTCCACCTCGTCCTCACTGAGGACCTTCTTGGCCAAATCCTCGTCGAAGGGGAGGCCTCTGCCCTGCTCGCAGACGGCCACCTCACCGGCGGCGGAGGCAAAGGAGACGTCCACCTTCTCCGGGTCAAAGGTCTCCCCGGAGTAGCCCATGGCGCAGAGGACGCGGCCCCAGTTGGCGTCGCAGCCAAAGATGGCCGCCTTGGTCAATGTGGAGGAGATGACGCTCTTGGAGATGACCTCCGCGCTCTTCTCGCTCTTGGCGCCACGGACGGTACAGGTAATCAGGTGCTTGGCGCCCTCGCCGTCCTTGGCCATTTTTTTTGCTAAATCCACCCCGAGGGTCTGAAGGGCCTCGAGGAAGGCGTAATAGTCGTCGTTTTTCTCCGTGATCTCGGCGTTGCCGGCCAGTCCGTTGGCCAGCACGCAGCAGGTGTCATTGGTGGAGGTATCCCCGTCCACGCTGATGCGGTTAAAGCTCACCGCCGCCGTCTCCAGCAGGGCCTCACGGATCATCGCCGGGGAGATGGCGCAGTCGGTGGTGATAAAGCAGAGCATGGTACCCATATTGGGGTGGATCATGCCGCTGCCCTTGGCGATGCCGCCGATGCGTACGGTCCTGCCCCCCACCTCGGTCTCGAGGGCGATCTCTTTTTTCACCGTGTCCGTGGTCATGATGGCGTGGGCCGCCGCGTCGCTGGCCGCCTCGGAGGCCTCCAGCAGCTCGGACAGCGCGGGCATCCCCGCCTCGATCACATCCACCTTGATGGTCTGGCCGATAACGCCGGTGGAGGCCACCACCACGTCCCCAGCCTCACAGCCGATGGCCGCAGCCGCGGCGGCGCACATCCGCTCCGCGTTCTCCTCCCCCTGGGGGGCGCAGGCGTTGGCATTGCCGCTGTTGACCACGATGGCTTTGGCGTGGCCGTCGGCAAGGTGGGCCTTAGTCACATGGATCGGCGCCGCCTGCACCACGTTGGTGGTAAATACCGCCGCCGCCGTGCACATCACATCGGAGACGATCAGCGCCAAATCCTTCTTCTGCGTGTTGTGGGTCTTGACGCCCACGTGGATCCCGGCGGCCCGGAACCCCTTGGCGGCGCACACGCCGCCGGGTATTTTCTTCAGCATAGCTTATCGTTCCTTCCAAAAGGGATTCTATCGTCAGCCGGCGCTTTTCAGAACCGCCCCTGTATCTTTTCAAACCGGGACTGTCCGGCTCAGACCGCCGCGCCGCAGCCTGTCACGCCGGCCGGTTGCCCCGCAAGGGGCGAGGCCGGCTGACATTCCCTCGGCCCCAAGGGGGCCTCCGGCGCCGGGGCGGAATCAACTTAGCAGTCCGGCGGTCTCTTCAAACCCAAGCATCAGGTTCATGTTCTGCACCGCCGCGCCGGAGGCCCCCTTGCCCAGGTTATCGAACAGAGCGGTGATGGTGAAGGCCTCGTCGCTGCCCGCCACAATCAGGCTTAGGTCATTGGCACCGGCCTTGGCATTTCCGTAGATCTTGGAGGCGGCATCGAGGCTGTCCGTGGGATCGCCGGCCATATAGACCAGCCGCTTTCCGTCATAGGTTCCATAGTAATCGGCCATGGCCTGCCACACCTGATGAAGCGTGGACACGCCTGTCAGCTGACTTCTGTGGAGGGGCACGGTGGTGGCCATGCCCTTGTAGTAGTCGTCCACAATGGGGCTGAACACCGGTGGGTGCTCCAAGCCGCAGATGACCTGCATCTCCGGCAGGTGCTTGTGTCCCTGGGGCAGGGCGTAGATGGCCGGGCTGAAGAGGGCCTCCCCCTTGTCTGCCGCCTCATACTGGGCGATCATCTTCTTGCCGCCTCCGGAGTAGCCGGTGAGGGAAAAACAGCTGAGAGCCGCATCCTTCGGCAGAAGCCCCATGGCCACCAGCGGGTAGACGATGCTGATAAAGCCTGTGGCGTGACAGCCGGGGTTGGCTACCCGCTTGGCGGCGGCAATGGCCTCCCGCTGGCCGGGCTTCAGCTCGGGAAAGCCGTAGACCCACCCCGGCGCCGTCCGGTGGGCGGTGGAGGCGTCAATCACCCGGGTGTGGGGATTGTCGATCATGGCCACCGCCTCCCGGGCGGCGGCGTCGGGAAGGCACAGGAACACCAGATCGGCATGGTTTAAGAACTTCTTCCGCTCCGCCGGGTCCTTGCGTTTCTCCTCGTCGATGAGCAGCAGCTCAATATCCTGCCGGCCGCCCAGCCGCTCGTAGATCTGCAGCCCCGTGGTGCCCTCTTTCCCGTCAATATATACCTTCGGCTTTCCCACCATGGTCCGTTCCTCTTTTCTTTGCCTCGGGGAACTCCTCCCCGCGTTTTTTACTTGGTCCGCTGGGCAATAAAGGCCTCGATGGTCTCGATCTGCCGCTGTGTCTCGCTGATGGCGGGACCACCATAGCTGCTGCGCTGGGCCATGCAGTTCTCCAGCTTCAGCGCCTCGTACACATCCTCCTCAAAGAGGGGGGAGATCTGCTGCAGCTCCGCAAGGCTCAGCTCCTCTAAGAGCTTGCCCTGCTCGGTGCAGTAGTAGACCAGCTTGCCCACGGTGGTGTAGGCGTCCCGGAAGGGCATCCCCTTCTTGGTCAGGTAGTCGGCGCAGTCGGTGGCGTTGATAAAGCCCTTGCCGGCGGCGCGGCGCATATTCTCCGGCAGCACCCGCATGGTCTCCACCATCCCGGCGAACACCGGCAGGCACATCTTCACCGTGTCGACGGCGTCAAACACCGGCTCCTTGTCCTCCTGCATGTCCTTGTTGTAGGCCAGAGGCAGACCCTTCATGGTGGTGAGCAGACCCATCAAGTCCCCGTAGACCCGCCCCGTCTTACCCCGGAGCAGCTCCGCCACATCCGGGTTCTTTTTCTGGGGCATGATGCTGGACCCGGTGGAATAGCCGTCGTCCAGCTCCACAAACTTAAACTCCCAGGAGCACCAGAGGATGATCTCCTCGGAGAACCGGGAGAGGTGCATCATCAAAATGGACAATCCGCTCAGCAGCTCCAAGGCGTAGTCCCGGTCGCTGACGCCGTCCATGCTGTTGGAGGTGGGGGCCCGGAACCCCAGGGCCTTGGCCGTCTCCATGCGGTCGATGGGGTAGGTGGTGCCGGCCAGAGCGCCGCTGCCGAGGGGGCACTCGTCCATACGCTCCAAGCAGTCCTCCAGCCGCGTCACATCCCGGCAGAGCATGGCACCGTAGGCCAACAGGTGGTGGGCAAAGGAGATGGGCTGGGCCCGCTGCATGTGGGTGTAGCCGGGCATCACCGTATTCTGGTGCTGCTTGGCCTTCTCCACGATCACCTTCTGCAGGTGGAGCACTAAGTTCCGGATCTCCAAAATCTCCTTCTTAAGATACAGCCGCAGGTCCACTGCCACTTGGTCGTTGCGGCTGCGGGCCGTATGGAGCCGCTTGCCGGCGCTGCCAATCCGCGCCGTCAGCAGGGCCTCCACGTTCATGTGGATATCCTCGTTCTCGGCGGTGAGCTCCACCTTGCCAGCCTCAATGTCCGCAAGGATCTCCTTCAGCCCCTCGATAATCGCCGTGCCGTCCTCCTGAGAGATAATGCCGCAGTCGGCCAGCATGGCGGCGTGGGCCATGGAGCCCTGAATGTCCTCCTTGTACAGCCGCGCGTCAAACTGGATAGAGGAGTTAAAGTCGTTGACTAACGTATCGGTCTCCTTCTGAAACCGTCCGCCCCATAATTTCATAAAAATCCCCCTATTCCGCCGCTATGCGCGGCACAAAGTAAAATGAAAAAGCAACCCTACAGAAAGTATACTATGCACATCCGAACAGAGAGCCATGCGCTTCCCCGTGGCTGCGGGATACTTTCCTGCAATCTCTTCTATCTATTAGCGGGCGGCCGTTGGCCGCCCGCTATTTCATCAAGCTCCCGAAGCCTGTACCCCGGCGCTAATAGAATTCGTTTTCCCCGGCGACATGCGCGTCGGGGAAAACACCGCTCAGGCCGAAAGTGTGTGCGCAGCACGCGCGCGGCGGCCTGTCGCCTCGGCGGAAAGGCAGTGCCTTTTTCGCCGATTAAAGTTTCCCCTGCTCCCGCAGCGCCTGCACCGTATCCGGCAGACCCCAGAGGTTGATAAAGCCCGTGGCGTCGTTCTGGTTGTAGTCGCTCTCCTCAAAGGTCACTAAGTTCTCGGAGTACAGGCTCACCGGAGAGGTGACGCCGGCGGTAATGATATTGCCCTTGTAGAGCTTGAGCTTCACCGTACCGGTGACAAACTCCTGGCTCTTGACGGCGAAGGCCTGCAGGCACTCCCGAACGGTGGTAAACCACTTGCCGTTGTAAACGAGATCAGCAAAGTCCACAGCCAGCTTCTGTTTCATGTGCTTGGTGTCCTTGTCGAGGGTAATCATCTCCAGCACCTCGTGGGCCTGGTAGAGGATGGTGCCGCCCGGAGTCTCGTAGACGCCCCGGTCCTTCATACCCACAAGGCGGTTCTCCACAATGTCCAGCAGGCCGATGCCGTTCTCGCCGCCCAGCTTGTTGAGCTTGCGGATGATGTCGCTGGCCTTCATCTTCTCTCCGTCGATGGCCACAGGCACGCCCTTCTCAAAGTCCAGGGTCACATAGGTGGCCTTGTCAGGGGCGTTGGCAGGGCTGACGCCCATCTCTAAAAAGCCGGGCTTGTCGTACTGGGGCTCGTTGGCGGGATCTTCCAGATCCAAGCCCTCATGGCTCAGATGCCAGAGGTTCTTATCCTTGGAGTAGTTGGTCTCCCGGCTGATCTTCAGGGGCACGTTGTGAGCCTCGGCGTAGTCGATCTCCTCGTCACGACCCTTGATATCCCACTCCCGCCAGGGGGCGATAATCTTCATCTCGGGGGCCATGCGCTTCACCGCTAATTCAAAGCGGACCTGATCGTTGCCCTTGCCGGTGCAGCCATGGCACACGGCGTCGGCGCCCTCCTTCTTGGCGATCTCCACCAGATGGCGGGCAATAATGGGCCGTGCAAAGGCGGTGCCCAGCAGATAGTTCTCATACTTGGCGCCCATCATCATAGAGGGAATGATCACCTCATCCACCATCTCGTCCACCATGTCCACAATGTAGAGCTTGCTGGCGCCGGTCTTGATAGCCTTTTCCTCCAAGCCGTCCAACTCGTCGCCCTGGCCCACGTCCGCAGCCATGCAGATGATCTCGGGATTGTTGTAGTTCTCCTTCAGCCAAGGGATGATAATGGATGTATCGAGGCCGCCGGAATAGGCCAGCACAATCTTCTTAATATCTTTCTTACTCATAACGAAACCTCCCAATGCTCCGCCGTTGTTGATGAATATATATTACTCATCTTTGCATGATTATTCAATGCACAAATCTGTAGAAATTCAAGTGTGCCCCTCTGTGTATTTTGTGCATGGTGCAGCTAATTTTGCTGTATCAGTGGCCGTTTTCCTTTGCCGCCCTCCTTCTCTTTGTCTGCAGGTTCTTCCATTTTTTTCTGCCGGACAGGCAATATTCATCTTTTTATTCAATATCCATTTTTTATTCACCATTTTTTCTCCCCCCAAAAGCACTCTGTCTGCGCAAAAGAGCCGCCGCGGTTTTTACCGCGGCGGCTTGCATCACTTCGTCTATAAAAGCGGATTTTACCAGGGGATTTCCCCCGCTCACTTGCTGTAGCCGTTAGGATGGCCGGAGTGCCACGTCCACGCGTCGGAGATGATCTGCTCAAGGCTGCGCTCCGGCTTCCACCCCAGGGCCTCCGCCGCCTTTTTGTTGGAGGCGATGAGCACCGAGGGATCCCCTGCCCGGCGAGGCTCCACAGTGGCAGGGATGGGCTTCCCGGTGACCTTTCGGGCCGTCTCGATAATCTCCCGTACGCTGTAGCCGGTGCCGTTTCCAAGGTTAAACGGCCCGCTCTCGCCGCCCCGGTCCAGATACTCCAGCGCCAGCAGATGGGCGCTGACCAGATCCCGTACGTGGATGTAATCCCGCACACAGGTGCCGTCGGGGGTGGGGTAGTCATCACCGAAGATACCCACATGATCCCGCTTGCCCAAGGCACACTGGAGCACAATGGGGATCAGATGGCTCTCCGGGTTGTGGTCCTCGCCGATGTCCACCTCCGTGTTGGCGCCGGCGGCATTGAAGTAGCGCAGGGCGGCGTAGCGGATGCCGTAGGCCCGGCTGCACCACTTCAGCATCCCCTCGATGGCCAGCTTGCTCCCTCCGTAGGGGTTGGTGGGCTCCGTGCGGTCGGTCTCCTCAATGGGCTGCTTCTCCGGCTCGCCGTAGGTGGCGGCGGTGGAGGAGAAGACGATCTTGTCCACCTTGTGCTTGACCATGGTCTCCAGCATGGACTGGGACCCGGCCACGTTGTTGCCGTAGTACTTCAGAGGGTTGGTGACGCTCTCCCCCACCAGGGAGAAGGCGGCAAAGTTGATGACCCCGTCAATGGGGTGCTCAGTGAACACCTTGTCCAAAAAGTCCCGGTCCCGCACGTCGCCGACGCAGAGCTCGGCGCCGCCCTTGACCGCCTCGGCGTGGCCGGTGCAGAGATTGTCCACCACCACCACGTCGTAGCCCTTCTCCACCAGCAGCGCCACCATGTGGCTGCCGATATAGCCAGCGCCGCCGGCCACTAAAATGGTCCTCATCCCTTGTCTCCTCCTTTTTATTTAACGCTCTCAATAAACCGCAGGAAGGCTGCGCGGCCCTCCGGGGTGCACTTGTAGACCCCGGCGTGCTCCAGCACCTGGGCAAACACCTGGCCGACTTCCTCCCGCAGAATTTCTGTCACATTGTCCGCTGTAAAGGTGTACCGCCGCCGCAGTTCCTCCGCCCAGTCGGCGTGCTTTTCTATGGCCTCCTGCCCACGGAGGTCGCCGCCGGAGACCAGGACCTCCGACAGCGCCGCCATCTCCCCCTTCAGCCGGGCGGGCAGCACCGCAAGGCCCATGACCTCGATGAGGCCGATGTTCTCCTTTTTAATGTGGTGGAGCTCCGGGTGGGGGTGGTAGACGCCCATGGGGTATTCAGGCGTGGTGATGTTGTTGCGCAGCACCAGGTCCAGCTCAAACTTGCCCTGGCGCATCCGGGCGATGGGGGTGATGGTGTTGTGGGGCTCTCCGTCGGTCTCGGCAAAGACGAAGGCGGCCTCGTCGGTGTAGCCCCGCCATGCGGTGAGAATTTTGTCCGCCAATTCCACCAGACAGCCGTCATCAGCGCAGCGTAGGCGGATAACCGACATGGGCCATTTGACGATCCCCGCCTCCACGTCGCCAAAGCCGGGGAAGCTGACAGGCCGCTCGATCGGGGCCCTCTCCATGGCGAAGGTGTAGTGCCCGCCCTGGAAGTGGTCGTGGCTGAGGATGGAGCCCCCCACAATGGGCAGGTCGGCGTTGGATCCCACAAAGTAGTGGGGGAACTGCCCTACAAAATCCAAGAGCTTGCGGAAGGTGGACCGCTCGATCTTCATGGGGGTGTGCTCGCTGTTGAAGACGATGCAGTGCTCGTTGTAGTAGACATAGGGGCTGTACTGCAAATACCATGCCCTGTTGTCGATGGTCACCGGGATGATCCGGTGGTTCTCCCGGGCGGGGTGGTTCATGCGGCCGGCGTAGCCCTCGTTCTCGGCACACAGCTGGCACTTGGGATAGGCGCTGGCCGGGGCGTTCTTCGCCGCGGCGATGGCCTTGGGGTCCTTCTCCGGCTTGGAGAGGTTGATGGTGATATCCAGCTCCCCCCACCGGCTCTTTGTGGTCCACTTCTGGTCCTTCTTAATCCGGTAGCGGCGGATGTAATCCGTGTCCTGACTGAACCGGTAGTACCAGTCCGTGGCGGCCTTGGGAGACTTCTCATACAGCGCCGCGAACTGCCGGCGCACCGCCGAGGGCCGGGGCGTCAGGATCCCCATGAGCTTGGTGTCAAACAGGTCCCGGCTGGTGACATCGTCTCCGACGAGGCCCCGCCGGACGGAGAAATCCGTCAGCGCCTGCAGGATCTCCTCCAAGGGCAGCTGCAGCGGCTCATCAGGCTCGATATACTCGTTGAGCTCCATAGCCTGCAGCAGGCTGTTAATCGCCCAGACCCGGTCCGACGGCTCGATCAGCCCCGTCTCGATACCGTAGTCAGCAAGGGCTCCAATATAGGCGTCTATCATGCTCGTATCCTCCTTTATGCCAGCCGCACGCCGCCCACCGGACGGATGGACAGCACGTGGCAGGATCCCTCGCCCAGCGCCCGCTCCATCTCATCCCGGAAGGGCTGGAGCATGTCGAGGGGCACGAAGGCCTGGATGGTGCCGGCAAAGCCGCCGCCGTGGACCCGGCAGGCTCCCCGGCCGGAGAGCAGCTTCTCACACAGCGCCAGAGCCACGGCCACCTCCTGATGGCGGGTGTACCCGGCGGGCACCACATTCTGCAGATACCGCCAGCTGGAGAGGCCCGAGGCCGTCACCAACTGCAGGAAGGCGTCGAAGTCCCCCCGGCGCAGGGCGGCCACCTGCCGCTCTACCCGCCGGTTGTCCTCATAGATGTGGATGGCCCTAAGCACCGCACGGTCCCCGCAGGTCCGCCGCAGCTCCGGCAGGGCGGCGTAAAAGTCCGCCTCCGCCACCTCCCGCAGTACGCTCTTTCCAAAGTGGGCGCACACCGCGCGCAGTTCGGTGGTCACCGCAGCGTACTCATCGGTGAGGTCGGCGTGGTCGGCGCCGGAGTCGATGATGCACAGGGCGTGGCCGGCGTGGGCAAAGTCGAAGTCCACCCGCTCCACCACGGGGGCAGCATTGTCGGCGAAGTCCACCGTCACCATATTCCCCACGGAGGCGGCCATCTGGTCCAGCAGGCCGCTGGGCTTGCCGAAGTAGACGTTCTCCGCGTACTGGCCAATCTGGGCGATCTGTACCGGGTCGCACTGCCCGCCGTAGAACAGCTCGTTGATAATGTTGCCAAGGAGCACCTCAAAAGCCGCCGAGGAGCTCAGGCCGCT
Source organism: uncultured Oscillospiraceae bacterium (assembly GCA_904420145.1). GTDB lineage: Bacteria > Bacillota > Clostridia > Oscillospirales > Oscillospiraceae > CAJFPI01. The sequence continues at coordinate 13,654 of CAJFUI010000061.1, forward strand.
GCCCTTGAGCACGCTGGAGGTGGTATAGGCGTTAAATCCCTCGATTTGGCAGCCCCTCTGGGCAAACCAAGCGGCGATGCCCCGGACAATCGCGGCAGAGGTGTTGCGCTCCTCCTCCCGGACGGACAGATCATCCAGCTCCACCACGTCCATAGGGAATCCCTCGCTCTGGATACGGATCACCCGCTCTCCATTGGGCGCCGCCGCCGCGATCACGTCCAAATTCACACTGCCCGCCAGCACCTTGCCGTGCTGGTGGTCGGTGTGGTTGCCGCCGATTTCCGTGCGCCCTGGAGCGGAAAACACCGCCGCGCGCTCCACAGGGCCGAAGATCTCCTCCAGCCCCCGCAGAAGCCCCTGATAGCGCTCCCGCTGCGCCGGCAGCGCCTCAGCTCCATAGAGCCTCTCTATGGCCGCCTCCAGCGCTTTCCAATCTCGCGCTGGAGAAAATAGATATCCCATAGCCGTCCCCCCCTCAATCTTCTTCCTCAAGATTTCCTTGCCGCTCTCCTTACGTACAGCGGCATTTTCCCTACCTTTTTTCTTTTATTATAGCGGAGGCGCCGCCGCAGAAACATGGATTTTTCATTCACATGGCTGGAATTTTGACCGCCGTCTCACCTTCTCCTCCGGTGTTCTGCTGCGTACTGCTTGGGAGAGACCCCCTTGCTCTCCCGGAAGGCCCGGGAGAAGTAGAAGGGATCTTCAAAGCCCACCGAGTTGGACACCTCCTGCACCGAGTAGTTCCCCTCGGAGAGGAGCTCGCAGGCCCGGTCCATGCGGTACTCCATCAAAAAGCGCTTGGGGGATATGCCGTAGCGCCGGACAAACTGCCGGTAGAGGCTGCTCTGGCTGACGGACAGGTGCCTTGCCAGCTCCTCCATAGTCATAGGCTGGGCGTAGTGGCTGGTAATATACTCCACCGCTATGGACGCCGCACTCTCCTCCCGCTCTCCCCCGCCGCCGGCCGCCCCCTGCTCTGTGAGAAAGGCCAGCAGCAGATAGAGCCGCCCCGCCATGGCGAGTCTTGCCGCCGGCGAGGTGCCGTAGGCACGGTAGATATCCTCCAGCAGGGGCGCAAGCGCCTCGGCATGCCACTGGCGGCGCACCGGTGCATCGGCGGAAAACACGGTGCGCTCCATATGGCGGGGCGCATCCAGCCCGTCAAAGCCCACCCAGATATACTCCCACGGCTCCTCTTTATCAGCGCAGTAGTGGACCGGGGTGTTGGGGTAGATGAGGAAGCTGTCCCCTGCGGACAGCTCATAGACCGCTCCGCCCACTGTGTAAGTCCCCGTACCGGAGAGGATAAGATGCAGCAGATAGTGGTCCCGGACCCCCGGACCCCAGCCATAGCCCGGCGCACACTGCTGCCGTCCGGTGTTCAGCACATAGAGGGAGGCCATCTGCCGCTCCAGCTTTTTTGAATCCTTGTAAGCGCCATGCTCCGGCATAGGGCCACCCCTCCTTCCTTCTCCATCATAGCACCCCTCCCCTGTTCCGCGCAACAAAAATTGGCAAATCTTCCTGTTTCCCTTGACTTTTTTTGGATAAACTTTTATGGTAGGTGTATGAGAAATAAAAGAGAAGGAGTCCTCTCCCTATGAACACAGAAGCAAAGCGGCCCACCGTGGTTCTGGTGGCCTTTTACAACACCAAGGCTCTGGGCGTGCGGTATTTAGAGACCGCCCTGCGCGAGGGCGGCTACGACGTGCAGACCATCTTCTATAAGACCTTCAACAGCGTCCACCCCTCCAAGACCACCCAGCGGGAGCTGGAGCTGCTGGTGGAGCGCATCCGCGCCGCAGAGCCCCTTCTGGTGGGCCTCTCCATCATGTCCTCCATGTATCTCGACACGGTGGAGCTGGTGATCGACGCCATTACCAAGCACTTCCCCCGGCTGCCTCTGGCCCACGGCGGCGCCTTCGCCTCCATGTTCCCCCAGCGCTTTCTCCGCCGGGAGGGGCTGGACTTCTCCATCCGCATCGATGGAGAGCACCCCCTCTGCGCCCTGTGCGACGCTCTCCGGGACGGCGGCAGCTATGAGGAGATCCCCTCCCTGTGCTATCTCAAGGGCGGAGAGGCCGTCATCAACGAGATCGGCACCATGGAGGGGGACATCGACGCCTATGGTCTGCCCGCCATCGAGTGTGAGAAGGCCTGCTTTATCGAGCACGACAAGGTGGTGGAGGGGGACCCCCAGCTGGGCACCCTGAGCTATGAGGTCATCGCCTCCCGGGGCTGTCCCTTCACCTGCTCCTACTGCTGCTGCATCAACTTGGCTCGGCTCTACCCCAAGGGCACCAAGCACGTGCGCACCCGCTCGGTGAAGAGCATCATCGACGAGCTGAAGATCGCCAAGAAGGCCTGCCGCAAGCTGGTCTTCGTCCACTTCTACGACGAGATCTTCCCCAACCTGCCCGGCTGGGTGGACGAGTTCGTGGTGGAGTATAAAAAGCACATCAACCTGCCCTTCACCATCTGGTCCCACCCCAAGATGGTGGACGAGGAGGTGCTGCGCAAGCTGAAGGCCGTGGGCCTCACCGAGGTGATCATGGGCATCCAGTCCGGCTCCCCCCACATCCGCAAGGACGTGTTCCACCGCTACGAGGCCAACGAGGATATCATCGAGGCTACCCGCATCATTCACGACTCCGGGGTGTTCTGGGCCAGCTACGACTTCATGCTCCGCCACCCCTTTGAGACCATCGATACGCTGAAGGAGACCTACGAACTGGTCAAGCGGATGCACGGTCCCTTTGAGCTGCAGATGCATGGGCTCAATTTCCTCCCCGGTACGGACATCGTTCCCATGGCCATCGAGCAGGGCTACCTCACTGCTGAGGAGATGGATCAGATCATGTATGCTCCCATGGAGGACCAGTTTGGCGCCTACTGGTACCGGGAGAACAGTACCGACAGCCAGCTGTGGTACGAGATGATCTACCTGCTCCAGTTCAAGTCCACCCGGAAAAAGGCGGAGGAGTGGGAGGACAACCCCGCTGCCCACCGCTCTGAGATCGACGCTCTCTATGAGAAGGCCCAGAAGATGGCCCAGCGGCGCTACTACTACAAGAAGGCCCGCGTAGTACTCAAGAGCAAGCTGAAAATCTGATACTTGTAAAAAAATCCCCGGCGGCATCTATCATGATGCCGCCGGGGATTTTTGCGCCGCCTGCAGACACGCGGTTTTTACCGCGTTCAACGGCAGGGTTTTTTTGTGCCTCTGCGGGGCACATCGCCGCAAGTACGGCGACGCGCCCCCGCGCCTGCTGGTGCGAAACCTCCCGCCGCCAGGGCGGCGAAAAAACTCCCTTTACAGCAGCTCCTTGATCCGGCTCTCGCCGTAGATGGCCACCCCCTGCTCCTTCAGCCGCGCTGCGGCCACCCCGTCCCCGGGCACCACCGTGCCGGTGAAGGTGCCGTCGTAGACAGCGCCGCAGCCGCAGGAGGGGCTGCGCTCCTTGAGCACCGCCAAGCGCACCCCGTTCCGGCGGGCGATCTCCGCGGTCTTTTCCGCCCCGCGGACAAAGGCGGCGGTCACGTCCTCTCCGGACTTGGAGAGCACCCTGTCCCCCACCCGCTCTGAGGGCTCATGGGGGATCTTCAGCCCGCCGAAGGCCTCCGGGCACACGGGGATCAGCTCATAGCGCGCCTTCAGCTCCTCCACAAGAGGCGTGTAGTTGTTGCCGCCGTTGTACTTGCAGTTGCGCCCCAAGAGGCAGGCGGAGATCAGCAGCTTCTCCCTCCCCAGCGCCATCTCCTCCCCGTCCAAGGCGGCATAGACCAGCTTGTCCCCCTCGTAGGACAGCTTCAGGGAGAAGAAGGGGCGGTCCTCCCGCAGCAGGCGGAAGAAAATCTTATCCCCCTCCCAGATGGGCAGCGCCTCCACCTGGTCCTTGGGTACCCACTCCAGGTCCCCCTCGTCGCACTCCCGGAGGGTCCCGGTGTATCTGTCGGCGGTGTAAAGGTACATATATTCCGTCTCCCAACCTACGGTGACGAAGGTAACGATTCCCCGCAGGCGGTAGCGCTTCAGCTCCAGCCCGGTCTCCTCCCGGACCTCCCGCAGCAGGCAGTCCTCCGGGCTCTCCCCCTCCTCGAACTTGCCGCCCACGCCGATCCACTTGTCCTGATTGACGTCGTTCTTCTTTTTCACCCGGTGGAGCATCAGGTACTCCCCCCGGTCGTTTTCAATGTAGCAGAGGGTACAGTTGAACATGGCTTTGCCTCCCCAATTCGTTTTCTTTCCGATTCCCATTATACCGTGGGAAAAATTTTTGTAAAGCCGCCGTGTACAAGCTCCCGCCGCCGTGGTACAATGGCAGAGAAAAAACAGCGGAGAGGAGGGAAACCATGTCCGCCGGCGTCATCACCATGGATCTCCACGGCATGACCTGTGTGCAGGCCCGCACCGCCATCGACGCGGCCCTGCGCCGCTCTGACCGGTCGGTCTACCGTCTGGAGCTGATCCACGGCTACCACAGCGGAGCCGCCCTGCGGGACATGATCCGCCAGACCTATAGCAAGCACCCCAAGGTTTTGCGGATTGAGCTGGGGCTCAACCTCGGCGCCACCACCCTCGTTCTGCGGGAATACTGAGGAGGAACGATCCATGCTTATTCTATGCTACCCCAAGTGCACCACCTGCCAGAAGGCCATCCAGTGGCTGGAGGCGCGGCAGATCCCCTACACTTACCGGAACATTAAGGAGGAAAACCCCACCTACGAGGAGCTGAAGGAGTGGTACGGCCGCAGCGGCCTGCCCCTCAAGCGCTTCTTCAACACCAGCGGGCTGCAGTACAAGGCCCTCGCCCTCAAGGACAAGCTCCCCGGCATGTCCGAGGAGGAGCAGCTGCGCCTGCTATCCACCGACGGCATGCTGGTCAAACGTCCCCTGCTGGTGGATGAGCGGGGCGTCCTCCCCGGCTTCAAGGAGGCGGAGTGGACCGCACTGCTGTCCCAAGAATGATCTGAGAGATAGGAAAGCCCCCAACCGAGGCGCCGCAGAACGAACGCTCTGCGGCGCCTCTTCTTTTTCATAAATCCCCCCGTCTCCTCCGAAGCTAACGGCGGCATTTTCCCTTTCCCCGTGAAAAATGATGGTCACAGGCAGATTGGCTCTTGACAGGCTGTTGATTCCATGGTAGCATGAAGCTAACTTCAGGTGAAGTAAACTTCATATTTCAGGAGGTGGCGCGGTGTGAAGACAAGGGTAAAGGAGCTGCGGATCAAGGCCCAGCTGACCCAGCAGCAGCTGGCGGATCTGGTCCATGTCTCCTCCCGCACCATCATCTCCATTGAGAAGGAGCAGTACAGTCCCTCTCTCATGCTGGCCTACCGCATGGCGGAGGTCTTCGGGGTGAGTGTGGAGGAGCTGTGCTGTCTGAAGGAAAACAAGGAGCTGGAGGATCGGCAGTATGAAGATCTATAACAAAAAGAATTTTGCTTCTGGGCTGTTTTCCATCACCCTCGGGCTGGCTCTTCTGATCGCCATGCTGGTCACTGGGAACTGGCGGCCCAAGTCGGTGGTGCTGTGCGTACTGTGCCTGCTGTTTGGCGCGGAGTCGGTGACCCGGGCACTGTCCCGGGACAAGGCAATCCAAGATCTGATTGACCAGCGGGACGAGCGGAACATCTTAGTGGCCTTGCGCACCAAGAGTACCTGCTTCACCGTACTGAAGGCTGCCTTGTTTGTGTTGTGCACGGCATGCGCCTTGGGGGCCGCCTTCCACCCGGTGGAGGAGGCCAAGCTCATTCTCGCCGGTGTTCTGATCGTCACCGGGCTGCTGTGGTTTTTTTCCTTGGTGCTGGAACTGGCCTGTTCCATCCATTATGAGAACAAGCTGTAAAGGGAGGTATGTTCCATGACTGACCGCATGCAGGAGACCCGCCGGGCCCGGGAGCTCCATCTGCTCCGGGACGAGCGGGATCTGGAGATCCAGTCCGCTGGGCAGCGGAGGGCGGGCCGGGCCGTGCTCACCCTCTCCCAGCTGCTCTCCGCCCTGTGTGTGCTCCAGGAGGATCCGGCCTGGACGGTACTGCTGTCCCTGTCCTTCACGGCGGGGGCGGTCCGGGCCTTCCACCAGTTTGCCTGCGACCGGGAGGGGCTCTACCTCGCCTTAGGACTGGCCGCCTCGGGAGCCGTCTTATTCCTGTGGGCATGGTTCTTCCGGGAGAGCGGGCCGGAGGCTCTCTCCCCGGGCCGGCTGGCTGTTCTTCTTCTCCTGTTTTGGGCCCTCAGCGCCGTCGCCGCCCTGCTCTTTGTGGGGCTGACCCTCGGCGCCTTCTACCTCAAATACAAGCTCCAGCACATGGACGGCGCCAAGTGGGAGGCCTACTTCGAGGGTCTCCCCACCACCGCGCTGCTGGCGCGGCTGGGGATTCTTCTGACTGTCTCCCTACTGGCAGCCGCGGCAGCGGGCTATGCTCTCTTTGGCTGTCTGGGCTTTGCCGCCCCTCTCCGTTTGGCCTGTGTCTTCGCCGTCCTATCCGCGGTCCGGCTGTGGCGCAAGCTCAGCGAGCGGCAGGAGGACTTGGTGGAGAAGCTTCTGCGGCTCAAGGGCACCGTCAGACAGGGCGCGGATGCCTGACGCGGCTGGCAGAGGCCGTCTCCCGCAGGTCGCGTGTAAGAAGCAAAGAAAGGATGGAAAGCAAATGAAAAAGCAGGGGAAACGCATAAAAAGCGAGAGGAGCTTTGCCGCCGGTATCATAATGGCGCTGCTGTCCGCAGCGGCCTTTGCCGCCGCATGGCTGCAGCAGCCCGCGGCGCGGTTCGCCGTGGCCGGGGTCCTCGCCCTCGCCTACAGCGCTGTCAGCTTCCTGATCGCCTTTACCGAAAAGGGCGCGGCGGAGCAGGCCGCGGCGATGGCGGATGAGCGGGACCGCTACATCGCCCAAAAGAGCGGTCAGGCCGCCCTGCGGCTGAGCAATTACATTCTATGGGGCGGCTGTATGCTCTGCCTGCTGCTGTACGCCGTTTCAAAAAACGGGCAGTTTCTATCTGCGGGCATCGCCCTGTGCGCCGCCCTTGTGGTCCTGTTTTTGACCGTACTGTTCGCCAACCTCTACTACGAGACGCGGGAGTAGGCGGCGCCGACCCCACCGGGGTTCAACCGCAAAAATGGGGGAAAGCGGCAAAAAGATAGGGCGCCGGACTTCACCGTCCGGCGCCCTGTCCTATTGCTTTCGTCATGCCGATGCTTGGTCCCTCTCAAAATTGTAGCGGCTGTCGCAGCTCAGGTGCAGCTCCCGAATCCGTCCCAGGCTGTCGGTCTCCACAAAGCACAGCGCCACATAGCGCTCCGGCCCGCCCTCAGAGAGCAGAAGGCACCCCTTTCCCTTGTGGTAGCGGGGAGGCTCCTGCCCCTCCGAGGCGTCCACACCAGTGAGATGGGCGGGATAGGCAAAATAGCAGCTGCCCTCTCCCATGGCCTCCTCCACGCCCTTGAGCACCGCGATCACCGCCTCCTGTCCCTCCACCCGGGTTCCGCCGTACTCCGAGATATAGGCGCACTCACTGTGCATAGCCGAGCGCAGCCGGTCCGCACCGCCGTGCTCAAAGAAATACCGCAGCAGCGCGAGATCCTGCTCCTCGCCAAAAAACACGCCGTCAGACAGCTCCCCCACCGCGGCATCGCCGCTGAGCACGCACAGGGCGGACACCGTGGAGCCGACGCGGACCAGGTCCTTCTCCTCCTCCGTAATCTGCTCCGCCGTGTGGCAGAGCTCCACATCGCCGAGGCTGGTCGCCACGGTGACCCGAACGAAGGTGGTCATGGGCTCCATGCCCATATAGGTCTCCCCCACCTTCGCATCTTTCACCACGCCCCGCAGCAGCACAAGGTTCTCGTCCATGGCCGGCGCGGCGCTCTCCGCCTCCCCCTGTTGGGCGTAGCCGATGGAGAAGATGCCTCCCTCGTCCAGCACGGCGGCCTCCGCCCCGTCCTGTCCGCTCTGGGCGGCGAGATAGCTTGCGGCGCTGTCAAAATATCGGATCCGGCGGGGGAAGCCCACCATCCGCAGCTTGATGGGTGTGCCGGGGTAGAAAAGGGGCAGCACATCGGCGTCCACCACCTCCACCACCGCCGCGTCGCCGGAGGGGCCGGTCACCAGCAGCCGTTTCTCCAGGGGGCTGTAGTCCGCCGGGGAGATGTCATCCACGATCTCGCAGTCCCAGACACAGTCAGAGACGGCGTGGACATCCATTCCACACAGCTCGGACTCCCCGGTCTCATAGTTCTGCGCAGTGCGCACGACCACCACCGCGTCCCCCATCCGGTAGCGGTAGTACTCGCCGCCGTAGGCCCGAATCCGCTGGCCCTCCACTGTGGCGAGACTCGCCAGGCGCATGGCGTCCTCCGGCTTTGCCGTCAGCTCCTCTAAGCCCATATTGTCCAGCGCAGTTGTCATACCTGTTTCCTCCGTTGTCTCCTTTTTTCTTAGCTTCTCCGAAAAAAGCCGGGGATATGCCCCATATCCCCGGCAGACAGGTCCGTTCCCTTTACACCTGGTAGTCCACCGCTACCCGACTCTCCCGGATGGACTTGCACAGCTCAGACACCGCCACATGGCGGGGGTCGGTCTTGTAGGCCTCCAGGTCCTCCATGGAGTCAAAGAGAGAGACGAGCACCGCGCCGTAGTTGCCGCCGCCGGCGCAGTCCACGCCGATCTCCTGTTCCTTGATCTGGGGAATCACGCCGTACAGGCCTTGGAGCTTGGTAAGAAACTCATCCCGCTCCTTCTCCGTTCCCTCCTTAAACTTCCACATCACCACGTGCTTAATCACAGCAGGCTCCTCCCTTTCTGTCGTATTGCCGCTATTATACCGCGTATGGCTAACCGGCGCAAGTCCTGATCGAAGCTCCTCCGGAAATCCTCTCCAAGGAGCTCCTCTCTATTCCTCCTGCCCTGCAATGGCCTCCCACAGCTCCTCCGCCGAGCGGACCAACCGCTTAGCGCCCGCCTGTACCAGCGTCTCCTCGCCGCGAAAGCCCCATGTCACCGAGAGGCAGGGGAGTCCGGCATTGCGGGCGGTGTCGATGTCCACGTCGGAGTCCCCCACGTAGACTGCCCCTGCCTTCTCCCGGTCCAAGAGGCGCAGGGCCAGCTCTACCGTGTCCGGGGCGGGCTTGCGGGGCATGCCCTGCCGTTCCCCCACCGCGATATCTACCAGCTGGGGAAAATACTGCTCACACAGGGTGTTCACCGCGCTGTCCACTTTGTTGGAGACCACCGCGATTTTCACCCCCGCCTCCCGCAGCCGGCGCAGCAGCTCCGGTATGCCGGGATAGGGCCGGGTCTTATGGCAGGCGTTTTTCTCGTAAAAGGCCTTCATCCGTCCGGTGCGGCGGTCGATCTCCTCCTCGCTGGCGCCGGCGGGCAGAGCCCGGACCATCAGTTTGCGGAGACCGTTGCCCACAAAGGCACGGACCTCCTCCAAGGTCCGCTGGGGATCCCCCTCCATGGCCAGCTCGTGGTTCACCGCGTCCTTCAGGTCCTCCAGGGTATCCAGCAGGGTCCCGTCTAAATCAAATAAAACTGTCTCATAGTTCATGTCAGTCACCTCGCCGGAGACAGTATAGCGGTTTCCCCGGCAAATGGCAAGTCTTATTCCGGTCAAATAGCGGCGAAAAGCTCCCGCAAAAGCGGGAGCGCCTTCAGAAGCCGTCAAAGCAATAAAAAAAGCAGGCCCGCGGCCTGCCGACACATCTGCTTGCAAAAATAGAAATGACCCCTGACTGCTTCTTTCTCCCACACGTTGTTATCGCCTTGCAGTCAGGGGTCATTTCTGGTTACTCTTATTATCTAACATCCATGGCTACCTCGCTTTCGTCAGATTTTTCGGACACTGCTTCTCAGTCGCTGTAGAACCGTTCTGCAATCATCTTCCTCTCGCCCGCTGGCTCTTGCCACAGGCTCCTTATACAAAGGCCTTGCTCGATTGATTTCGCTTCCCTTACTTCCCATTGCAGTGTCCTTGGTTATTTACCTGTACATTGGACTCACCCTTTCTGGTCATAATATACTATAAAGCAAGATATTTGTCAATACCTATTATCAAATTTATCCAAAATTTTTTTGAGCGACGAGAAAGGGTGTTTTTACTCGATTTTCCCTGCGGAGGCCCCAGTCCACCATTGTTTCCCGACTTGGAGTATGATATAATAATAAAGTTGTATTGTACCAGCGCCCCTGGGCATGGCCTTCGTCCTGTCCCGGGGAGCGCGCGACTGCAAGGAGGAAACTGTTCGCATGAAACTGCTCATCGCATCTGATATTCACGGCTCCGCCCACTACTGCGCCCTTCTGATGCAGCGGGTGGAGGCGGAGGCCCCGGACCAGATTCTGCTTCTGGGGGACCTGCTCTACCACGGTCCCCGCAACGCCCTGCCGGAGGAGTACGACTGTCCCAAGGCCTACGAGATGCTCAATGGCGTCAAGGAGCGGATCCTCGCCGTCCGCGGCAACTGCGACAGCGAGGTGGACCAGATGGTCTTAGAATTTCCCATTATGGCCGACTACGCCTTTTTGGAGGTGGACGGCGTGAAGCTCTATGCCACCCACGGCCACCTGTGGAACGAGCACTGCCTGCCCCCCATGACAGAGGGCACCATACTGCTTAACGGACATACCCACGTTCCCGCCTGCACCCCCCACGGCACCTACATCTATATGAACCCCGGCTCCGTCTCCATCCCCAAGGGTGGCAGCCGCCACAGCTACATGACCCTGGAGAACGGCCTTTTCCAGTGGAAGGGCCTGGCGGGAGAGGTCTATCGGGAGCACCGGCTGTAAGATGAGACGATCTGTTTGCAAGCGGCTGATTCCGCTGCTGCTCTCCCTTCTTCTCACCCTCTCCCTCCTCCCCGCCGCTGCGGCCGACAGCGGCTATCGGGACGTCCCCGAGGGGAGCTGGGCCGCGGAGAGCATTGAAAAGGCCACGGCCTATGGCCTGATGAACGGCATGGGTGATGGAATTTTCGGCTATGGCAGCGACATCCGCCGCGGCGAGTTTATCACCCTGCTGGTGCGGCTCTTCCGCTGGGAAATGCCTGAGGCCGACGGCGCCCTGTTTACCGACGTCTCCGCCGGTGACTGGTTCGCCCCCTATCTGACCGCCGCTGTGGACCACGGCGTGATGGACCGCGGCGGCGCCTTCCGGCCCGCTGAGGCCATCACCCGGGAGGATATGGCCGTCTTTTTCGTCCGGGCCCTCGGCTATGGGGACCTGGCCGAAACCGCCGCCCGATTCTCCCTCCCCTTTACCGACATCTCCGCCCATGCGGGCTATATCACCGTGGCCTACGACTTAGGGCTGGTCAACGGCATGACCGCCACCACCTTTGTCCCCAGCGCCACCGCCACCCGGGAGCAGGCGGCCGCCATGTTGGTGCGTGTCTACGAGCGCTACTACCACGACACGGATTTTCTCCACGGCTTCTATGCCATCTCCTCCTACAGCCAGCTCCATCTGGCCAGCGGGATGGACGCCGTCAGCGCCGGCTGGAGCCGTATGACCCTTGATGAGAACAACGTCCCCTTCCTGCGCACCACCAGCGCCGACGGGAATGAGTTTTACGTCCCCACCGGCTACAGCGAGGTTGTCGAGACCCTTGCCCAGCAGGATGTTCCCCTGCATCTAAGCGTCTACATGGACACCTCTGTCTCCGCCGTTGTCGACAGCGAGGAGACCAACACCCTTTACGCCCTCCTCGCGGATCCCCAGCGCCGCACCGCGGCGGTGGAGGCCATCCTATCGGAGGTGACCACCCCCTACCGCGCCATCGGCTATAACCCCTACGCCGGGGTGACCATCGACTTTGAGGGGCTCCGGGGAGAGGCGGTCAAGGCCAACTTCACCGCCTTTTTGACGGAGCTCTCCGCCGCGCTGGACGACGCAGGCAAGACGCTGTATGTCACCGTACAGCCCGCCCTCTATACCGGTGCCTACTACGACGGCTTCGACTATCGGGCCATCGGGCGCTTGGCCGACAAGGTCATCCTCATGGCCCACGACTACGCCCCCACCTCCCTCGACGGCTTTGAGGGCACCACCTACTACCGCAACGCCGCCCTGACGCCCTTGGATCAGGTGTACTACTCCCTCCGAGCTGCCACCGACCGCGAGACCGGCGTGGAGGACGCGGGCAAGCTGGTGCTGGCCATCAGCTGCGCCTCCATGGCCTGGCAGCTGGATGACAGCGGTCTGCTGGCCAGTCCCACCCCCCTGCGCCCCTCTCAGGACACCGTCTACCGCCGCATGCAGCAGCCGGACGCTGTGAAGGGCTGGTCGGAGACCTACCGCAACCCCTATCTCACCTACACCACCGAGGCGGGGGAGCACATCTTCCTCTGGTATGAGGACAGCCGCAGCGTGGCGGAGAAGGTGACCTTGGCCAAGCTCTTTGGAATCAGCGGCGTCTCCCTGTGGCGGCTGGGGATCATCCCCGACTATGAGGGCTACAGCATCCTGGACGCCATCTCCTGAGCTGCCGGGCCCGCTTTCAAAGCTCTCCCGCAGCGCCGGAGGACAGAGTCATCCTAAAAGCGTCTCTTAACAATCTGATTGCCGCAGGGCGGCATGGCTTTCAGCCATGCCGTCCTGCTTTGTTATTCCCCCATCGTTCTCCTCCCCACCTTCTGCTTCAGCTCCCCGAGGAGGCTGCCAAGCATCGGGAGCTTTTGCCGGTCCTGCCCGGTACATGGGCGCTTTTCATCCCCTCTCGCCGCCGATATAGACCTGCACTTCATAATTCCACTGCAGAATGCCTGACACAATGATGAGCTGCACCGTGAACGCCGGGTCTGCGCCATACTCCGCCCTCGCTCTCTTTATCAACTCGTCCAACACCTGTTTTCTGTTTTCCTCCGTGCAGTTGGCGCATAGGTACTTCCCCTTTGGCAGCACCTCCAGTCCGTCTATCTCCGCGTAGCGAATGCAGACGGCAAAGAGCCTATCTATTCCCTTTTCGGTGTAGATCCCCGCTAAATCCTCAAAGGAAAACTGCTCCTTTCGTGCGGGCGTCACTTTTTCGTAGAAGTGGCTGAGATAATTCCAAAGATTGTCCAGCGTCGGCACCTCTAAGGTGTCGGACAGCAGAATCACGCGCTTTGGAATATCCTTGAGAACAATGCCGTTTAGTGCTTTGCGTCCCCGCAGTTTCCTTTCATAATCCGATTTTGCCAGTTGAATTTTCGATTTGCTGTATTGGAGCGCCGCAATTTTTTCATTGGCCTTTTCCTCCGCCCGAGCTAAAAAGTCCACAATTTTTTCCAGGTCGTCATATTCCAAAACCTTCTTAATCTCCTGCAGAGGCAAATCCATCAGCTGCAAGGCCCGCACTGTGTTTAGGCGGACAATGTCCTGCTCAGTATAGTAGCGGTAGCCGGTCCATTCGTCCTTTCTGCTGGGCTTCACCAGCCCGATGCGGTCATAGTGGCGCAGCGTCTCGCTGGTGGCGTGCACCGCCTTGGCGGCCTCCCCCACGGAAAAATATTTTTTCATTTTCATTTTCTCCCATTGACCTTTGCGTAACACAAAGGTTTACAATCCATTTTAGCAAAGAACTTTGCGAAAATCAACGGATATTCTAAGCTGTTTAGGAGGAATGGCTGCATGATAGAGCTCAAGCAAGTGACCAAGCAGTACGGACAGGCAGCCGTACTGAAAAATATTACCCTGTCGATCGACGAGCCGGGAATCTACTGCCTGCTGGGCAGAAACGATGCGGGGAAAACAACCCTTCTCAAATCCGTCGCCGGGTATCAGAACATCACCAGCGGTACGATTCAGGTGAACGGCAAAAGGATCTCGACGGCCGCCTTGGATACCGGCGTCAGCTATATCGAAAATTTTGCCAAGCACTTCCCTCTTCCGGTGCAAAAGCTGCTGCGGATTGCCTCCGAAGTGAATCCCAGCTACGACTACGACTTCGCCTTGGAGATGATGGACCGCTTTGAGCTGGACGGAAAAAAGAAGTTCAACCATCTCTCCCTCGGCATGAAAACCATGGTCTCCACGATGATCTGTCTGGCGAGCAGCCGGGATGTCATTCTCTTAGACGAGCCTGTTCTGGGCTTCGACGCCATTATGCGCGTGGAGTTCTACGATCTGCTGGCGGAGAGCTTTCAGAGACACCCCCGCACAATCATCGTCTCCACCCACATCATCGAGGAAATCGCGAAGACCATTCAAAAGCTGATTATTATTGACAAAGGGAGCATCCGCTTCTTTGACACCCTGCAAGCGGTCGAAACCAAAGCCTTCAGCGTCAGCGGCCTGCAAAAGGATGTGGAGGCCGCCACCAGCGGCTTAAACGTCATCGGTCAGGACGCGGTGGGCGGCCTTGTCACACGCTATCTCTTCGACAAGGCGCCGGAGCAGACCGCTTCCTTGGAAATTCACCCGCTGTCTCTGCAGGATTTCTTTATTCAAATGGTGGGGCACAAGGGAGGTGCGGCAAAATGAGAGCCATTTTTGCAGTTGTCAAACGTCTGCTCGCAAGCAACAAGATTAGTTTTATCCTGACGGCCCTGGTGGCCCTCTGCGCCACCTCCTCCGGGGAGGTGGTTCTAAGCAACGGGAATTACACATGGCTGCTGGCCACCCTAAGCCCCTTCTTCTTCGTGTTTTACGATTTTACGAAGCTCATGCACCTGGGTGCGAGCAAAAAAGCCTACTATATGGGCTGCCTCATCAGCTATGGGATTCTGGCCCTCTGCATCTCCCTGGCGAACACGGCCGTCCATCTCCTGATCGACCCCGCCTATTCCGCCCAGAGGGTCATCAATCTGATGGACGTGTGCCGATGGACGGAAAACGGGCTGCTCCTTGCCGCCCTGCAGCAAATGGTCTTTTTGCTGCTTGTTATGGTGTTTCTCCATGTGCTGCTGTCCATGCAGGCCCACTGGTATGGATGGCTGACCGACGCGGTATTGGCGGCGATCATCTGCATTTTTACGCCGATTGCGCCGCTGCGCAGGATCTTGGCCGGATTTTTCCGGCTCATCATGCTCAATGGAAACGCCGCTGCGCACATTGGTATCTGTCTGCTGCTGAGCGCCGCACTATCCCTTGGGGGGCTTGCGGTCTTAAAGCGAAAAACGCTGTAGCACGGGGGATCGCCATGATACGGATCAAAGCGGTTGACGCACAGAACCTATTGGACGTATGCGAATTGTCAGCCAAGCAGGACGGCATTGGCACCACAAGGGCAGGGCATTTCTGCTGCAACGCGGTCTGCATCGCGGAGGCAAAGTACCACCCGGAAATGCACCCCAACGCCATTTACCACAACCATGGGCTGATTGGCTTTTTCCTGTATGAGCGCGCAGAAAATCACCCGGACACAGCGACCATCTGCCGCTTTATGATCGACGACAGATTTCAGCACAGAGGGCTTGAGGCGGAGGCCCTGGCACATATTTTGCGGGGTCTGAAAATTCAAGGCGTCAGAAAAGCCGTCCTGCTCATCGATCAAACAAACGAAGCCGCAAAGGAGCTGTATCTCTCCTTCGGCTTCCGCTTCACCGGAAAGCTTGATAAAGCCGGAGCCTACTACGAATTAGAGCTGTAGAGTTTCATCTGCTGCATACGGAGGAATCACAATGAAAAAAATTTTTTCACTGGCACTGTGCCTTGTGCTGAGCAGCTTCCTTTTGGCCGGCTGCTCGGACAGCGGCGAGCCCTTCGAGGAAAAAAGCTATACGTCGGATACACAAATCGATGGTATCTATCTTAACGTACAGGATAGAAGAATCGAAGTGTCGCTGTCTGAGGACGAACAGGTTCATATTCAATATTTTGAAAATAACAAGGAGTACTACGACATCTCCGTCACCGAGGAAAATATTCTGACCATGACCAGCGCAAGCGATAAGGCGTGGACGGACTATATTGGTGGAAAGCCCTCCGCCGAGAACCGAAAAATATCCCTGCAGATCCCGGAAGCACTTTTGGAGTCTCTGACCCTGTCCACAACCAACGAGGACATCATTCTTTCTGTTCTGGCCGTGACCGGAAGCGTCAGCCTCTCCTCCAACGGGGGAGATATCTCCTTTGAGCCCTTAGCGGTGGGAGACGCCCTATACCTAACGGTCAAAAACGGGGATATTGAAGGGACCGTTGCCGGGAGCTATGAGGATTTTGCCATTCAGACAGAAATCAAAAAGGGGGAGAGCAATCTGCCGGAGGAGAAGGAGGGCGGCGAGAAAACCCTCCAGGTGTCCGGCAATAACGGCGACGTCCATATTGTGTTTGCAAGTGAAGCTCTGTCAGCCTGAGCGCCGCGCCCTGCAGCCGGCGCGCACAAAACTTCATGGGTTGAAAGCGCGCCACAAACACGGGCAAAAACCGGAGCGCATGAAATTTTATACGCATGCGGGATGTCCCGTCCCACGTGCTTTTGCTTTCATAGCTGTGCCGCTGAAAGCGGCACTTGGCCCATTTTGCTATGCTTTTGCATAGCAAAAACAGCGGTTTGAAAGATTGCTTTCAAACCGCTGTTTTCTTTTCAAATAGCGCTCTTGCCCATGCTCTCTCGCCGGCGCCCCGGCTCAGGCAAAAGCATCGTTCCGCCTATCTGGCATTGTAGGCGGCAATCCCCTTCCCCAGCAGCTCCATGGCCCGGGAGAGGTCCTGCTCCTTGAGCACATAGGCGATGCGGATCTCGTCCACGCCCCGGCCCGGCGTCCCATAGAAGGACTCGGCGGGGGAGAACATCACCGTCTCGCCCCTGTCCGCAAAGTCGGTGAGCAGCCACTGCTGGAAACTGTCCGTGTTGTCCACCGGCAGCTTTGCCATCACATAGAAGGCCCCCTTGGGACACTTGCACACCACCCCGGGGATCTTTGCAAGGCCCGCCATCACCGTATCCCTGCGGCGCTTATACTCCTCCCGTACGTCCGTAAAGTAGTCGGCGGGCAGGGTGTAAAGAGCGGCTGCCGCCACCTGATCCAGCGTGGCCACCGCCAGCCGCGCCTGGCAGTACTTCATGGCGTGGGCCATCAGCTCCGCGTTTTTAGAGATAATCACGCCGATCCGGGCGCCGCAGGCGGAGAACCGCTTGGAGACCGAGTCGATGATCACCACGTTGTCCGCAGCGTCCGCGAAACTGGCCATGGATGCCAGCTTCTCCCCGCCGTAGACGAACTCCCGGTAGACCTCGTCGCTGATAAGGAAGAGGTTGTGCTCCTTGGCCACATCGACGATCATCCGCATCTCCTCCGGGGAGAGGACCACGCCGGTGGGATTGCCCGGGTTGGTAATCATGATCGCCCGGGTCCGCTCGTTAATCAGAGCCTCGATCCGCCGGCGGTCGGCATAGAAATACCCCTCCTCCGGCGTGGTGGTAAGGGGACGGATCGTGCCGCCGGTGGTACAGACAAAGGTGTTGTAGTTGGGATAAAAGGGCTCCGGGATGATGATTTCATCCCCATCGTCTAAAATACAGTTGCACACGATCTGCAGTGCCTCGCTGCCGCCGGTGGTGACCAGCACGTCCCCTTCGGTCAGCGAAATGCCTATCTTGTCGTAGTAGCCCCGCACCGCGTCGATCAGCTCCGGGATTCCCGGGGAGGGCGCGTACTCCAAAACCGGATAGTTAAAGTTTCGCACTGCGTCAAAGCAGGCCTCCGGCGTGGGAATATCCGGTTGTCCGATGTTCAAGTGATAAATCTTCTTACCTGCTGCTCGTGCGGCCACTGCGTAGGGATGGAATTTACGCATGGGGGAGAGCCCGCACTTTTGTACTTTACTGGAAAATTTCATAATTTTCTCTCCTTTTCCTAAAATAGCATAATCATTTGACACTGTCTGGCCGACAGTTGTGCAGCAGGATATATACCGCTTTATCGCATTATTATACTGTATAATTTCTGACCTTGCAAGAGGCAGCGCCGTTCTCCCATCTTTTTTCTCAAAATACCAAAAAATTTGACGCAGCCACCAGGTCCTTTGCAAATATTTTCTAATTGCAATTATAAAATAATCACGTTTACTTTGTCAATTTTGTTTTTAGAAATTGAGGTTGACTTTTTCGCATTTCATTCCTTCAAAACTTTTATATATAAAACGGAAAGCAGGCGCTGCTGGGAGCGATTCTTCCCCAAGCAGCTAACATGGTCAAGTGCCGTTTTCAGCGGCATGGCCATGAAAGCAAAAGCGCGCGGGCCGGGACGGTCCACATGCGCAAAAACTTCATGCGCTCCGGCTTTTGCCTGTATTCGTGGTGCGCTTTCAGCCCATGAAGTTTTACGCTTTCCTGAAAATATCCTCCTTTATTGTTAGAAATGCCGAAATTCTGTTCCTTTTTTCTCTCTTTCAGCACATGCGCCATACTGGACAATTCCTCATAATTCTGTCATAATAAATAGGTGAAATTTTTCACAACCCATTTTGGATTGGATATGTGAGAATCCGTCAGTCATCCAGCAGAAAGGAGATCACGAACTTGAGCAGACTCGACATCCAAACTCCGGATCGCGCCCAAATGGTGGTGGACCAGCTCTACCACGACATGGAGCGCCGGATCGCCTCCTCCCCGCCGGGCCTGTGTCCCATTGACATGGCCCGTAACTTCCTCAACCTCTGTCACGCGCAGACCTGCGGTAAGTGCGTCCCCTGCCGTATCGGCCTGGGGCAGCTGTCCACCCTGTTGGGCAACATCTTAGAGGGCCACGGGAAAATGGAGGACCTGAAGGTCCTGGAGGACACCGCCCGCACCATCGAGTGCACCGCCTCCTGCGCCATCGGCTACCACGCCGCGCGCCTGGTTCTCAGCGGTCTGAAGGGCTTTGAGGACGACTATAAGGAGCATATCCTCCACCACCGGTGCCTGGGCAATCTGGAAAATCCGGTGCCCTGTGTAGCTCTGTGCCCCGCCGGTGTGGATATCCCCGGCTACATCGCCCTGATCAACAAGGGCCGCTGCGCCGACGCGGTGCGTCTGATCCGCAAGGACAACCCCTTCCCCACCGCCTGCGCCTACATCTGCGAGCATCCCTGCGAGGCCCGCTGCCGCCGCAACATGCTGGATGACGCGCTGAACATCCGCGGCCTTAAGCGCTACGCCGTGGACAACGCCGGCGACGTACCCCAGCCCTCCTGCGCCCCCTCCACGGGCAAGACCGTGGCCATCATCGGCGGCGGCCCGGGGGGCCTGTCCGCGGCTTACTATTTAGCTCTGATGGGCCACCAGGTCACCGTCTACGAGAAGCGCAAGCAGCTGGGCGGCATGCTGCGCTACGGTATCCCCAGCTACCGCTTCCCCCGGGAGCTGCTGGACCGGGAGATCAACTCCATCCTCTCTCTCGGCATCACCGTCCACACCGAGGTGGACATCGGCACCGACATCCCCTTTGAGGAGATTCACAAGAAATTTGACAGCGTCTACATCGCTATCGGCGCCCAAACCGACAAGAAGACCGGCATCCCCGGCGAGGACAGCCGCGGGGTCATCAGCGCCGTGGAGCTGCTGCGGGAGATCGGCGACAACGAGATCCCCGACTTCACCGGCAAAAAGGTGGTCATCATCGGCGGCGGCAACGTGGCTATGGACGTGACCCGCAGCGCCGTGCGCATGGGGGCGGAGAAGGTCTCCTGCGTCTACCGCCGCCGTCAGGTGGATATGACCGCCCAGAGCGAAGAGGTAGAGGGTGCCGTGGCCGAGGGCGCGGAGCTGCTGACGCTGATGGCCCCGGTCCGCATCGAGGCGGACAAGGACGGCAACGCTGTTGCCCTGTGGGTCCAGCCCCAGATGATCGGCGACATCCGCAACGGCCGGCCGGCCCCCAAGCCCGCCGATCTTGCCGAGGTCCGCATCCCTGCCGACGTGATCATTGTGGCCATCGGCCAGGGCATCGAGACCAGGGAGTTTGAGTCCGCCGGCGTGCCTGTCCACCGGGGCACCATCGAGGCCCTCAGCGACAGCACCGTGCCTAAGGAGAGCTTAAGCGGCGTCTTCGCCGGCGGCGACTGCGTCACCGGCCCCGCCACCGCCATCCGGGCCATCGCCGCGGGCAAGGTGGCCGCAGCCAATATTGACGAGTACTTAGGCTTCCACCACGAAATTACGGTGGATGTGGAGATCCCCGATCCCGATCTGAACAACAAGCCCCTTCACGGCCGGGTCAACACCACAGAGCGGGAGGCCAACGAGCGCAAGCACGACTTTGTGTGCATCGAGTGCGGCCTTACCGAGCAGGGCGCCATGGAGGAGAGCAACCGTTGCCTGCGCTGTGACCACTTCGGTTACGGCATCTTTAAGGGAGGGAGGAAGACCAAATGGTAAGATTAACCATCGACAACCGCCGGGTGGAGGTACCCGCCGGCACTACGCTGCTGGAGGCTGCCAAGGCCGCCGGCACCCCTGTACCCAGTCTCTGTTACTGGAAGGGCCTCAACGAGATCGGCGCCTGCCGCGTCTGCGTGGTAGAGGTAGAGGGGATCGACCACCTGGTCACCTCCTGCAACAACATCGCCGAGGAGGGCATGGTGGTCCACACCAACAGCCCCCGAGTCCGGGAGGCGCGGCGCAGCAACCTGCGTCTGATTCTCTCCCAGCACGACTGCCAGTGCACCTTCTGCGTACGCAGCGGCAACTGCTCCCTGCAGAAGATGGCCAACGAGGCCAACCTGCTCTATAACCCCTTCCCCTTGGATATCCGCAAGGGCAACTGGGACCGCACCTCTCCCCTGGTCCGCCAGGAGAGCAAGTGCATCAAGTGCATGCGCTGCATCCAGGTCTGCGACAAGATCCAGAGCCTGAACATCTGGGATATCTCCGGCACCGGCTCCCGGGTATCCGTAGACGTCAGCCACAACCGCCGGATCCGGGAGGCGGACTGCGCCTTCTGCGGTCAGTGCATCACCCACTGCCCCACCGGCGCCCTTCGGGAGCGGGACGACACCGAGGAGGTCCTCGCCGCCTTGGCCGATCCTGAGATCACCACAGTGGTGCAGGTGGCCCCCGCCGTCCGGGTAGCCTGGGCGGAGCAGCTGGGCCTTGATGCCTCCACCCTCTCCACTCGGAAGATGGTGGGTGCCCTGAAGCGTCTGGGCTTTGACTACGTGTTCGATACCAACTTCGCCGCCGACCTGACCATCATGGAGGAGGGCAGCGAATTTGTGGAGCGCTTCACCCACCGTGATCAGTACCAGTGGCCCATGTTCACCTCCTGCTGCCCCGGCTGGGTCCGCTTCCTCAAGTCTAACTACCCCGAGTTCACCGACAATCTGTCCACCGCCAAGTCTCCCCAGCAGATGTTCGGCGCCGTGGCCAAGAGCTACTTTGCCAAGCGCATTGGCGTGGATCCCCACAAGATGAAGGTGATCTCCATTATGCCCTGCCTTGCCAAGAAGGAGGAGTGCTCCCTGCCGCCCATGCGGGACGCCTGCGGCGACCCGGATGTGGACGTCGTCCTTACCACGAGAGAATTTGTCCGCATGGTGCGCAGCGACTACATCCAGCTGGATTGTCTGGAGGAGGCTGATTTTGATACGCCTCTCGGCACCGGCACCGGCGCCGCGGTCATCTTCGGCGCCACCGGCGGCGTGATGGACGCCGCTCTGCGCAGCGCCTACTATCTGGTCACCGGCAAGAATCCCAATGCCGACGCCTTCCACGCCGTTCGCGGCATGGATAACGGCACTTGGAAGGAGGCCCAGTTCACCATCCCCGGCGCCGGAGTGGTGAAGGTGGCCGTGGTCAGCAGCCTCGGCCGCACCCGCAAGCTCATGGAGGCCCTGCGCAAGGGCGAGGTGGAGTACGACTTCGTGGAGGTCATGGCCTGTCCCGGCGGCTGTGCCGGCGGCGGCGGACAGCCCATCCACGACGGCGAGGAGCTGGCGGAGTACCGCGGCGATGCCCTGTGGGCCATCGACAAGAGCGAGAAGGTCCGCTTCAGCCACGAGAATCCGGATGTGCAGGAGCTGTACACCTCCTATCTTGAGAAGCCCTGCGGCGAGCTGTCCCACCACCTGCTCCACACCGACCACCACGCTTGGGAGATGCCCCAAGCCCCCGCCCGCAAGCGGTAATATACAGCGTATTAACAGGCGTTTATGCTTTTGCATAGCAAAAAAGGAAGGCCGCCGTCAGCTGACGGCGGCCTTCCTATGTAATAGGCACTTATCCGATCAATTCCAACGCGGAGACTACTCCTCCGCCAACGGCTCCAAAAGCTCTGTTATCAGATCGGCGTCCGGGGCAAACTGGGGTACGGGAAAGCTCTTCTGGGGCTGGCCGGCGCCCCGGGTGGCGATCAGCGCATACCCATCCGGAACTTTCTCAAAAATATAGGTCATGTTGGGCTCGTCGTCAAAAGTGACACAGTAGAGATATGTCTCCAGCATGGGCCACTTCCGCCGCAGGAGAAAAGCTGTAAAGGTGTCCGAGTCATAGTGCAGATCTTCCAGATGTGCCGTGATGGACCAGGCGATCCGGTCATTCATCGTATCAAAATTGGTAAGATAAAACTTGATCACCCAGATATTCCACAAACCGTACAGGAGCGCCAGTGTCAAAAGGATTCCGATCGCCCATTTGCTTCGTTTGCTGAACAGCCATTTCCGCAGTGTCACAGAAAATACCTCCCGCCTTTCCCCCCGTTTTCCTGCCCTCTTAGGCCGATTATACGACAGCGCCTGGGAGATTGCAACTTTGCTTCGCCGCTTTGGGAAACAAAATACGCCAAGGGAATTACTTCCCTTGGCGTATTTGTTAATACAGTGTCCGAACCGAGAGGTTCTCCCCGGTGATGCCGATGGGACTGCCCGCCGGCAACTCGGCGTCGGGGTGGCCGATGAGCCACTTGTTCTTGGCGGTGATCAGCCGGTCCTCCCCATCCCGGGGATGATGGGCCGCAAGATCCGTGTTGGTGCCCTTTGGCAGCACCACGGTCACCCGGAACCCCTCCCCCTCCCGAGGGGAGCAGGGGGCGTAGTGCAGCGTGGTGGCATAGAGCTCCACGGCGGTGCCCTTGGGCACAAAGAAGGCCTCGATCCGCCCGGCGTCGTAGGTCTGCTCCGCCGTGACGTCCTGCACCCTGCCCAGCAGCAGAATCATGTCCGTGGCGGCCACGTTGACCTCGCTGGTGTGGTGGTACTCCACAGCGTTGAGGAGGTAGTTCTCCCCGTTGCAGTAGCCCACCTGAATGGGCAGCTCCCCGAAGATCCGCGTGCGCAGCTCCTCGGACACCGGCAGGGCCTCCAGCTTTTCATCGCCGGGGGCGTAGACCGTCTCCCCCATGGGGCAGGGGGTCTCCCCCATGGCCTCCACAAGGGCGGTGAAATCCATCTCCCCGATCACCCGGCCGTATGGGCGAAAGGCCTCCTGGTGTACCTGATACAGCTTCATGGCAGGCCCCTCCCTATCAGTCCTTGGCCTTGGGGTACTCGGTGCACAGCAGGCGGTAGGGGGGCTCGTCCTCCTCGATGGTGGGGAAGCGGCCCAAGGGCTTGAGGAAGCGGTTGTCGGTGTTGTCGTCGTTGCACATGGAGACCTCGCCGATCAGCACGGGCTCGGAGTCCTCGGGAATGATAAACTCGTGGTAGTAGTAGGGGTACAGGGACAGCGACTCGCCGGGGTGGAGGATGATCTGCTCACCGGGCTTGACATAGTAGCGGCGGCCGTCCTGGCAGATCAGCACGTCGTTCTCCATATCCAGCTGCTCATCCTTGGTGGCGTTGTAGAGGGTGAAGGCGATGTTGCCGCCGCCGCGGTTGATGATGTCCTCCATCTTGTTCCAGTGGAAATGCATGGGGGACACCTGGCCGGGACAGCACATCATGATCTTCTCGGCGTAGGTCTTGGTGTACTTGTCGTTGTGGACATTGCCGTTGCGGATGGTGATGAGGGCCAGCCCCAGATGGTCGTAGTCCCCCATACCGTAGTCGGTGACATCCCAGCCCAGCATGTTGTCGCGGATCTCGTCGTACTCGTGGCCCTTGGTCTCCCACTCCTCCGGGGTGAACTTCAGGAAGGGGGGCAGCTCAAAGCAGTGGTCCTCCAGCAGCTTCTCAAATTTCTTGATGATTGCATTGATCTCAGAGCGTTTCATATGCTTTTACTCCTTTTGATGATTTTCAATCAGGGAATGCGCTCCCTTTTCAGCAAAAATCCAGCAAAGTACCTGCCGTCCGCTTCCTCTATTTCACCAGCAGCTTGCAGCGGGCATCCAGCTCAGCGATAGCTTCAGCGCCCTCCACTATCCGGAAGGTCAGCTCCACCCGCTCAGTGGACTGGGGGGGCAGCATGTGGAGATTGCCCTGCTCCTCATGGTACTTTCGACCGTAGACGGCGGAGTTGGAGGGCTCAAGGCCTAAGACATAGTCCCCGCTGGCGGTGGATTTCCACTCCATGAAATAGGGCAGCTGCCGTTGGTTGAAGCAGATCTGCAGGGCCAGCTGGCGCTGGTCGTCCACCACCACCGCGAAGGTCTCCCCCTTTTCATCCGCCTTCAGCCGGTGGAGGAAGACGTACTCCTCCTCGTTGTCCTTGGGGGGATCCATGCGGGCGTAGTCCGCTATATGGGCCTCGGAGACGGCGTCCCGGGGGGTCACCTTCACCGTGGGCAAAATCAGCCGGCTGTGCTCCGACAGGAAGGGGAAGCCCATGTTGCAGTGGTACATCAGCATCATCGGCTCGCTGCGGAAGGCCTCGTTGGTAATCTCATCCGCAATGCGGATCTCGCTCCGGCCGTAGCGGGTGGTGATGCTGCGCCGGAGAATCAAATTCTCCCCGAACAGCTCCGCCTCCCGCATCTCGCCGGAGACGGTCATGACATAGTCCTCCCCCTCCCACTTGGCGTCGGCGCAGACGTGCTCGGCTGGAGTGGTCCGCAGACGGCCGTGCATGGGGTACTCCTTGCCGTCCTTTCCTGTGTAGGGGGCGCAGATGTTCTCCAAGCCGCAGGTGAAAAACAGCCCGCCCATGATGCTCCGCTGGGCCTCTGCCCCGTGGGTGTCAAAGGGGTTGCGGCCGTTGAGCCCGGGCTTGGAGAGAAAATTGATCTGCGTGCCCTTGTAGGTCAGCTCGCAGACGTCGAGGCACTTGTCCTCCATGGCCGTAAAGGTCAGGGGGCCGTTTTTTACCTCCACGGCCCGCATGCCCTTGGCCCTTCCCTCTTCGTAGGTCACCCGGCGGACGCTTGCCACCTGCTGCATGCTGCCCACCCGGCGCAGAAGTTCTTCCTTTTTCATTGTCTCACTCCAAATTCGCGTGATACTGCCAAAGGGCTTTCATATCTAAGTGCCGGCGGTCAATGATCATCTTGGCCACAATATCCCCAAGGAGCAGCAGGGACTGCTCAAAGAGGGAGGTCATAGGCTGCTCGGAGTCGATCTCGTCGTCTAAGTAGTACTTGGTCCGCACGGGAATGCGGACCATAAAGGCCGCGATGTCCTTAAGTCCGCTGTTGGGATTGGACCCGATGTGGACCACCTTGGCCCCGATTTGGTGGGCCTTCTGGGCGATGCCCGCGGGGAAGAGGGTGGTGCCGCTGCCGCTGCCCACGATCAGCAGATCCCTGTCCGTGATGGCCGGCTCGGTGATCTCCCCCACAAAGTGGGTCTTGATCCCCAGGTGGGCCCAGCGCTTGGCGATGGCCTGCAGGGACAGCAGTACCCGGCCCACACCCACAAAAAACACCTGATCCGCCGCCAGAACCGCATCAATCAGCTGCTCCACTTGGGCGCTGTCGATGCTGTTGAGGGCGGTGTGGAGCTCGGAGAGAACCAGCTCCCTGGTGGCTGCATAACTTCCTGTTTCGTTCATAACTGCTCTCCTTTGAGAAGGGTTTTCCGGTACTGCTGGAGCTCCTTGGCGGAGGACAGCAGATTGCTCTTTTGGATACAGGTGCTGCCGGCCACAAAGATGTCCACCAGCCCCGCGGCGGCGTAGTCCGCCATGTTCTGCCTGGAAACCCGGCCATCAATCTCCACGAGGGTGGACAGCCCCCGCTCGCCGATCATCCGCCGCAGCTCTTGGATCTTCCGGCCGGCGTAGGGCACCTGGCCCTCCGCCTTGCTGGAGGCGTAGCCGGGGTTGATAAGCATGAGGAGCACCGTGTCACACTTCTCCAGGACATAGTCCAGCGTGTTCAGCGGCGTGGCCGGCTTCAACGCCACCCCCGCCCGAACGCCCCTCTCGTGGATCTGATTGAGCCGGTGGTCCATATGGGGCTCACACTCACCGTGAAAGACGATCTGGTCCACCCCAATGTCCAGCAGCTCCTCCACAAAATAGTCGTGCTCCGTGGCCATCAGGTGCACGTCAAAGGCCATGTCCGTCTTCTCCCGCAGGGCGCGGACCGCGTCCAGCCCCAAGGGCATGCTGGGGCTGAAGTGGCCGTCTAAGATGTCCACATGGAGCATCTCGATCCCCGCGGCCTCCAGCGCACGGACGGAGGCCTCCAAGTTGCACATATCGCAGCAGGAGATCAGGGAGGGCGCGAGGATGCACCGCTCCTGCCAGACGCTCTCGCGGCTCATAGGTACAGCTCCTTCCCGTAGCGCTCCACCTCTTCGGCGGTGGGCAGGGACTCGATGGCCCCTTTCTTCTGCACGCACAGCCACCCGGCAATGTTGCCCCGGCGCATGGCGGAGAGCAGAATCTCCTCGCTGAGATCACCGCTCTTCTCCACGCCGGCAGCAAACAGTCCGGCCAAAAAGCCGCCCCAGAAGGCGTCGCCGGCACCGCAGGCGTCCACGCACTCCGCCTTCAGGCTGGGGATAGAGAGGACCTTGCCGTTCCAGTAGCACCGGGCCCCCTCGCTGCCAAGGGTCTCCACCACAAGGGCAATGTCATTTTGGACCATCATGGCGGGGATGTTCTCCTCGCCTCCCACCATGCCCGCCTCCTCCTCGGAGATCTTCAGCAGGTCCACATAGGGCAATATACTCCGCACCGCTCTGGTGGCGGCCGCCTCGTCGTCATCCCACATCAGATTGCGGTAGTTGACGTCAAAGCTCACCAGCTTGCCTCGCCGGTGGCCCTCCTGCAAGGCGTAGACCGTGGCCTCCGCCGCGCTTCCCTTGGAGAGAGAGCAGGATCCGGCGTGAATCAACCCGGCGGCGTTTAAGTACTCGTCCTTTACATGCGCCTTTGTCAGCAGCATATCCGCCCCGGGCTTGCGGGCGAAGGTAAAGCTGCGGTCCCCGTTCTCGTCGAGAGACACAAAGGCCATGGTGGTGGTAGCCTCCTTCGTCAGCTCCCTGACGCAGGGCTCCACATGGTTGTCCAAAAGGGTCTGCAGAAGGAAATGTCCGAAATCATCGTCCCCCATCATGCCGCAGAAGGCCACCTCGCAGCCCTGCCGGGCCAAGGCGATGGCCATATTGGCGGGAGCGCCGCCGGCCTTGCGGATATAGCTGTTGCTCTCGCTGCCGGGGAGAAAGTCGATGACCATCTCCCCCACACTCAAAACTTTCATAGGCGAAAACTCCTCAAATGCTGTGTTCACGGGCCTCCATGCCGTAGAGGGCGCAGGCCCCCGCGCTGATCAGGGACGCCTCATAGCCGAGGGCTGTGGGCACCACCCGAAGCTGCCGGTTGGCGTCGAGGAAAAGAAATTCCTCGAGAGTTTTGTGGAGGCTGGGGGCAAAGAGATCAAAGGAACCGGACACGCCGCCGCCGATGACCACCATAGGCAGATTCAGCACATTGACCGCTCCGGCGATGGCCTTGCCTAAATAGAAGCCCTCATCTTGGAAGATCTGCAGCGCCGCGGCGTCCCCGCTCCGGGCCAGCTCCGAGACGGCGAGGGCGGTGATGCTCTCGCCGCTGCCGGTGAGCTCCTGATAGCGCCGGACAATCCCCGGCGCAGCGGCATAGGTTTCTAAGCATCCTCTCCCCCCGCAGGGGCAGGGTGCGCCGTGATCCACCACCTTCACATGGCCCAGCTCCCCGGCGCCCTTGAAGGCGCCCTCATAGAGCCGGCCGTTCAGCACCAAACCGGCACCCACGCCGTTGCTGACGGTAACCCAGAGAAAGTCGTCCACGTCCCTGGTGTGGCCGAAGCGCTTCTCGCCGATGGCGCAGATGTTGCCGTCGTTCTCCAAAAAGGCCGGCTTGTGAAAGCGGCTCTCCAAGAGCTCCCGGACATTGAGATTTTCAATCTTGGAGAAGGGGGCATAGACCCACAGTCCCGCCTTGCTGTCGGTCAACCCTGGAATAGAGGCGCCAATGCAGCTGATCTCCTCGGCTGGGGTCTCCCGCCATGAGTTCTCTGAGAGCACCGCCTCGCTCTCCTGGAGGATGGCGTCCACCACCTGCTGCTTGTCCGGGTGGTCGAACAGGCGCTTGCGCTTGGTGAGCACCTTCCCCGTCTCGTCCACGATGCCGGTGAGGATCTTGGAGCCGCCGATATCAATACAGAGAATCTTCCGGGGCATAGCCTTACTGCTCCTTATAGAGAATAGACATCATCAGGTGGTCAAAGACCATGTGCAGGTCCTCCACGATCTGCATATCGTCCACGGGGACATGCAGCTTAATGTCTGACAAGCCCATGAGCTTGCCGCCGTTGTAGCCGGTCAGGCCGATGACCGTGTTCCCCCGCTCCTTGGCATACTCCACGGCGTTGATGACGTTCTTGGAGTTGCCGGAGCCAGAGATGGCCATGACCACATCCCCCTCGGAGAGGAAGTTCTTCAGCTGCTCCACGAAGATGGCCTCATAGGCCACATCGTTGGCGAGGCTGAGGACCGTGGCGGGGTTGTCGTTGAGGCAGACAAAGCGGAAGCGCTTCTCCCGGTTCAGGCTCAGGCCCTTGTTAAAGTCCCCGGTGAAGTGGGAGGCGGTGGAGGCGCTGCCGCCGTTGCCCATGATGAAGATATAGTGCTTGTTGTCGCGGGCCTCCTTCAAAGCCTCCATGGCCTTATTGATCTCACCCCGGTCGATCTTGTCGATGTTCTCCTTGAGCTTTTCATAGTAGGCGTTGATTTGATTGATGTAGTCCATAGGAATCCAATCCTCCTCAAAATAATAGCGGGAAACTGGCACAAACACGGCAGAAGCGGTTGTACCAATTTCCCGCTTTTTCCTTAGTATTTAGCGCAAAATTAGTCCGATAATCAGCACCAACACCATGGCTGCCACGATGCCGGCGATGATATAGTCCATTTGTTTGACAGTAAAAGGAACGTTCCGATACATCTTATCCCGATTAAACAGGGGCGGATGCTTCGGAGGCGTCTCCTCCTTTTGCTTGTCCTTGTCCTCACTGGGCTCCTCTGTCTCCTCAGGCTGCTCCTGAGGCAGCTTCTCTTCAGACCCCGCCATTACTTCTTAGCTAAGTACTTTCTCACGTCGATGGCCACGGCCAGGACGATCAAAAAGCCCTTGATGATATACTGCAGATAGGGGTTAACATCCAAGAAGGTCAGGCTGTAGTTGATGGTCTGCAGCAGAATCACGCCGAGGATGACCCCCGGAACCGTGCCGATACCGCCCGACCATGAGACGCCGCCGATGACGCAGCCGGAGATGGCGTCAAACTCGTAGTTCAAGCCCACGTTGGTGGTCACCGAGCCGATACGGGCAGCCTCAAGGAAGGAGGCGATGCCGTAGCAGATGCCGGCGATCAGGAAGATCAGCATGATATTGAGCTTGATGTTGATACCGGAGACGGTGGCCGCCTCGATGTTGCCGCCGATGGCGTACATATTCTTGCCCAGCACGGTGTGGTTCCAGATGATATAGACCACAACGGCGCAGAGCAGGAAATAGAAAATCAGATAGGGAATCTCCACCGAGCCAATCTCCAAGGAGCCCTTGACGATGTCCTTGTAGCGCTCATCCAGGGTGGACAGGGGCTGGGCGCCGTTGGCCTGATTCTCAATGTAGATACAGCAGGAGCCGTAGGCAATCAGCTGGGTGCCAAGGGAGACAATGAAGGCGTGCATGTGCAGAAACGCCACGCCAAAGCCGTTGAACAGGCAGAAAATCACGGCCACGGCGATGGTGATCAGCAGGGGCACGATCAGGGGCAGCGGCTCGGTGATCTGGGGATAGTACCGGGAGGCGTAGTCCACCGACTGCAGCAGCGACGCGGAGATAGCGGCGCAGCAGCCGAGAATACGGCCGGCGGACAGGTCCGTGCCGCCGATGATGATGATACCGGCGACGCCCAAGGCGATGATACCACGGGTAGAGGCCTGGGACAGGATATTGGTGATATTGCGCAGAGAGATGAAGCGGGGCTCAATGCACACCACCACCAGCAGCATAACCACCAGAATGATATACAGCGCGTAGTTGAGCAGGGTTTCTTTTACTTTTTCAGCATTTAGTGTCTTTGTCTTTTCCACGGATCCTACCTCCCATTAAACATATTTCACAGCCAGCTCCATGATCTTCTCCTGGGTGGCGTCCTTGATATCAAGGATGCCGGCCATATGGCCGTTGCTCATCACCAGGATACGATCGCAGATGCCCAGCAGCTCAGGCATTTCGGAGGAAACCACCATTACGCCCTTGCCCTCCGCCGCCAAATTATTGATCAGCTCATAGATCTCATACTTGGCGCCTACGTCAATGCCGCGGGTGGGCTCATCCATCAGCAGGATATCCGGCTTGGTCAGCAGCCAGCGGCCGATAATTACCTTCTGCTGGTTGCCGCCGGAGAGGCTCTTAATCTTGGTCTTCTGGCTGGGGGTCTTGACGTGCATGGAGTCGATCACCCACTGGGTGTCGCCCTTCATCTTCTTGTTGCTGAGGAAAAGGCCCCTCTTATAGCTGCGGATATTGGCGATGACAGAATTAAAGAGGATAGACCCCACGCCGAAAATACCGGTGGCGCGGCGCTCCTCTGTCAGCAAAGCAAAGCCGTTTTTCAGAGCGTCCTGAGAGGTTTTATTGTTGACGCTCTTACCGTTGACAATGATCTCACCGCTCCGGTGGTGGGCGGTACCGAAAATGGTCTCCAAAAGCTCTGTGCGGCGGGAGCCCACCAGACCGGCCACGCCGAGAATCTCACCCTTGCGCAGGTCAAAGGACACGTCAATGCAGCTGGGCATGTACATGCCGGTCAGATTCTTCACCGACATGATAACGTCGCCGGGCTTGTTTGTCTTAGGCGGGAAGCGGTTCTCCATGGTCCGGCCCACCATCATGTTGATGATCTTCTGGGTAGTCAGATCCTCCGCCTTATTGGTGGAGATCCAATGTCCATCGCGCATGATGGTCACGTCGTCGGAAATCTCCAGAATTTCCTCCAGCTTGTGGGAGATATAAATGATGCCGACCCCGTCGTCACGCAGCTTATTGATGATTTTAAACAGCTGGGCAACCTCCTCATTGGCGAGGGAAGAGGTAGGCTCGTCCAATACAAGGAGTTTCGTGTTATAGGAAACCGCCTTGGCAATCTCCACCATCTGCCGCTCAGAGACAGACAGCTTGCCAATCCGCGCTTTAGGGTCTGCTTTGATTTCTAACTCATCAAAAATAGCCTTGGTATCGTTGTACATCTTTTTGGTATCAACAGTGCCAAGTTTGGTGCGTGGAAAACGGCCCAACCAGATATTTTCCATAATGCTGCGCTGCAGCACCTGGTTGAGCTCCTGATGCACCATGGAAACGCCGTGTTCCAGCGCGTGCTTCGGGCCGGTGAAGTTTACCGACTCTCCTTCTAACTTAATCTCACCCGCATCCTTATTATAAATGCCGAAGAGGCACTTCATCAGGGTGCTCTTACCGGCACCATTCTCCCCGCAGAGGGAGTGAACAGTGCCCTTGCGCACCTTCAGCTGTACATCATCCAGTGCTTTTACGCCGGGAAACTGCTTTGAGATTCCCGACATCTCCAATACGTAGGAGTTAGTCATCGGCGTCACCTCTTACGATTAAGTATGGGCGAGGGTGCCCAAGCGGACTTAGGCACCCTCGCTCGGATAGCCTACCAGACTACAAAAGAGTCAAAGCGGCAAGTGATTACTCGGCATAGTAGGGAGAGTAGGGGATACGGATAGCCACACCGGTGGAATCCAGCTCGTAATCGGTGCCCTCCAGAGGATCGTTGCCGGCGAGGAAGTTCAAAGCGACCTCCACAACGGCCTTGGCCATGCCGTCGCCGTCCTGCTTCACGGTACCAGCCATGGTGCCGGCCTCAACAGCGGCCACACCGGCGTCGGTAGCGTCAACGCCCAGCACGATGATGCTGGGATCACCCTCGTTGCCAGTGTTCATGCCGTTGTTCTGCAGGGCGGAGATCACACCGGTGGCCATGTCGTCGTTGTTGCAGAAAGCAACCTCGATGGTGTCAGCCTGAGTGGCGAGAATAGCTTCCATGGCGTTCATAGCCTGCTCAGCCAGCCAGTTGCAGACCTGGGTCTCAGCAATGGCCTCCATCTGCAGGCCGTTCTCCTCGGATTGCTTCACGCAGTACTCGGTACGGGCAATAGCCTCCACGTTGTCGGCCTCGCCCTGGAACACAACGTACTGCACCTTGCCGTCGCCGTTGCGGTCATAGTCGGGGTTCTCAGTCCACAGATCATAGAGCATGTCGCCCTGCATGATGCCGGCGTCCTCAGCCTGGGTACCGACGAACAGGCACTTGTCATAGCCCTCGAGGACGGTGATGTCGGTGGGCTCACGGTTGAAGAACACCAGAGGGATGCCCTCGTCCTTCACCTTGTCGATAACAGTGGGAGCAGAGGACTGGTCGGTCATGTTGACGAAGATGCAGTCAACGCCCTTGGCCAGAATGGTGTCCAGCTGGTCCAGCTGCTTACCTTGGTCGCCCTGGCCGTCATAGCAGGTCAGATTGATGTTGCCGGCCTCCTCAGCATACTTCTCCATGGCGCTGCGCACGGTGGAGAGGTACACGTCGTCGTACTTGTAGAACATGGCAGCGATCTCATAGGTCTCGCCGTCGGTGCTGCCGCCGGTGGTGTCA
>CAJFUI010000062.1 GCA_904420145.1 uncultured Oscillospiraceae bacterium
CCAATCCCTTGTGCCCCAACGCCTCCACCCGGGTAGCCATTAGGTAGCCGCGGGGCAAACATACCCTATCAGAAAGGAAATAAATTCCCTCCTCAAATTATTGACATATGTTTATAATCGTGATAGGATAGCAGCATAAAGGAGGTGATCGGCATCGCCAGACCGCAAAAGTGCAGATGCATCTGCTCTCCTCCACGGTTCCTGCGGTTTTGTCCGACGGAGCAGGCGTGTGGAGAAAAAATCCTGCTGGGATATGACGAGTATGAAGTCCTGCGCCTGTTGGACTACGAAGGGCTATCACAGGAGGAGTGCGGACAGAAGATGGGAGTCTCCCGCCCAACCGTCACCAGGATGTACGAAAACGCGAGGCATAAGGTCGCTGACGCCCTGGTCAACGGAAAGGAGATTGTCATGCATCCGGTGGATGTGGTGGTGTGCGAGGCGCCGAGGCCAGAGTGCGTCCATGTGCGCAACTGCTGTCACCGCAGAAAAATGACCGAGTAGGTCTGAAATTTTGGAGGAGTGAACGTATGAGAATCGCAGTTACTTATGAGAATGGACAGGTTTTCCAGCATTTTGGTCACACAGAGCAGTTCAAGCTCTATCAGGTGGAGGACGGAAAGGTGGCCTCCTCTCAAGTGATCGGTACCGGCGGCAGCGGCCACGAGGCGTTGGCGGAGTTTCTGCGGGCAGCCAAGGTGGATGTGCTGATCTGCGGCGGCATTGGGGGCGGCGCCCGGGCCGCCCTGATGGAGGCGGGCATCGCCACCTATCCCGGCGTGATCGGCGGGGCCGACCAAGCGGTGGAAGCCTTTTTGACAGGGCGGCTGAACTACGACCCCAACACGGTGTGCGCCCATCACAGCCACGGAGAGGGCCACTCCTGCGGCAGCCACGGCTGCGGCGAACAGCACAGCTGCGGCGGCCACTGCGGCCATTGACGCCTGCAAAGGATGCAGAGTGAGAAAGGATAGTGAAATGAGGATTTTAGTCATTGGCGGCGTGGCCGCCGGAACAAAAGCTGCCGCCAAGCTCAAGCGCTTAAACCGTGGAGCGGAAATTACACTGATCACCAAGGGCCAAGAGATCTCCTACGCCGGCTGCGGCCTGCCCTACTATGTGGGGGGCGTCATTGAGAGCCGGGAGGAGTTGATCGTCAACACCCCTGCCAAGTATGCCGCTCTCACCGGTGTGGAGGTGTATACCGGCCGGGAGGCCGTGCACGTGGACTCCGCCGGCAAGGTGGTTACCGCCCGAAATTTAGAGAGCGGCGAGGAGGAGCGCTACGCCTATGACAAGCTTGTCGTCGCCACCGGCGCCTCCCCGATTGTCCCGCCTGTGGAGGGCCGGGAGCTGAAGGGCATCTTTACCATGCGGACGCCGGCGGACGCGGCTGCTGCCAAAGACTGGATACAAGATCACAATGTGAAGCGGGCAGTGGTAGTGGGCGGCGGGTTCATCGGCTTGGAATTGGCAGAAAACCTTTATAGCCATGGGGTCCACGTGACGGTGGTGGACTTCGCCCCCCAGGTGCTCCCCAATGTCTTTGACCCGGAGATGGCCGGCTATGTGCGCCGCCACCTGACGAAAAAGGGCATTCGGGTGATCACCGGCGCAGCGGCAGAGGCCTTTGTAGGGGAGGACCATGTTACCGCTGTCCGCGCCGGAGGTGAGACCCTGAGCGCCGAGCTGGTGATTCTCTCCGTGGGCATCCGCCCCAACACCGCCTTTTTGGCGGATACAGGGCTGGAGATGTGTAAGGGCACCATTTTGGTGGATGCCAAGATGCAAACCAATCTGCCGGATATCTACGCCGCCGGGGACTGTGCCATGGTCACTAACCGGCTGACGGGCAAGACCCAGTGGTCCCCCATGGGCTCCACCGCCAATCTCTCCGCCCGCGTTTTAGCCCGCAGCGCCATGGGGGAGGATGTATTCTATCCCGGCGTGCTGGGCACCGGCGTAGTGAAGCTGCCGGAGCTCAACTGTGGCCGCACTGGCCTGACGGAGGCCCAGGCCCGGGAGGCCGGCTACGATGTAGAGACGGTGATCTCCGTGGCCGATGACAAGGCACACTACTACCCCGGTGCCTCCTCCTTTATCACAAAGCTCATCGCCGACCGCACCTCCCACAAGCTTCTGGGGCTACAGGTATTGGGCAGCGGCGCGGTGGACAAGATGACAGATATCGCCGTGACGGCCATCTCCATGGGCGCGGCGCTGGAGGATTTGGAGTGCATGGACCTGTCCTACGCGCCCCCCTTCTCCACGGCTATCCACCCCTTTGTACAGGCGGTCCACACCCTGCAAAACAAGCTCGCCGGAATCTTTGACAGCCTGACGCCGGCGGAGTTCCAAAGCGGGAAGGCTAAGGACTACCGGGTACTAGATGCCTCCCCCATGCCCAGCATCCGGGGCGCTGCCTACATCAACCTGACGGCGGTGAACGGCCCCCTCGAGGGCATTGAAAAGGACGAGAAGCTGCTGCTGGTCTGCCAGAAGGGCAAGCGGGGCTACCTCCTGCAGAACCGTCTGAAGCACTTTGGCTATACCAACACCCTTGTGCTGGAGGGCGGCCTGACCTTCAACGAGGTGCGCCTTGCCACTGCCGCCGCCGTGACGCCGGAGGAGGAGAAGGCGGTCAAGGCTCTGGGCTTTCTGCGGGACAAGCGGACAAGCGACTGCTTCAACGGCCGGGTAATCACCCGCAATGGCAAGATCACCGCTGAAGAGAGCCGCACCATTGCTGAGGCCGCTGAAAAATTCGGCTCCGGCGAGATCACCATGACCTCCCGGCTCACTGTGGAGATCCAAGGGGTGCCCTATGACAACATCGAGCCCCTGCGCGCCTTTTTGATGGAGCGTGGGCTGGAGACCGGCGGCACAGGCTCCAAGGTCCGCCCCGTAGTCTCCTGCAAGGGCACCACCTGCCAGTACGGCCTCATCGATACCTTCGCTCTGTCCGAGGAGATCCACGAGCGCTTCTACCACGGCTACAGCGATGTGAAGCTGCCCCACAAGTTCAAGATCGCCGTGGGCGGCTGTCCCAACAACTGTGTCAAACCGGACCTCAACGACATCGGCATTATCGGCCAGCGCGTGCCGGAGATTCGCTATGACAAGTGCAGGGGCTGCAAGGTCTGCCAGATCGAAAAGAGCTGTCCCATCCAAGTGGCCAAGATGGTGGATGGGAAGATCACGGTGGACCGGGACGCCTGCAACCACTGCGGCCGGTGCCTTGGGAAGTGCCCCTTCGGCGCCTTTGAGGACGCTACCGACGGCTACCGTGTCTACATCGGCGGCCGCTGGGGCAAGAAGGTGGCCCAGGGCCGATTCTTAAACAAGGTGTTTACCGACAAGAAGGAGGTCCTCGCCGTGGTGGAGAAGGCCATTCTGCTCTTTAGGGAACAGGGCATCACCGGGGAGCGCTTTGCCGACACGGTGGCCCGGCTGGGCTTTGAGAATGTGGAGGCGCAGCTCCTTGACAACGCCCTGCTGGAGCGCAAGGCGGAGAATATCGCCGCCCAGAAGCACCTGATCGGCGGCGCCACCTGCTGACGGGTACTTGTACTTACGCACTTCGCAAGAAAGAGGAGAGGACATCGCGTCCTCTCCTCTTTCTTGTGCCCTGCAGGCACAGGGCTTTTTTGCCGCCTGCGGCGACAGGAGCTTTTCGCGCCCTTGGGCGGGCCTTTTGGAGGCAGTCCCTGCTGCGGGAGGTTTCGCCGCTCCGGCGGCGAGCCACTTTTTCCTCGGCGAAAAAGTAGCCAAAACGCCGCTTAGGGCTGTGCCCTAAGAACCCCAAGGACTGGGTGGGATCTGGCGGGCATCGCGAAATGCACTCGCCTCGCAGATTCCGTCAGTCCGGGTGGAACACTGAATGGGTTGTTCTGTACCCGCCCTTTCCGCTTCGCTAAGGGCTCCTGCGGTGGTTGAGCGAGGCGCAGCGTTCTATCGCTCCGCACACGAACAGCCTGCTTCACCCCGCCGCAGCAGGCGCTGTTTGGTGGGACAGAAAACTGCTGTGCCCCACTGCAGCAGGGCGTAACGCCCGAGGCGGATGCTAAAGTCCTTTCGATGCCCACGCGCCGGAATTAGAAGGACGCCGTACAGCGGACATAAGGGAGTCCTTAGAACCGTAGGTTCTAAGCCAATTTTTGCCCACTTTTGTTTGGTCACAAAAGTGGGTCGCGCCGGGGCGCGAAACACCAAAAAACAGCTCGCTCGGTCGAGCGGAACCTCTCCGTCGCTGAAAGCGGCACATGGCCATTTTTTGTACAGCAAAAAAGAGTCCCTTCTGTCAGATGACAGAAGGGACTCTTCTTATTTTTCCTATGGCTCTGGAAAAACATCGCCCTTACATCTTCTCCGGCGCGGTGACGCCTAAGATGCCGAGGCCGTTGGCCAAAACCGTGCGGGCGGCAGCGGCCAAGTTCAGCCGGGCGGACAAAAGCGCCTTCTCCTCCCCCTTGATGCGGCAGGCGGTGTAGAAGCGGTGGAAGGCCCCGGCGAGGCCCAGAAGGTAGCGGTTGATGTGGCTGGGGTCGTAGTCCCGGGCCGCAAGGCGCAGCTCCTCGCAGTAGAGAGCCAGCTCCTTGATCAGGGCGATCTCCGTAGGATCGGTCAAAAGGGAGGCGTCGATCTCTCCCACTGAGGGAACCGGACTCCCCTCCGCGGCCAGAGTCTTCAGTAAATTGCACAGCCGGGCGTGGGCGTACTGGACATAGTACACCGGGTTCTCGCTGTCCTCCCGGACCGCCAGCCCAAGATCGAAGTCCATGGGGGAGTCGGGCTTGCCGTTGAAGTACCAGCGGGCGGCGTCCACGCTCACCTCATCCAGCAGGTCGCTGAGGGAGATGGCCTTGCCCGTCCGCTTGGACATGCGCACCAGCTCCCCGTCCCGCATCAGCCGCACCAGCTGCATGAGCACAATGTCCAGCCGATGGGTGCCGTCCAGCCCGAGGGCGTCCAGCGCCCCCTTCAGCCGGGCCACGTGGCCGTGGTGGTCGGCGCCCCAGATGTTGATGACCCGGTCAAAGCCACGCTTTTCAAACTTGTTGCGGTGGTAGGCAATATCCGCGGCGAAATAGGTGTAAAACCCGTTGGCCCGGCGGAGGACGTCGTCCTTCAGATCCAGCTTGGCAATCTCCTTGTCGCTCTTGCCGGCCCTGCGGTAGTTCTCCTCCAAAATCCGGGAGGTGGCCAGCCACAACGCCCCGTCCTTCTCGTAGGTGCAGCCCGCCGCCGTGAGCTTGTCCACCGTTTCGGCCACATAGCCGCTCTCATGGAGAGAGGACTCAAAGAACCACTGGTCGTACTCGATGCCGTACTTGCGCAGGTCGGACTGCATCTTGGGGATGTTCCGCTCCAGGCCGAACTTAGCCAGCGCCGCGTGGCGCTCGGCCTTGGGGGTATCCTTGTAGGAGTCACCGTACTGCTCATAGAAGGCGCGGGCCAGATCCTTGATATCATCCCCGTGGTAGCCGTCCTCAGGAAATTCCACCGCATCCTCCCCCAGAAGAATCTGGAGATAGCGGGCCTCCAGGGAGGCGGCAAACTTTTCAATCTGGTTGCCCGCGTCATTGACATAGAACTCCCGCCACACGTCGGCCCCCGCTGTCTGCAGCACGCTGGCCAAGGTGTCCCCCAGCACGCCGCCCCGGGCGTTGCCCATGTGCATGGGGCCGGTGGGATTGGCGGAGACAAACTCCACCATGATCTTCTGCCCCCGCAGGGTGTCGCTGGTGCCGTAGGCGTTCCCCTCCGCCTCCACGGCGGCGAGGACGTCGGCAAACCATGTGCGGGAGAGCCGGAAGTTCAGGAAACCGGGACCCGCAATCTCCGCCGAGGCGAAGTAGGAGCCATTTAGCTGCAGATGCTGCAGCAGAATGCCGGCGATCTCCCGGGGGTTTTTCTTCATGGCCTTGGCGGCGGCCATGGCGAAGGTGGTGGTGTAGTCCCCGTTAGCGGTGTCCTTGGGGATCTCCACCGCGGCTTTTACCGCCACGCCGGCGGGCAGGCTGCCCTCCGCGGCGGCGGCCTCATAGGCGGCCGTGGTTAAGGCGAGGACCTGCTCCTTGGCCTTTTGAATCATATTGATCATGCTATCTCATCCTTTTTCTTGATGTGTAGTTTTAACGTATAGTCTCCCACCGTCCCGCCTCGGTCGGACAGGGAGTAGCGCAGCATGACGCTGCCGCCCTCAGCAGTCAAATGATGTCCGAGGTAGGAGGTCTCCAGCCACAGCTCCACCGCACCAAAGTCCGTGCAGTAGGAGACAGCGGAGCGCTCCCCGGGGAGAAAGAGCATCTTAGTTTCTACGGCACCGCTGCGCTTTAGCAGCGCATGGTCCCGACACAGGAGCAGGGCGGTCTCTGTTTCCCCCATCCCGGTGGCGGCGTCCTCCTTGTAGCACAGCAGAAAGCCCTCCGCCGTCTCTGAGAAGCGCCCCTCTGTCCGCTGCTCCATGCAGGCCACCTCTCCGTCCGCGCGCTGCTCGCTGCGCAGGAAAAGGACAACAGGAACTTCAGCCATGTCAGTAGGCCTCAATGTCAATCTGGCGGACCTTGGGTCCAATCTCCTCCTGGAGGAACAGGCCGCCGAGACGCTCAAAATCCGCAGCCCGGTCGCTGGCGTAGTAGTCCGCATCCCCCACCGTTCCCTCCGGCGCGGCGGCGGAGCGCTCCCGGAGCATCCGTTTCAGGGCGTAGGCAGATTCGCAGCCGGCATCCACCAAGGTCACCTCAGGGCCCATGATGCTGCCGATGACCTCCATGAGCAGGGGGTAGTGGGTGCACCCTAAGACTAAGGTGTCCACCTCCGCCTCCCGCAGCTCCCGGAGATACTCCCGGGCTACTGTCTCGATAACCACATCGCCGCTGTGAAAGCGGCCCTCCTCCACCAGAGGCACAAAGAGGGGACAGGCCCTGCTGAAGACCTGAATGCCTGGGTCCATCTCGTAGAACAGCCGCTGGTAGGCGCCGCTGTTCACACTGGCCCGGGTGGCGATCAGTCCTACCCGCCGGCTGCGGGTGACCTCCACCGCACGGCGGACCGTGGGCTCCACTACGCCGATCACGGGGATATCATTTTCCGCTTGGAGCGTCTCCATGCAGTTGGAGCTGACCGTGCCGCAGGCGATGACCACCGCCTTGAGGTCGAAACTGCGCAGAAACCGCAGGTCCTGCCGGGCGTATTTCAGCAGGGTATCCTTGGAGCGGTTGCCATAGGGGACACGGGCGGTGTCGCCGAAGTATATAATGTGTTCAGAGGGCATCATCTGCCGCAGCTGCCGCACGGCAGTCAGGCCGCCGAGGCCCGAGTCAAAGACGCCCACAGGACGCTGGTCCAAGGCGCACACCTCCTCCATGAGAGATACAGCGCGGCAAAGCGCGCAAGGCTGTCTGTTATTATACTATGCTTCCGGGTAGAGAACAAGTAAAATTTAGGTGTTTTGCCGGGGATTTTCTATGGTATTTTTCGATTCTCTCTGTTATAATCTGTTTCAGGATAGGCAGTCGCTTTCGCGGCGCCTGCTTGAGCAACTTAGGAAGATTTTGTGGAACAGGAGGTGTTCCCTATGGAACTGAGGCTGACGCAAAAGCAATTTCGCCGCTTGCTGGATCTGGTGTACATAGGAAATTGGGTGCTCAACTCTACCCGAGGGGAAGACCGGATCAAGGACTATGATGAGGTCGAGAGCTTGATTTTCAGCCACTGTCTGGACCACGGCATGACGAAGCTGGTGGAGCTCTATGAAGGGGAGCTGATCCCCTCCCGCGCCTTTGCTGAGGGCGGCATCCACGAAGCGATCATGGCCTATGAGGACGTCACCTTTTTTGAGATTTTAGCGGAGGAATTAGCGCTGCGGGATCTCGGGGAGCCCACCCGGGAGAATT
Source organism: uncultured Oscillospiraceae bacterium (assembly GCA_904420145.1). Lineage (GTDB taxonomy): Bacteria > Bacillota > Clostridia > Oscillospirales > Oscillospiraceae > CAJFPI01. The sequence continues at coordinate 7,899 of CAJFUI010000062.1, forward strand.
ATGACGCAATTCTGGACCGTATGGAGCGGTACATGGGAGAATTTGAAGAGAACGGAACAGATCACATTACAGTGGATATGGAGTAATCACAGGGTGCCTGCCAGCGCCTGTTCCAGAAACAAAAAAGGCTGCATGCCTATATACAACAAAAAGCCGGTACACAGGAATGTGTACCGGCTTATTTTTCCCCACAAAAGCGGCCGCTTTTGCGGGGACCCCGGGATTTGACTTGATTTGGCCGGAATGAATCCGGCCAAACCCAAGCATTTTGCCTATGGCAAAACGCTTGCACGCCGCACCTGCGGCGATGTGCCCTGCAGGGCACAAAACACCAAAATTTGACAACAAAAAGG
>CAJFUI010000063.1 GCA_904420145.1 uncultured Oscillospiraceae bacterium
CCTTTTTGTTGTCAAATTTTGGTGTTTTGTGCCCTGCAGGGCACATCGCCGCAGGTGCGGCGTGCAAGCGTTTTGCCATAGGCAAAACCTCAAGGTGAATTGGCCGAAACGGCCAAGAGAAGGTGGTCTGGACCATGGGTTTGACCGGATTCATTCCGGTCAAATCAAGTCAAATCCCGGGGCCCCCGCAAAAGCGGCAGCTTTTGTGGGGAAAAAATAAGCCGGTACACATTCCTGTGTACCGGCTTTTTGTTGCATAAAGGCAGACAACCTAAATTTTCACCAGATCCTCTCGATTTTTCTTGGACAAAATAGAAAAATATTCCTTGCGGCGTGTTGGGAATTATGGTACAATATCCACAATTACCATATCCGTCTCCGAAGGGAGAAGGCTGGGCGGCACATGTTGTCCGGCGGTTTCCGCTGTATCACCGAGCAAGTCCCCTGTTGGAAAAAGTTCTACTTCGTGTTCTAAAGGAGAGATGTCCGACATTTTATTCAGACGGGAGTGATCGCGGTTGCGCAGCATACATGAGGTAAGAAATGGATTGAAGAACTGCTGCTTTCAGCAGGAATTGGGCCGTGTCTATGGCGCTGAGGCCGCCCCTGCGGCGGACCGGTTTTTGGCGCTGTTGGACGGCTTTTGTGCTTTTTATGGGGCGGGGGAGGAGACTGCGGTTTCCCTCTATTCCACCCCGGGCCGCACAGAGATCGGCGGCAACCACACCGACCACCAGCGCGGGCATGTACTGGCGGCCAGCGTCAATATGGATACTATCGCCTGTGTCTCGCCCAACAACTCCGGCGTTATCCGCATCCAGTCCGAGGGGCACCGGCTGGTGGAGGTGTCCATTGACAATCTCGCCCCGGTGTCTGGAGAGATGGGCCACTCACCGGCGCTGGTCCGGGGGGTCGCCGCCAAGATCGCGGAGCTGGGGTATCCCCTCACCGGCTTTGACGCCTATACCACCACCAAGGTGCTCCGGGGCAGCGGCCTGAGCTCTTCGGCCACCTTTGAGGTTCTGGTAGGCACCATCCTCAACCACCTCTGCTGCGGCGGTGTTCTCACCGCCGGGGAGATCGCCCAGATCGGGCAGTATGCGGAGAATACATACTTTGGCAAGCCCTGCGGTTTGCTGGACCAGATGGCCTGTGCCACCGGCGGCGTCATCTTCATGGATTTCGGCGCGGAGGGGACGCCCCGGGTCAGCCAGCTGGAGCTGGATCTGGAGGCCGCTGGGTACGCCGTCTGCATCGTGGACAGCGGCGCCAGCCACGCGGGGCTGAAGGCCGAGTACGCCGCGATCCCCGAGGAGATGGGGCAGGTGGCTAAGTTTTTCGGCTGCTGCTATCTCTCTGAGGTATCCCCAGAGGACTTTTACGCCAATTTCGCCGCCCTGCGGGCGGCCTGCGGAGACCGCAGCGTGCTCCGGGCCCACCACTTTTTCCTCGACGACGCTTTGGCCAAGGAGGAGAGGGAGGCCATCGCCGCCGGGGATATGGAGCGCTTTTTGTCGGCGGTGAGCCGTTCGGGCCGTTCCTCCTACATGTATCTCCAGAATGTGTCCACCTACCGGGACCCGAAGCATCAAGGGCTGGCGGTACTGCTGGCCCTCTCGGAGCAGCTGCTGAATGGACAGGGTGCCTGCCGGGTCCACGGCGGCGGCTTTGCCGGAACGATCCAGGCCTACGTGCCGCTGGAGCGGCTGCCGGCGTTTATCGAGGGAATGGAGAGCCTCACCGGTCCGGGAAGCTGCCATATTTTATCCTTCCGCCCTGTGGGGACGGCCTGTGTCCTCACATAGGGGGCGTACGATTCCACTTTGTATTTGTAAAGGAGAACGACAAGATGATAGACGCCATGATCGACCAGCTGCTCCGCTATGCTGAGGCGAAAGAGCTGATCGAGGCAGACGATAGAATCTGGGCCCGCAACGCCCTGCTTAGCTGTATGGGCAAGGACGACTACGCCCCTGGCGCGAAGGGAGAACCCCTGCCCCTGCCGGTGATTTTGGAGGCGCTCACCGACGAGGCGGTGAGACAGGGGCTCTGTCAGGGGGACATTGTGAGCCGGGACCTGTTTGACACCAGGCTCATGGGGGCGCTGACCCCGCGGCCCGCCGCGGTCCGCCGCCGCTTTGCACAGCTGTATCAGGAGAGCCCTAAGGCGGCCACCGACTGGTACTACGCCTTCAGCGGCGACACCAACTATATCCGCCGGGACCGGGTGGCCAGAGATCAGCACTGGTGGGTGGATACGGACTACGGCCCTATGGAGATCTCCATCAACCTCTCCAAGCCGGAGAAGGACCCCAAGGCGGCGGCCGCCGCCCGCCACGCGGTGAACACCAACTACCCCCTGTGCGCATTGTGCGCCGAGAACGAGGGGTACGCCGGCCGGGCCAATCACCCCGCCCGGCAGAACCACCGGGTCATCCCTCTCACGGTGGCGGGGGAGCGGTGGTATCTCCAGTACTCCCCCTACGTCTACTTCAACGAGCACTGCATCCTCCTCAGCGAGGTGCACCGCCCTATGGAGATCAGTGGAAAAACCTTCCGCCGCCTGCTGAGCTTTGTGGAGCAGTTTCCCCACTACTTTATGGGCTCCAACGCGGATCTGCCCATTGTGGGGGGGTCCATCCAGACCCATGACCACTTTCAGGGGGGCGGCCACACCTTTCCTATGGAGCGCGCCGCCGAGGAGCGGACCTTCACCGTCCCCGGCTTTGCCGGCGTGAGCACCGCCATCGTCCGCTGGCCGGTGTCCGTGGTGCGCCTGCGCTGCCGGGAGCCGGAGCGCCTGGCCCGCTTGGCCGACCATATCTTGGAGTGCTGGCGGAGCTACACGGACGAGAGCGCGGAGATCTGCGCCGAGACGGACGGCGAGCCCCACAACACCATTACCCCTATCGCCCGGCGGCGGGGGGAGGACTTTGAGCTGGATCTGGCCCTGCGCAACAACCGGACCACGCCGGAGCACCCCCTGGGGCTGTTCCACCCCCATGCGGAGATCCACCACATCAAGCGGGAGACCATCGGGCTCATCGAGGTGATGGGCCTTGCCATTCTGCCCCCCCGGCTGGAGCGGTCCCTGTCCGCCGCGGCGGAGAAGCTCCTCCAAGGGGAGGACCTGCGCGCCGACGAGCTGACCGCCCCCCACGCGGACTGGGCGGAGGCGCTGTGCGGACGCTATACCTTCACCAGGGAGAACGTGACGGAGATTCTCCGGCGGGAGGCGGGGCTGGTGTTCGCCCGGGGGCTGGAGCACGCCGGCGTGTTCAAGTGCACCCCGGAGGGGCGCGCCGCCTTTGGGCGGTTTATGGAGAGCCTGTAGACAGGGAAGGGCTTTTGCCGGGAAGGACTTGCAAAACAGGGAAGAACCTGTATAATGGGAGCGGCGCGGGAGAGGGGGGAGCCTCTCTCCCGAAACATACCATCAGAAAAGGGAGCGTTGTGTGAACATGAAAAGAAAGCTTTTGTCCTTGGCCCTGGCGCTGGGCTTAGTACTGACCCTGCTGCCTGCCACGGCCGCGGCGGCGGGGGAGACCTGCCCCGGGGGATCCTCCTGCGGCCATCTTTTTGAGGCCGGCGGGCTGCACTTTAGCAGCTTAAATGAGGCCATTGGGGCGGCCGGCGCCGGCGGGACCGTAAAGCTGCTGGACGATATCTTCTACACAGCGCCGACAGGGGAGGAGCCGGGGGCGCCTTTTGCTGCGGTTCTTTCGCCGGAGGGCACCAGCTACACGCTGGATCTGAACGGATACAGCTACTATCTGCTGGATGCCCAAGACGGCGGCGCTGCCGCCAGTGCCATTGTGTACGGGGATCTGACCATCACCGACACGTCGCCGGAACAGAGCGGATGGATTTTCGGCCAGTCCTACGGCGTCATGGTATATCCGGATGCCTCCCTGACGCTGGAGGCCGGCGCCATCCACGGTGACATCAGCGCCGTAGAGATCTGGGAGGGGGCCTCCTTCACCATGAACGGCGGGACGGTGGATTCG
>CAJFUI010000064.1 GCA_904420145.1 uncultured Oscillospiraceae bacterium
GTGGTGGTGGTCATCGACGAGCTGGCGGATCTGATGCTGGTGGCCGCCAAGGAGGTGGAGGAGTCCATCTGCCGGGTGGCCCAGATGGGCCGCGCCGCCGGTATCCACCTGGTCATCGCCACCCAGCGGCCCTCCGCCGACGTGATCACCGGACTCATGAAGGCCAACATCCCCAGCCGCATCGCCTTTGCCGTGGCCTCCTCTCTGGAGTCCCGGATTATCTTGGACACCGCCGGCGCGGAGAAGCTGGTGGGCCGGGGCGACATGCTCTACGCCCCCCTGGGCGAGGGCAAGCCCCGCCGGGTACAGGGCTGCTTTATCTCCCCGGAGGAGATTGAGCGGGTGGTGGACTTTGTCAAGCAGTCCGGCGAGGCGGAGTACTCCGACGAGGTCATGCAGAAGATCGAGGAGGCCATGGCCGAGAAGGAGAAGGGTGGCAAGAAGGACCGCTACGACGGCAGCACCACCGCCGCCGTGGAAGAGATGGAGGGGGACGAGCTGTTTCCTGCCGCCGTGGAGGTGGTGCTGGAGACGGGGATGGCCAGCGTGTCCATGCTCCAGCGCCGGCTGAAGCTGGGTTACTCCCGGGCGGCCCGTCTGGTGGACCAGATGGAGGAGCAGGGCATCGTGGGACCCTTCGAGGGCAGCAAGCCTCGCCAGGTGTTAATCACCAAGCAGCAGTGGCAGGAGCTGCAGATGAAGCACAGCGGCGGAGAGCCCTCTGCCGCCGAGGAGAACGCGCCCTGGCAGGATGAGGGGTAGGAGCACCCTTCCGGCAGGGGTTATCATTGAATCAAGCAAAAAACTGCCTTTCCTTTCTATAGGTTGGGCGGTTTTTCATCTGTAAATTTGTTTGCAATTCTTACCGTATTTGCACATACAATCTATGCAGTAGCAGCTACAATCATCGACCTTCAAAAGCGATTGTATCCGCTGCAGCAGCAAAAAAACCGAACCTGTTGTAAATCAACGGGTCCGGGATTGGAGGAAACGGTTAAAATCGATTGTCTCGTTTTAGTGAAAATGCCGCATCCATAAGGCGGCAAAGCCCCAACGGCTGCGCTAACGTTTTTTTGCTGCAGGCATAAAAAAGACGTCGGAGCAAAGCTCGCTTTGCTCCGACGTGGCGCAGAAGGAGGGATTTGAATTTTCAGGTGGGTGTAAAATGTTGTTTCATGTAGTACAAGGAATCCTGTATTTCCAACACTTTGCGCTATCAACTGTAAAATACAGTCAAGCGTTATAAAAGCTGTTTGGGGTAAACGAAGGGGTAGAAAATCCACCCAATATTTGGAAATTCAATTACTGAAACTCGATCTTAAGCTTCTTCCCCAGCCCCGCTGCAATCCGGGCCAATGTGTCAACAGTAGGACTGGTAGCTCCGCTTTCAATCCTGCTGATATTGGACTGCCGGATACCGGTTTTCTCAGCCAACTCCTGCTGTGTCATATTGCACGCAAGGCGGGCAGCAATCACCGCGCGGATTGCATCGTATTCCGGGCGCATGGCCTCGTACTCCGCCGCAAATTCCGGGTTTTCCAATTGTTCCTTCAGGTATTTCTGAAAATCACCCATTGTTTTTTGCCCTCCTTTCATAATCCGATTTGTATTTGCGGGCAAGATCCAATTCCGCCTTTGGTGTTTTAGCAGTTTTCTTCACAAAGCCATTGGTCAGAACGATCTTATTATTCACTACGAAAAAATAGAATATCCTTGTAATATCGCTGGCAAACTTAACACGCAGCTCAAACAAGCCATCCCCTATTGCCTTTGAATACGGTTCCCGGAGCTGGTTTCCATATTCCTCAAGGATCGAAAGGCTATACAAGGATTTTGCCCGCATTTTACTATCTAAACTGTCAAGGAAAGCCCTGACAGGCTGCTCCCCATTTGGTAGGCTGTAAAATTCAATCTCGAACATAGATTCCCTCCCCACACTTATATAATATTCCTAAAATGATATATTGTCAACATAGTTTTTCCTCGCAAGATCTGGCCGAAAGTCACGTCTCATCCAGTGAGTTAAGCCCTGAGAAGGTCAATCCAAATTTGGACCGGCCAGCTCAGGGCTTTTCCTTGTCCTCAGAAGCGGCGTTGTCCCGCTCCATAGTTTCCGATATGGCCCGGTTCACAAAGCCGTTCACGGACTCCCCACGGGCTTCTGCGTGGGCTTTGATGGCGTCCTTCTGGCCTTTTGGAACTGTTAATTCCATGCGGTCATAGTTTGCCTTTACATATTTGTGTACGGCCTTCTGTTGCGCTTTTGATACTGCCACGGTTTTTCCTCCTCCCTGGGGGTGATATGAAATATCGACACCTCTTCCATTATGGTCTTATTATAACGCAAAAATCTACTCCCGTAAATATCAAATGTATATAAAAATATTCCTGTAAATATATTCAATATGTCAATAGACATATTCCCGTAAATATATTATACTATAATCACAGCAAGGGAGAACGGCAAGGCGGACGGGAGTACCGAGAGGGAAAGCAAGAACGCCAGATAAGAGCCGGACAGGATGTGGAAGTAGCAGACCAGAGGTCAGACGCCACAAAGCCCCCGGTCCCGTTCTCCCAGACAAGACAAAAAGGAGTGAGCCAATGAATCTATCCCTTTATGAGCAGGAAACCATCATCAACTACAACGAGGCGGAGAAAACGGCTGGGGTCTATACCCATAACAAAGCACTGCGCCGCAAGTTGGAACGGCTATCCCAAGAACGCCCGGAGGATTGCAGGTTAGAAAAGGCCAGCCATGACGGGCAGGCTGTGGACTATACCATCCCCAAAGCGTGGATCAAAATTACTCCATCAAGGCAACTATCAGAGGCAGAGAGGGCACAGCGCAAGGCGGCAATAAAGAAGGCTAATCTTGCCCGAAAAGGAACCGGCCAGCCGGTGCTATGACACCACACACAGCCAACCGAGTATAGTTTTACATACCCGGACACCAAATAAGGAGGAAAGACCATGAGCACCAGAGAAATTGAGAGCAAGGTCCGGGAACTGCGGCAGCTGCAGGCCCTGATCGAGGAGGCCCAGGCAGAGGCGGAGGGCATTAAGGACGCCATCAAGGCCTATATGGGCGATTCTGAGGAGCTGCGGGCGGGGGAGTACTCCATCACATGGCGGCCTGTCAAGACGGCAAGGATCGACACCACGGCGCTGAAGAAGGCCCTGCCGGACGTGGCGGCAGCCTTCACAAAGGAAGTCACTACAAGGAGGTTCTGTGTAGCGTGATTGCTTACACTACAAGAGACAAGTTGGAGAATTTGGCGCTCAAGCTCGCTTGTGGGATAAATGCATTATGTGGCATAGAGTGTGCCATGCGGGAAGGGCCGAATTCTCCCGAATGTTACTTAGACGGTTTATGGTATATCTGCGGAGAATTAAGCAATTATGCAAAACGGCTCCAAGAAATTATTGAAAAAGAAGGCCCCCATATCCCAGCCGACCAAAGCAAGAGGATATGAGAGCCACCACCAACCACCACGAGGGGGCCGGTGAAGCTATTGTAGCCGGCATCCCTCTATTTTGTCAAGGAGGAGATACCAATGGAGACAATACACACCGGGGCGGCCACTGCGCCGTCTGCTGACAATCTATACGATCTATGCAGCGCTTTGGATTGTGCAACAGCGGAGCTAAAGGAGCTCTTTGATGCATTCTACCTTTTGGGGGAGCAGATGGAGGATGAGGGCCTGCAGCGCAAAGGCTCCTTTGAGGATTGGCGCGCCATCAATTTTGCGCACCGGTTTCATTTGCACTATTCGACTTTCAATGTCCTCATCCACGAACTTGGACGGATTACACAGGAGCTCTGCAATACCAGCGATCAAGCATTTACCGCATACATAAGACAGAGGAAAGGAGCAACAGCAGATGAATCATGATCTATTGACCGCGCTATATCATGCTGCCAGCAGTGAAGAGCCGGACACACTGGAGGGGCCCAGCCTGTGTGACTACTACAATCGTGCGGCGGAGACGGAACACGCACGTAAGGCCATTGTGGATGCTATAGGTGCCAATGCGGATGTGGACAGCTATGGAATGGCTATGGAGTGTCAGGGATTCATAAATGGGTTCAAAATTGCACTGGAGCTGTGCAGATAAAATGGGTTGCAAGGGGGGACGGATCATACCGTCCCTTCTTTATGTTCCGCCGCCGCTTCCTACATGCGCGCGAGGCCGCAGCTTTTGTCCATCCACCCACGCCAATAAGCTCCAAATACACACGGCTGTTTTTGGATGGGGGGGGGATAGCCCCCCTTATCCATCCCAGCAAAGGACAGACCTAAGGGAACGGCGAGGGCAACCTTTTCCAACTCTGAGCGGGTTTTTAGGGAGAGGGGCTCACTCCATCAGGCGGTAGACCTCTGCCCGTCCTGCTGGCCCAATAATCCGCATCAGGTCTGCCAATGTCCGGGCCTCATGCCGCCTCTGATATTGCAGGAACCGCCGCAGATGCTTCCTATAGGTCGTGTCGTGTATATACCGCGGCTTTTCCGGTATCCAGTCGCAGAAGGCGAAACCATCTATCGGGAAGGGAGGCACAGACAGGTTTTTCCTTGCGTAGTCCATACTCTTGTGATAATCCGTCATACTGCCTTTTGTCTGCTGCTGGCTCCGGTAGTTCAGCTTGGCACATATCCGACACCGGAGGCCTTGCTCTGTGAAGTATAGATACCGGACCCTTGTGCCGCACTTGGGGCAGAGAAAGAAGGTCTGTTTGCCTCCATAGCCGTTGCGCTTGTGGGATAGCTTAGCCCTCATTCCTTTCATACTGTGCGGTGGGAATATCTCGCAGCAGTTCTCATCTTGGTAAATGTCCAAATACCTGCTGCCGCAGAAAATCCCGCCCCATGCGTGTGTCAGCGCCAGCTCGAAGCTGTCTATACGGGGTGTCTGTTCCACTTGCCCGTGGGTTTTGTTCCAGCCTCCCGCATTACTCAGAAAGTGCATTTGTTGCTCCTGCTTTTATGCCTAAAGACATTGTGAATTTAATAATATACCCTTAGTTCCCGGCTGATACTTGGATGCTGCAGGGCCCGCAGAGCGGCATAGCAAGTCCGTATATCGGCGGGCCTGCCATAGCAGTATTTCCCAACCACAGCCCGCCTCTGTTCTGCAGAGAGGCAATACAGCGCTCTCTTAGTAGCCTCCCGCCGCCGCTTCTGAAAATCCCGCTCCGCCACCATGTCAATCTTCGCCGCGGCATTGGGATCCTCTAAAACGTCCGCCAGTGTGAAGGGCTCCCCCTCGCTGTCTGCCAGCGGAGCATCTAACGAGAGGGA
>CAJFUI010000065.1 GCA_904420145.1 uncultured Oscillospiraceae bacterium
CCAGGTCATCGACGATGTCAACGGCGTGACGCTCTGCTCCGCTTCTTCCCTGAAGATGGAAAACGGCAGCAACAAGGAAGCCGCCCGTGAGGTTGGCAAGATGGTTGCCGAGCAGGCCAAGCAGAAGGGTATCGAAGTGGTCGTGTTCGACCGCGGCGGCTATCTGTACCACGGCCGTGTGGCCGAGCTGGCTGAGGGCGCCCGCGAAGGCGGCCTGAAATTCTAAGGGAGGAGGGAGACAAAATGGCTAATAGATTTGAGAAAGCTCCCAGCGAGTATATTGAAAAGGTTGTCTACCTCAACCGTGTATCTAAGACCGTTAAGGGCGGTCGTGTGATGAAGTTCTCCGCGCTGATGGTCGTGGGCGACGGCAAGGGTAAGGTCGGCTATGGCCTTGGCAAGGCCGCCGAGGTTCCCGAGGCCATCCGCAAGGGACTGGAGGACGCCAAGAAGAACATGATTACCGTCTGCTCTTCCGGCACCACCATTCCCCACGAGGTGATCGGCGAGTCCGGCGCCGGCATGGTAATGCTTAAGCCTGCCGCTGAAGGTACCGGCATCATCGCCGGCGGCGCGGTCCGCGCGGTCATGGAGGCTGCCGGCATCAAGGATATCCGTGCCAAGTGCCTGCGCTCCAACAACGCCCAGAATGTGGTGGCTGCTACCTTCGCCGGCCTCAAGAGCCTGCGCACTCCTGAGGAAGTGGCCCGGGTCCGCGGCAAGAGCGTAGAAGAGATTGTTGGTTAAGGAGGGCGTGTGACATGGCAAATCTGAACATCAAGCTCGTCAAGAGCCTTAACGGCAGATTGGAAAAGCACATCGCCACTGCCAATTCTCTGGGACTGCGGAAGATCGGTGACACCACCGTGCAGCCCGACAATGCACAGACCCGCGGCAAGATTGCCAAGATCGGCTATCTGCTGAGTGTGGAAGAGACCAAGTAAGGAGGTACCGGAATATGAATCTGCACGAATTATCTCCCGCCGCCGGCTCCACCCATGTGGGCAAGCGCAAGGGCCGTGGCGCCGGTACCGGCAACGGGAAAACTGCCGGCCGCGGTCACAAGGGCCAGAAGGCCCGCAGCGGCGGCGGCGTCCGGATCGGTTTTGAAGGCGGCCAGATGCCGCTGGCCCGCCGGATTCCTAAGCGCGGCTTCAACAACATCTTTGCCAAGCCTATGGAGATCATCAATTTGAGTGCGCTCAACGCCTTTGAGGACGGTGACACCGTCACCGCCGAGGCTCTGCTGGCCAAGGGCATCCTGAAGAAGTGCCCCTACGGCTACAAGGTCCTCGGCAATGGCAAGGTCACCAAGAAGGTCACGGTTGAGGCTTCCGCCTTCTCCCAGTCCGCTAAGGAAGCCATCGAAGCTGCTGGAGGAAAGGCAGAGGTGAAGTAATATGATCCAAACAGTACGCAAGGCGTGGGCCGTTCCCGAGCTGCGGAAAAAGATCATTTTTACTTTGCTGATTTTGCTCATTTACCGCATCGGTAATGCCATCGCAGTCCCCTATGTGAATACAGATGCTTTGGGAACCTATCTCAACAGCATGGGCACCACGTATTTGGGGCTGCTCAACGCCATGAGCGGCGGCGCCTTCGCTATGGCTACCGTCTTTGCCCTTGGTATTCAGCCCTATATCAACAGCTCCATTATCATTCAGCTGTTGACGGTGGCTATCCCGCCTCTGGAGCGGCTGGCCCGGGACGGCGGTGAGGAGGGCCGGAAGAAGATCCAGTCCATCACCCGCTACGCCACGGTGGCCATCGCGCTGCTGCAGGCCTGGGGCTACTATATGATGATGCGGAACAACGGCCTGCTGGCCTCTGGTTCCTCTGGTATCTGGCCCGCTCTGGTGATCATTGTATCCTTTGTGGCCGGCTCCAGCTTCCTGATGTGGCTGGGCGAGCAGGTCAACGAGTTTGGTGTGGGCAATGGCATTTCCATTATCCTGTTTGCCGGCATCATCTCCCGGGTCCCCAGCGCGGTCAACACCATGATTACCGGTGTGCGCACATGGCTGGGCGTCCGCGGCGGCATGACGGTTGACACTCTGACGGAGATGGGCTATACCGCTACGGAAGCGCAGAACCTTATCGACCAGGCGCTGGCGCCTTGGGCGGTTGCTCTGATCGTTCTGGGCGTGTTGCTGCTGGTGGTGCTGATCGTCTTTGTCAGCGATGCTGAGCGCCGGATTCCTGTCCAGTACGCCAAGCGTCAGGTGGGCCGCAGAATGTACGGCGGCCAGTCCACTCACCTTCCCATGAAGGTGAATATGTCCGGCGTGCTGCCCATCATCTTCGCCCAGTCCATCGCCACGCTGCCTGTGACCATCTGGACGTTCATCGGCATTCCTGAGGAGGGGACGGTTGCCTACTCCATCTACAGTGCCATCGACACCCAGTCCATCCTCTATATGGTGGCCTATTTCCTGATGATCATCGGCTTTAGCTATTTCTACTCCACCATTCAGTTTAATCCCATCGAGATCTCCAATAATTTGAAGAAGAACGGCGGCTTTATTCCCGGTTTCCGTCCGGGCAAGCCCACCAGCGACTTCATTGCTAAGGTGCTCTCCAAGATTACCCTGTTTGGTGCCATCTATCTCGGCATTGTCGCGATCTGCCCTCTGATCGCGGGCAAGATTCTGCCGATCGAGTCTCTGGCCATCGGCGGAACATCCGTTATCATCGTTGTCGGTGTTGCCCTTGAGACGGTGCAGGCTCTGGAGTCTCAGATGCTGATGCGCCAGTATAAGGGCTTCCTTGAATAAGGAGAATGCTATGAATCTGATTTTATTGGGCGCCCCTGGTGCCGGAAAGGGCACTCAGGCGGAGATCCTGTGCAAGAAGCTGGGTATTCCCAGCATCTCCACTGGCAATATCCTGCGTGCCGCCATCAAGGATGGCACTCCCACCGGGCTGAAGGCCAAGTCCTATATGGACGCCGGCCAGCTGGTGCCCGATGAAGTGATCATTGGCATTGTCGGCGAGCGGTTGGAGCAGGAGGACTGCCGGAAGGGATGCATCCTGGACGGCGTCCCCCGCACCATCGCCCAGGCCGAGGCGATTGAAAAGGCGGGTATCCGGATTGACGCCGTGATAGCCATTGAGATCTCCGAGGAGGAGATCCTCCGCCGCATGAGCGGCCGCCGGGTCTGCGAAGCCTGCGGCTCCAGCTACAATGTGGAGGCCGTACCCCCGAAGGTGGAGGGCCTCTGCGATAACTGCGGCGGCAAGTTGATCCAGCGGAAGGATGATACGCCGGAGACGGTTCGTGAACGTCTCAAGGTCTATCATAGAGAGACAGCGCCTCTGGTGGACTTCTACGCCGAAAGAGGACTTCTCAAAAAGGTGCAGGTGGCCGACAACAAAGAGGCCACCAACGCCAAGATTCTCGCTGCGTTGGGGTTGGATCTATGATCACTCTAAAGTCAAAGCAGGAGATTGAATTGATGCGCCGGGCGGGAAAAATTACCGCGGCAGCCCGTGCCTTGGCAGGGGAAATGGTGACCCCCGGCGTAACAACCCAAGAAATTGACAAGGCAGTGTACCACTTCATCAGGGAGCAGGGGGCCCAGCCCTCCTTCCTCCACTACCAGGGGTATCCCGCCAGCGTCTGCATCAGCGTCAACGACGAGATCATCCACGGTATTCCCGGCAAGCGGGTGCTGCAGGAGGGGGACATCGTCTCCATTGACGTGGGAGCTTATAAGGACGGCTTTCACGGCGACTGCGCGGCCACCTTCCCCTGCGGGAAGATCTCTCCGGAGGCACAGCGGCTGATCGATGTGACCCGTCAGAGCTTCTACGAGGGGCTGAAGTTTGCCAAAGAGGGATACCGGGTGCCGGATATTTCCCGGGCGATTCAGACCTATGTGGAGGCCAACGGCTTCTCCATTGTCCGGGAATATGTGGGCCACGGCGTGGGCCGTCAGATGCATGAGGCGCCAGAGGTGCCCAACTATGTCGCCGGACATGAGCGGCCGAGGCTCCTGCGGGGCATGACCCTCGCTGTGGAGCCTATGGTGAACGCCGGCAGCCGGGGGATCCGGGTGATGCCGGACGGCTGGACGGTGCGTACCGCCGACGGCAAGTGGTCGGCCCACTATGAAAACACGATTCTGATCACGGACGGAGAGCCTGAGCTTTTGACGGTCCCGGAGCCGGGTGGAGAGTGAATTCATGGACATTGCCAAATCAACCGTTGTAAAATCCATTGCCGGCAGGGATAAAGGAAAATACTTCTTCGTTCTTGCGGTGGAGGAGGATTTCCTCCTGCTGGCAGACGGCAAGCTGCGGAAGGTGGAGGCGCCTAAGCGGAAAAAGCGCAGGCATGCGCAGGCGGTGGGCGTCCCCGATACCCGCGTGGCCGAGAAGATCAGAAGCGGAGAGAGAATTACAAACAGTGAGCTCCGCAGAACCCTCGCTCAGCTGAGCGGGGAGGGTAATCCAGACCAGGAGGGATAGACACTTGGCAAAATCCGATATGATCGAAGTGGAAGGCGTCGTCGTGGAGGCGCTGCCCAACACCACATTCCAAGTCGATATTGGAAATGGCCATACCATTTTGGCACATATTTCCGGAAAACTCAGAATGAATTTCATCAGAATTCTGCCTGGTGATAAGGTCACGGTAGAGATGAGTCCCTACGACCTGACCCGCGGCCGGATTACCTGGCGTAGTAAGTAGGAGGTTACACATTATGAAAGTAAGACCGTCCGTTAAGCCCATGTGTGAAAAGTGCAAGATCATTCGCCGCAAGGGCCGCGTTATGGTCATCTGCGAGAATCCCAAGCACAAGCAGAGACAGGGCTAAGTGAAATTGGAGGTGCTGTAAGCTATGGCAAGAATTGCCGGTATTGACCTGCCCCGTGATAAGCGAATCGAAATCGGTTTGACCTATATCTATGGCATTGGCAGAAAGAGCGCTAAGGATATTTTGGCGCAGACTGGAATCAACCCCGACACCCGCGTGAAGGACCTGACCGAGGCCGAGGAGGCCAAGCTCCGTGAGGCTATTGACCACGGCTACATGGTGGAGGGCGATCTGCGCCGCAGCGTGGCCTTAGATATTAAGCGCCTGACGGAGATCGGCTGCTATCGCGGCATCCGTCACCGCCGTGGGCTGCCTGTCCGCGGCCAGCGCAGCAAGACCAATGCCCGTACCCGCAAGGGTCCTAAGAAGACCATTGCCAACAAGAAGAAGTAAGGAGGGAGAATAGAAAATGGCTGCACCTAAGACTGGCAAGAAGGTTATCCGCCGCCGGCGCGAAAAGAAGAACATCGAAAGAGGCCAAGTCCATATCCGTTCTTCCTTCAATAATACCATGGTAACTGTTACCGATACCCAGGGAAATGCGATCTCCTGGGCCTCCTCCGGTGGACAGGGCTTCCGCGGCAGCAAGAAGTCCACGCCCTTTGCCGCCCAGACTGCTGCTGAGGTGGCTGCCCGCGCCGCTATGGAGCACGGACTGAAGACCGTGGAGGTCTTCGTCAAGGGCCCCGGCCAGGGCCGTGAGGCTGCGATTCGTGCCCTGCAGGCCGTGGGACTGGAGGTCACCATGATCAAGGACGTCACCCCCATCCCCCACAATGGCTGCCGTCCCCCCAAGCGTCGTCGCGTCTAATCGAATTTAGGAGGTATAAGCATTATGGCAAGATATACCGGAGCAGTTTGCCGCCTGTGCCGCAGAGAGGGCCAGAAGCTCTTCCTGAAGGGCGACCGCTGCTATACGGACAAGTGTGCGATCGGCCGCCGTTCCTATGCGCCTGGTCAGCACGGAAACGCACGTACCAAGAAGCTCTCTGAGTATGGTGTCCAGCTGCGTGAGAAGCAGAAGGCCCGCCGTTACTACGGGATCTCCGAGAGCCAGTTTACCCACTACTTCGAGCTGGCTGAGAAGCGCAAGGGCCAGACCGGTGAAAACCTGCTGGCGATTTTGGAGTCCCGGCTGGACAACGTGATCTACCGTCTGGGCTTCGCCATGAGCCGCGCCGAGGCCCGCCAGCTGGTCCGCCACGGCCACTTCACCGTTAACGGCAAGAAGGTGAACATTCCCTCCTATCAGGTGAAGACCGGCGAGGTCATCGAGCTGAAGGAGAGCTCCCGCAGCTTAGATAAGATTAAGGGCTCCCTGGAGGCCAACGCCTCCCGCGTGATCCCCAAGTGGCTTGATTTCGATCAGGCGAATAAGGTAGCGAAAGTTGTTGCAGTTCCCGCCCGCGAGGATATCGACCTGCCCATCGAGGAGCACCTCATCGTTGAGTTCTACTCCAAGTAACAAGGGTCGTGATGCCCTCACTATGCAAAATTTGAATTTTAGTGCAAGCATTTTGCTTACCGGAAGAAGGAGGGTAACTGCATGATTGAAATTGAAAAGCCCCAGATTGAGTGTATTGAAACCCCAGGTGATGACTCTTACGGCAAGTATGTGATTGAGCCGCTGGAGCGCGGCTACGGCACCACGCTGGGCAATGCCCTGCGCCGTATCATGCTCTCCTCTCTGCCCGGCACCGCTGCCACCAGCATCAAGATCGCCGGTGTACAGCACGAATTCACCACCATCCCCGGCGTAAAGGAGGATGTGACGGAGATTGTGCTGAACATCAAGGGACTGATCACCAAGCTCCACAGCGACGGTGTGAAGACGGTGTTCATTGAGGCGGTGGGTCCCTGTGAGGTAACCGCGGGAGATATCAAAAGCGACGGTGAGGTAGAGGTGCTCAACCCTGAGCTGCATATTGCCACCCTTGGCGCCGGCGCCTCTTTGAACATGGAGATTACCCTGAGCCATGGCCGCGGCTATGTGCCCGCCGACCGCAACAAGAACAGCCAGACTGTCATTGGGGTGATCCCCGTGGACTCCATCTATACGCCGGTGTATAAGGTCAATTACACGGTGGAGAACACTCGTGTGGGGAACATGACCGACTTCGACAAGCTGACCCTTGAGGTGTGGACAGATTCCACCATCTCCGCCCGGGACGCGGTGTCTCTGGGCGCCAAGATCCTCTGTGACCACTTCGCCCTGTTTACCGACCTGAGCGCTACCGTGGGCTCTAAGTCCACCGTGGTGGAGAAGGCGGAGACCCAGCGGGACAAGGTGCTGGAGTTGACCATCGAGGAGCTGGATCTCTCCGTCCGCAGCTTCAACTGCCTCAAGCGGGCCAACATCAACACCGTGGAGGATCTGATCTCCAAGACGGAGGATGAGATGATGAAGGTTCGCAATCTGGGCCGCAAGTCCCTGGAGGAGGTCGTCAATAAGCTGGCCATGATGGGTCTCAGCTTGGCTGACAAGGAGAACAACTAAAGCCGCTCTGCCTGCCCGGGGCAGGAGAGCGCGACCTATTGTAAACTGTTCCGCCAGAGCGGAACAGGAGGACAATTAGCCTTTTAAGGAGGAAACCAAACATGCCCGGAACTCGTAAGCTCGGTAAAACTACCGATCAGCGCAGAGCGATGCTCCGTCAGCAGGTGACCGATTTCCTGGACAAGGGCAAGATGGAGACCACCATCACCCGCGCCAAGGAGATCCGTCCGGTTGCTGAAAAGATGATTACCCTTGGGAAGAAGGGCGATCTGGCCGCCTATCGTCAGGCTATGGCCTTTATTACCCGTGAGGATGTGGTGAAGAAGCTCTTCAAGGAGATTGCTCCCACCTACTCCGAGCGCAACGGCGGCTATACCCGCATCACCCGCACCGGCGTCCGCCGGGGCGACGCCGCCGAGACCGCGATGATCGAGTTGGTCTAAGGGCCATCTTCTGTGCGGTCGAGGCGGAGCCGACGCCCGCCCGCAGGCGGGTGTGCCGAGGGCAACCGCCGTAGGCGGCACTTAGCCCGAGGCTGACCGCGATGATCGAGCTGGTCTAAGCCGAAATCGTCTAAAAGAAAAAGCCCATTTCTGTACAGCGTAGGAGGTACAGAAATGGGCTTTTTTGCTGGAAAATTCAGGGGAGCAGCCGGTTGGCAAAGCGGCTGAGGGCTTCACAGGGGCCGTACTTGGTTCGATAGCCCACGCCGTCAATGACTAAAAAAGGGTTGTAGGCCGTCACCTCCACCTGAGAGCCGTCTGTCAGCTGTAAGGTAAAAATCACCGCCTGAGCGCTGTAGCTGTCATAGCTGTCATCCTGCCGGTAGACCACCACCTCCTGCAGCAGACGGGCGAGCTCCTCCGTGTCCGCGATCTCAAGAACCTGGCCGGGTGGAAGAAGCTCTACGGAGGCGGAACGGAGCTCCCCGGCGGTGAGGCTGCGGAAGGGGCGGGATGGGAGCAGGAGGGGGAGGGCGACCGCACAAAGAATCAGCGCCAATCCAGCGATGCCATAGAGCCATTTCCTTTTCATATGATTGCATCTCCTTTCGATTCTTGCAGTATCTGTACATATGTCGCCGCTGCGGCACAGCTTGAGGATTTCGCCCGCAGGCGCGGCAAAAGCTGTGGGCGCAAAGCTGCATGGGCGCTGCCGTCGCCTATCCGTGCGGCGGTCCTGCTCCACGGGAGGATGGTTCTGTCCCCCTCCCTTTGTTAAGAAAGACGCAGCGGGCGGCGACGATGTGACGGAATATGAATATTTTGCAAACTATTCCAGCGAATGGTTCCTATGGTTTGCATTTTACAGAAGATGTGGTATACTTATCCTGTATTGCTATGCGAAATATCTCTTGAATGGGGAGAATTTGAATATGGGTTTGCTAACGAAGATTTTTGGGACCTACAGTGAGCGGGAGCTCAAGCAGATCTATCCCATCGTGGACAAGATCGAGGCGATGGCCGATGAGTATAAGGCCATGAGCGACGCGCAGCTGCAGGGGAAAACTGCCGAGTTTAAGGAGCGGCTGCAAAAGGGGGAGACGCTGGATGATATCCTGCCGGAGGCCTTCGCCACTGTGCGGGAGGCTGCCGACCGGGTGTTAGGACTCCGGCCCTACCGGGTACAGCTGGTGGGCGGCGTGGTCCTCCACCAGGGGCGCATCGCCGAGATGAAGACCGGTGAGGGCAAGACCCTTGTGGCCACCCTGCCCGCCTACCTCAACGCCCTGACCGGCGAAGGGGTCCATATCGTCACGGTGAACGACTATTTAGCGAAGCGCGACAGCGAGTGGATGGGAAAGGTCTACCGCTTCCTGGGGCTCAGCGTGGGCCTGATTATCCACGGCCTGGAGCGCAAGGAGCGCCAGGCAGCCTACGCCGCCGATATCACCTACGGCACCAACAATGAGATGGGCTTTGACTACCTGCGGGACAACATGGCCCTCTATGCCAGCGAGCTGGTCCAGCGGGGCCACCACTTCGCCATTGTAGACGAGGTGGACTCCATCCTCATCGACGAGGCCCGTACGCCGCTGATTATCTCCGGCATGGGGGATAAGTCCACCCAGCTCTACGACATGGCGGAGATGCTGGTTTCCCGCTTTAAGAAGATGGTGGTCAAGGAGACCGACGAGAAGGCGGAGGAGGCCGAGGACATCGACGCGGACTATATCGTGGACGAAAAGGCCCGCACCGCCACCCTCACCGCCCGGGGCATCAAGAGGACGGAGGAGTTCTTTAAGTTGGACAACCTCAGCGACCCGGAGAATGCCACCATCGCCCATCACGTCAACCAGGCTATCAAGGCCCACGGCGTCATGAAGCGGGACATCGACTATGTGCTCAAGGACGGTCAGGTGGTGATCGTGGACGAGTTTACCGGCCGCCTGATGTTTGGCCGGCGGTACAATGAGGGTCTCCATCAGGCCATCGAGGCCAAGGAGCACGTGAAGGTGGAGCGGGAGAGCAAGACCCTGGCCACCATCACCTTCCAGAATTACTTCCGCCTCTATGAGAAGCTCTCCGGTATGACCGGTACGGCCCTCACTGAGGAGGAGGAGTTTGCCACCATCTACCGGCTGGATATTGTGGAGATCCCCACCAACCGCCCCCTGGCCCGCATCGACGACCCGGATGTGGTCTACCGTACCGAGGAGGCCAAGTTCCGGGCGGTGATCGAGCAGGTGAAGACCTGCCACGCCAAGGGACAGCCGGTGCTGGTGGGCACGGTGTCCATCGAGAAGAACGAGCACCTGAGCAAGCTGCTCTCCAAGGAGGGCATCAAGCACAACGTGCTCAACGCCAAGAACCACGAGCGTGAGGCGGAGATTGTGGCCCAGGCGGGCAAGCTGGGGGCCGTCACCGTGGCCACCAACATGGCCGGCCGCGGCACGGATATCATGCTGGGGGGCAACGCGGAATATTTGGCCCGCGCGGATCTGATGAAGGCGGGTTACTCCGACGAGGTCATCGCCGAGGCCACCGGTTATGCGGACACAGACAATGAGGATATCTTAGCGGCCCGCGCCCTGTTTGCCGAGCGGATGAAGGTCCACAAGGAGGAGATTGCCGGCGAGGCCGAGAAGGTCCGCGCCGCGGGCGGCCTGTTCATCATCGGCACCGAGCGCCATGACTCCCGCCGGATCGACAACCAGCTCCGGGGCCGCGCCGGCCGCCAGGGGGACCCGGGCGAGACCCGGTTCTACCTGAGCTTGGAGGACGATCTGATGCGTCTGTTCGGCGGCGAGCGGATGCAGGGCATGATGGAGCGCTTTGATATCGGCGACGACGTGCCCATTGAGAGCAAGTACCTCTCTAAGTCCATTGAGAACGCCCAGACCACGGTGGAGTCCCGTAACTTCCAGGCCCGGAAGAACACGCTGGAATACGACGACGTCATGAACAAGCAGCGCGAGATCATCTACGGCCAGCGCAAGCAGGTGCTGGACGGCATGGAGGTCAAGGGCGTCATCCAGAATATGATTACCAGCACCATCGAGCGGGACGTGCGTCTGGCCTTTGGGGAGAAGAAGCATCTGGATAACAGCCAGTACCGGACGCTGCTGGGGAGCCTGGAGGGCACCTATTTCCCCAAGGGCGCGGTGCAGTGCAGCGAGGAGGAGGTGCCGCAGCTGACGGCTGAGGCGCTGATTGACCGCTGTACGGAAAAGGCCATGGAGATGTATGAGCGCAAGGAGCAGGAGTTCACCGCCCCGCTGATGCGGGAGCTGGAGCGGGTGGTGCTGCTGCGGGTGGTGGACGAGTTCTGGATGGACCACATCGACGCCATGGCAGAGCTGCGCCAGGGCATCCGCCTGCGGGCCTATGGCCAGACCGATCCCATCGTGGCATATAAGCAGGAGAGCCTGCATATGTTCGAGGAGATGATCGACGCCATCCAAGAGGAGACGGTGCGCCGGCTGTACTCCTTCCGGCTGAAGAAGCAGGAGGAGATCAAGCGGCAGCGGGTGGCCAGCGGCATCACCGAGGGCTTTGCCGGGGACGGTACTGTGAAACGCCAGCCCCGCCGGGTGCAGAAGATCGGCCGCAACGACCCCTGCCCCTGCGGCAGCGGGAAGAAGTACAAGAACTGCTGCGGGCGGTAGGGATCCCTTGCGGACACGGCACATGATCGTGTTGTTGAAAGAAAGCGAAGGAAGGGCGGCCGCCCGGCATCGGAGGTCTCCCTTCCCTTTTGCAAAGCAAACAGAAGAGGAGAAGAAAAAATGGTACGCAAGATGGGGGAAGGTGCTCCGCCGATTAGCGAAACGGAACAGGAGCCGGCGAATGGCCAGCACCTGCACACGGATGTGTCGATCGGTCCCGCCGGGCCGGAGGACGCTGCCCAGGTGATGGCGCTGCTACGCCGGCGGATGGCTTGGATGGATGAGAAAGGCCTGCAGCACTGGAACTGCTCGGCCTACTTAGAGGAGTTTCCCCTCAGTTATTTCCAAAGCTTAGCCCGTGCAGGGGAGCTGTTTGCCGCCTGGGACAAAAGCGGCATGGTGGGGGCCATGGCCCTGCGCCGCACTGACGACCAGTGGCCCGATGGGGACAGCGGCAGAGCTCTCTATCTCCATCATTTAGCCACGGAGGTCTCCCGGAAGGGCCTTGGGAGGCAGATGATCGCCTGGGCGGAGGCTTACGCCGCGGCGCAGGGGAGAGAATGTCTGCGGCTGGACTCCAAAAAAGGAAATGAGCCCCTGCGCCGGTACTACGACGCGCTGGGCTTTCGCCCGGTGGGGGAGTGTATCAATGAGGACTATGCGGGGGTGCTCCGGGAGAAATCCCTGCACCCGGCAGCCAAATAAGGAGGCATATGGATGGAATTGATCCGGCATGACCGGGATGGCGTGGTGTACCATACCTCGCCGCTTCTTGATGCAGCGGGGGTGGTCCACGGCTTCTCCACCCGCCTCGGCGGCGTCAGTACGGGGGAGCTGTCCTCACTGAATCTGCGGGGCAGCCGCTTCTGTGGGGACGACCAGACCAATGTGGAGGAGAACTACCGCCGCTTCTGTAACGCCGCCGGCGTGCCGGTCTCCCGGGCGGTGCTGAGTGTCCAGGTCCACCAGGACACGGTTCGGACCGTTACGGAGGAGGACGCGGGCAAGGGACTGTGGCGGGAGCGGGACTACACGGCGGATGCGCTGATGACCGATGCGCCGGAGCTGCCGCTGTTTGTTTTCTCCGCCGACTGCATCGTGATTCTCCTCTGTGATTCGCAGACCGGCGCTGTGGGGGCGGTCCACGCAGGCTGGCGGGGCACGGCCATGGCCATTGCGGCCAAGACGGTCCGGGAGATGGAGCGGGTATATGGCACACGGCCGGTGAATCTGCGGGCGGCTATTGGCCCGGGGATTGGACAGTGCTGCTTTGAGACGCACGATGACGTGCCGGAGGCTATGCTGGCCTCCCCCATGGGGGAGGCGGCCCGGCCCTATCTGCAGAAAACCGGGGAGAAGTGGCAGGTGGATCTGAAGGGATTGAACCGGCGGCAGCTGCTTCTCGCCGGTGTGCCCGCGGAGCAGATCGCAGTCAGCTCCCTGTGCACCGCCTGCCACCCGGAGCTCTATTGGAGCCACCGGAAGATGGGGGACCGCCGTGGCGTACAGGTGGCTATGATTATGAGGAAGGGGTAGGGGAATGGAGCGTGGAAAGGCCCGGCAGAAATGGACAAAGGGGACCATAGGCGGCATAGCCTGCCTCACGGCCCTTCTGCTGACCCTCCTTTTGCCCCTTTCAGGCTGCGGGCAGGAGGAAACCACCGGGCAGCAGGAGGATACGCCTTGGTACCAGGAGGAGCAGACGGAGCAGGAGGAACCTTCGGCTGCCCTGCCGGAGCGCATGGCCCTCTCCTACCGGGAGGGACAGAGCTTGGATCCCATTACCTGCGTGGAGGGGATGCAGCTTCAGGTGGCCAACCTGCTCTACGAGCCGCTGTTTGCCTTAGACAGCACCTTTACGAGGGAGGAGGTCCTCTGCGACGGCTACACCGTCTCCGAGGACGGGCTGCGCTACGAGCTCCATATCCGTTCCGGTGTCCGCTTTTGGGACGGCTCGGAGCTGGCGGCATCGGATGTGGCGGCCACGCTGCGGCGGGCCCTGACTTCCGAGCGCTACGGCAACCGCCTGTCGGATATTCGCCGGATCACCGTCAATGGGACAGATACGGTGTGCTTAGAGCTCTACCAGGCCAACGGTGCGCTGCCGGACCTGCTGGATATTCCCATTGTCAAGTCGGGGACGGAGGAGGACACGGTCCCTGTGGGGACAGGCCCCTATCTGTACATCACCGATGACAACGGCGCCTATCTCAGCGCTAACGGGGACTGGTGGCGGGGGACGGAGCAGCCGATTTCTCAGATTGCGCTGGTGGACGCCAAGGATACGGAGACGGAGCAATATCTCTTCAACTCCTATGAGATTCACGTCTACACAGCCGATCTCACCAGCGGCACCGCCGCACTGACCGGCAGCCTCTCCTGGGTGGACGCCCCCACGGCGGTGATGCAGTTCGTGGGGGTCAACGTGTCCCGTCCTTTGCTGTCCGATGCGGCAGTGCGCCGGGCACTCAGTGTGGGAATCGACCGGGCCACCGTGGTGACAGGGTACTTGTCCGGCCATGCGGAGGCCGCCTCCTTCCCTGTTTCCCCCCGTTCGACTCTGTATCCTGAGGAGCTGGAGGAGAGCTACAGCGCCACCGCCTACAGCACCGCCCTGGAACAGGCGGGGCTGCGGGCAGGGGAGCAGCAGACCCTGCGCCTGCTGGTGAACGCGGACAGCGAGGAGAAGGTATCGATTGCCAACTATATGGCCCAAACATGGTCCCATTATGATCTTCAGGTGATTGTGGAGGCCCTGCCATGGGAGGAGTATTTGGCTGCCCTTGCTGCGGGGAACTTCGACCTCTACTATGGCGAGGTGAAGCTCCGCTCGGACTGGGATGTGCCGGAGCTGATCGGCACCAACGGCGCGCTGAACTACGGCGGCTACACCGCGGAGGAGACGGACGCCCTCCTTGCGGCCTTCCGGACCTCTGGTTCGCGCCAGCCGGCGGCAGAGGCGCTGTATGCCCATTTAACACAGAGCTGCCCCATTCTGCCGGTGTGCTTCAAAAATATCTCGGTGCTTACCCACCGGGGGATGATCGAGGGAATGGCCCCCACAGCGGCCAACATCTTCTACCGCATGGAGGACTGGCAGATCGCCGTGGCGGAGACGGCGGAGTAAGG
>CAJFUI010000066.1 GCA_904420145.1 uncultured Oscillospiraceae bacterium
CGGCCCTTATTCTGCTCCGCCGCTCCAGCGGCTGCGGGGAGAAACAGACCCTTTGCGGTTCTCCGCAGAATTTCAAAAATTTACAAAGTAATC
The DNA here is from genome assembly GCA_904420145.1 of uncultured Oscillospiraceae bacterium. Lineage (GTDB taxonomy): Bacteria > Bacillota > Clostridia > Oscillospirales > Oscillospiraceae > CAJFPI01. The sequence goes on from CAJFUI010000066.1 coordinate 94, forward strand.
CTTTTCAAACAGGAGATTTTATATTAGAATAAATGCAGTATGTAACGAGGGAGGATGATTCCCAATGGAGGGACCGATGTACAAACGAGTGCTGCTGAAGATCAGCGGCGAGGCGCTGGCCGGCGCGAAGCACATGGGGCTGGATTTTGATGTGATCGGCAGCGTGTGCGATGTGATCAAAGAGGCGGTGGCCATGGGCGTGGAGGTGGGCGTCGTCATCGGCGGCGGCAACTTCTGGCGGGGCCTGAAGGACGGCAACGGCAAGATGGAGCGCACCCGGGCCGACCACATGGGCATGCTGGCCACGGCCATGAACTGCTTGGCCATGGCGGATGTGCTGGAGCAAAAGGGCGTGGACGTCCGGGTGCAGACCGCTGTGGAGATGCGGGCGGTGGCGGAGCCCTATATCCGCTCCCGGGCCATTCGCCATTTAGAGAAGGGGCGGGTGGTCATCTTCGGCTGCGGCACCGGCAACCCCTATTTCTCCACCGATACGGCGGCTGTGCTGCGGGCGGCGGAGATCAATGCCGACGTGATTCTGCTGGCCAAGAACATTGACGGCGTCTATAACGCCGATCCCAACAAGGACAGCAACGCCGTGAAGTACGAGAAGATCTCCTATGACGACGTGCTGGCCCAGCACCTGCAGGTGATGGATTCCACCGCCACCAGCCTGAGTATGGACAACCGGATTCCCATCCGGGTCTTCGCACTGAAGGACCCCTACAATATCATTCGCGTGCTCAAGGGCGAAAACATTGGTACGATTGTAAAGGAGGATTAAGGATATGTTGAAGGACGAGTATAAGGTATTTGAGGATAAGATGAAGAAGTCGCTGGACTCCGTGGCCTCCGACTTTGCCGCCGTCCGGGCCGGCCGGGCCAACGCTGCCGTGCTGGACCGGATCATGGTGGACTACTACGGTGTGCCCACCCCCATCCAGCAGATTGCGTCCATCGCCTCCCCGGATCCCCGCTCCCTGGTGATTCAGCCCTGGGACGCCTCCGCCGTCCGGGCCATTGAGAAGGCGATTCAGGAGTCCGACCTCGGCATCAATCCCGCCAACGACGGCAAGAGCCTGCGGCTGCTCTTCCCCCAGCTGACAGAGGAGCGCCGCAAGGAGCTGACCAAGCAGATCGCCAAGTACGCCGAGGGCGGCAAGGTGGCTATTCGCAACATCCGCCGGGACGCCATGGAGAAGTTTAAGAAGCTGCAGAAGGAGGGGGAGCTGACGGAGGACGATCTGAAGATTGCCGAGAAGGATATCCAGAAGCTCACCGACGAGATGATCAAGAAGGTAGATCAGCTGTATGCGGTTAAGGAAAAGGAACTGATGGAGGTCTGATCGGCCCCATTCGGCTCTCAACGGATGAAGTTTTGTGAGGCGGCTGGGGGGCGCGGCTCCCCTGTCCGCCCCAAAGAGGCGGGTTAGATACTATGGCTTTTTCTTTTTTGCGAAGCAAACAGAAAGATGTCGCGGGGCAGGTGGATTTCAACCATTTGCCCCGCCACATTGCGATCATCTTAGACGGCAACGGCCGCTGGGCAAAGAAGCGGGGACTGCCCCGCACCGCCGGGCACAGCGCAGGTTCGGAGAACTTCCGTACCATCGCCACCTACTGCCGGGATATCGGCATCGACTATCTGACGGTCTACGCCTTCTCCACGGAGAACTGGAAACGGCCCAAGGATGAGGTGGAGACCATTATGGGGCTTTTGAAGAAGTACCTTCTGGAGGCCATCGACACCATGGAGCGGGACAATGTGCGATTGCGCTTCATGGGGGATCTGTCGGCGCTGCCGGAGGAGCTGCGTGCCCTGACGGACCAGTGCAATGCCATCTCTGAGCGGCTGGACGGCTGTCTGTGCAGTATCTGCATCAACTACGGCGGCCGCGCAGAGATTGTCCACGCCGCTCAGAACTTTGCAAAAGACTGTTTAGTGGGTACTGTAAAGCCAGAAGACCTGACAGAGGATGGGTTTGAGAATTACCTCTACTCGGCCGGAATCCCCAGCCCCGATCTGCTGATCCGCCCCGGCGGGGAGCAGCGGCTGAGTAATTTTCTGCTGTGGCAGTGCGCCTACAGCGAGTTTTATTACACCGACGTCTTATGGCCGGACTTCTCTAAGGAGGAGTTGCTGCGGGCTATTTCCGCCTACCAACACAGGGACCGTCGGTTTGGAGGAGTGAAGAAATGAAGTCAAGGCTGTTGGTGGCCGCTGTCGGCGTGCCGGTTTTGCTGTATGTGGTGCTCTGTGCGCCGGTGATCGTGCTGCAGGTGGGAATCGCAGCCCTGTCCGCGGTGGCGGGCTATGAGCTGCTTCGCTGTGTGGAGGCCCCTAAGGAGTGGCAGCAGGCGGCAGCGCTGGGCGCGCTGATGCTGGTTTTGGCCATCTGCTTTAAGGAGGAGAGCGTGGCCGTGCTGATTATGGGCTACGTGATCTTATTCTTTTTCTGCGCTGTTTTGAAGGGGGGAGCGGTAAAGCTGCTGACGGTGCTGGCCACTGCTTTTGCCTCGGTCTTTATTCCCTTCGCCTTCACCTCCTTCCTCTCTATCCATGAGCTGACAGAGCACCGGGGTTATCTGCTGCTGCCCTTTCTCTTCAGCTTCGGCAGCGACACCTTCGCCTTTTTTACCGGCCGGATTATCGGCAAGCGCAAGCTGGCCCCCAAGGTCAGCCCCAACAAGACTGTGGCCGGAGCGGTGGGGGGCCTGGTGGGGGATATGCTCTGCGGCCTTGGCTTCGCCTTTGTGATGAATACTTACTTCGGCCAGAGCCTTGGCTATGTGGATTTGGCGCTGATGGGCCTGTTTTGCAGCGTCATCGCCCAGATCGGCGACCTTAGCTTCTCCATGATTAAGCGGGAGTTTGACGTAAAGGACTACGGCCATATTTTCCTGGCCCACGGCGGCGTGCTGGACCGCTTTGACAGTGTGCTTTTCGTGGCGCCAGTGGTGGTGGAGCTGCTGCCGCTGGTGCTGTAAATCACTCCGCGCCTGCGGGCCGATGGATTTCATCGGCCCGTTTGAGCGTGTGATGGGGAGGAACCTACATGGAAAAGTCAGTTTCGCTCCTGGGCTCCACCGGCTCCATTGGCCGGCAGACCTTAGAGGTGGTCCGGGAGCTGGGTTTCCGCGTCTCGGCGTTGACTGCCAACAGCAGTGTGGAGCTTCTGGAGGCGCAGGCGAAAGAATTTCTCCCAGAGCTGGCGGTGCTTTACGACGAGCGGGCGGCCGTAGAGCTCCAGCGGCGGCTGCGGGGGCTGCCCATCCGGGTGTCTGCCGGCATGGAGGGGCTTATGGAGGCTGCCTCCTTAGCGGCGGCGGACATTGTGGTCACCGCTGTGGTAGGCATGGTGGGGCTGCGCCCCACCCTTGCCGCGCTGGAGCGTGGGAAGCGGGTGGCCCTCGCCAACAAGGAGACCATGGTGTGCGCCGGGGAGCTCGTGATGGAGACGGCCCGGCGGCAGGGGGGAGAGATTATCCCGGTGGACAGCGAGCACTCCGCCATCTTCCAGTGTTTGCGGGGCTGTGCCGGCAAAGGGGAGGTCAAGCGCCTGATCCTGACCTGCTCAGGTGGGCCTTTTTACGGCCGGAGCTTTGAGGAGCTGGAGGGGGTGACCCCCGCCGAGGCCCTCTGTCACCCCAACTGGTCCATGGGGGCGAAGATCACCGTGGACAGCGCTACTCTGATGAACAAGGGGCTGGAGTGCATCGAGGCCATGGGCCTCTATGAGATGCCGCCGGAGAAGATCTCCGTGGTGATCCACCGGCAGAGTGTGGTCCACTCCTTAGTGGAGTATCAGGACGGGGCGATGCTGGCCCAGCTGGGGACGGCGAATATGAAGCTGCCCATCCGCTACGCCCTGACCTATCCGGAGCGCGCCCCTTCACCGGATCCGCCGCTGGACCTGCTGACCTGTCCGCCGCTGACCTTCGCGCCGCCGGATGAGGCGGCCTTTCCCTGCCTGACCATGGCTATCGAGAGCGCCAGGACCGGCGGCACCGCCTGCGCCGCCCTCAACGGCGCCAACGAGGCGGCGGTAGAGCTGTTTTTGCGGGGGACGGTGGGCTTTAACGATATTCCCCGCTTAGTGGAAAAAGCGGTAAACAGCGTAAAAGTGAAATGGAATCCCACTTTGACGGATATACTGGAAGCAGATAGGGAAGCCCGTTGTGTTGTGGGCCAGGGCCGGTAAGCGGCCTGCGGAGGAGTCCCAATAAGGAGAGTTTGTCTGAATGATCTATGTGATAGCGGCTATTGTCATTTTCGGCGTCTTGATCGCGGTCCACGAGTGGGGGCATTTTATTGCCGCCCGGCTCTGCGGCGTTACGGTCCACGAGTTTTCCATCGGCATGGGGCCGGCCATCTACCAGAAGGAGAAGAAGGGGACCAAGTACGCCATCCGCATTCTGCCCATCGGCGGCTACTGCGCCATGGAGGGGGAGGAGGAGGAATCCGACGACCCCCACAGCCTGAACAACCAGGGCTTTTGGAAAAAGGTGTTTATCTTTGCCGCCGGTGCCGCCATGAACTTTATTGTGGGATTTTTGATCATCCTGTGCCTGTACTCTACAGCGGAGGCCTTCCGCACGGCGGAGATCACCGGCTTTTATGAAAACTGTCCCTACCAGGGGGAGGAGGGGCTGCAGACGGGGGATGTGCTCTACAGCATCGACGGCCACCGCATCTACCTCTACAGCGACATCAGTATCTATCTGAGCCGGGGTAACGGCTCCACCTTTGATCTGGTGGTGCTGCGGGACGGCGAGAAGGTCTATCTCAACGACTTCCCCATGGTTCCCTTGGACTATACCTTGGAGGATGGCACCACTTTCCACGGCTACGGCCTGTCCTTTGGCGGCGTGGAGGAGGCCACCCTCCTGGCCAAGCTCCGGGTCAGCTGGTATAACGCCATTGACTTTGTTCGGTTGATCTGGATGAGCCTTGGTGATCTGGTCACCGGTGCGATCGGAATGGAGAGCATGAGCGGGCCGGTGGGCATTGTCTCCACCATTACCGAGGTGGGGGAGCAGAGCAAGACCCTTCGGATTGCGGTGGAGAACATCGCCTATATCGCCGCGCTGATCGCGGTGAACCTGGCGGTGATGAACCTGCTGCCCATTCCCGCTCTGGACGGCTGCAAGATTTTCTTTCTTGTAATCAACGCCGTGGCCATGCTGCTCTTCCGGCGGCAGATTCCGGCCAAGTATGAAAACTATATCCACGCCGCCGGCCTTGTGCTGCTGATGGGATTGATGCTGGTGGTGACCTTCCAAGATGTCTGGCGGCTGGTCGCCTGAGGAGAAAGACTATGACAAAGGGATTGATGGTGGGCAGCGTCCCTCTCGGAGGCGGCGCCCCGGTGACAATACAGTCCATGTGCAATACCAAGACCCACGACATCCCCGCCACGGTGGAACAGATCCTCGCCTTAGAGGCGGCGGGCTGCGAGATCGTCCGGGTGGCGGTGCCGGATATGGCGGCGGCGAAAGCCATCGGGGCCATCAAGAGCCAAATCCATATCCCGCTGGTGGCGGATATCCACTTTGACTACCGGCTGGCCCTTGCCTGTGCCGGAGAGGGAGTGGATAAGCTCCGCATTAACCCGGGCAATATCGGGGGTGAGGACCGCGTAGCGGCGGTGGCTAAGGCCTACCGGGAGGGGAAGATCCCCATCCGTATCGGCGTCAACGGCGGCTCACTGGAAAAGGAACTGCTGAAGAAGTACGGCGGTGTCACCGCCGAGGCTCTGGTGGAGAGCGCCATGGGCCACGTGGCTCTGCTTAACCGCTACGACTTCGACGATATCTGTATCTCCGTGAAGAGCTCCCATGTGCCGGTGATGATGGAGGCCTACCGTTTGCTCCATGAATGCTGCAGCTACCCCCTCCACCTGGGGGTCACAGAGGCGGGGACGCCGGCCATGGGCGTGATCAAAAGCGCCATGGGCATCGGGGGACTCCTGTGCCTCGGTATCGGGGACACCATCCGTGTTACCCTGACCGCTGACCCGGTGGAGGAGGTCTACGCCGCCAAGCGGATTCTCAAAGCCGCGGATCTCCGGCGGGACGGGGTGAATGTCATCGCCTGTCCCACCTGCGGCCGCACCAACATCGACCTGATTACCCTGACAGAGGAGGTGGAGCGCCGCCTCGCCGGCTGCCGGAAAAACATCACGGTAGCGGTGATGGGCTGCGCGGTCAACGGACCTGGGGAGGCCGCCGCTGCGGACGTTGGTATCGCCGGCGGCAGCGGGGAGGGCCTCCTGTTTGCCAAGGGAAAGATTTTGCGCAAGCTGCCCCAGAGTGAGCTGGTGGACGCCCTGATGGAGGAGATTGAGAAGCTGTGAGCGCCATAGAGGCGCCTTTTTGCAAGAATACTGCTTAGGAACGTGATCAGATGGCACAGAAGATACCCTTTTTTGAACTATTTAAAACGTTACAGCTGAGCCGGGGCCTCAGCATGGCCGTCAGCGACGCCTTTTTCACCAGCGCCGTACTCAGCCGGGAGAAGCGGTCTATGGAGCTGGCCATGACCACCACCTGCGAGCTGGGCCCCCACGTCGTGGGGGAGCTGCAGTCGGCCATCGGCGAGGCCTACGGCCTCAACGCGGTGACCATCGATGTGACGGTGGACGCCCCGGCGCTGGAGACGGTGAAGCCCTCCGCCGGAGAGAAGGAGAAGAACGAGGTCATCATGGGGGGCGCCGTCCGGGGGAAGGTGCAGTCCATGGTGGGGCTCAATCCCAAGATGGGGCAGGTGACCGTGGAGGGGAAGGTCTTCTTCTCCGACCTCTACGAGACCCGGCGCCCCGGCGTCTTCTGCCTGACCTTCGATATGACGGACTACCAGTGCTCCGTCCGGGTGACCAAGTACCTCCAGAAGGCGGAGAAGGACGCGCTGAAAAAGGAGATCAAGCCGGGCATGTGGCTGCGGGTACAGGGCTTTATCAAGCTCAACCGGGACGGCAGCGATGTGCTGCTGGATCCGAAGAATATTGAGACCTGCACCCACGAGATGCGTCAGGATACCGCCGAGGTCAAGCGGGTGGAGCTCCACCTCCACACCACCTTCTCCAATATGGACGCCACGTCTCCCCTGAGCCCCAAAAACGGACCGGATGCCAACATCGTCAAGCGGGCGGAGGCCTGGGGCCATCCGGCGGTGGCCATCACCGACCACGGCGTGGTCCAGGGCTTTCCCGACGCATGGCACTCTGCCAAGGAGATCAAGCTCCTTTACGGCATGGAGGGCTACTACATCAACAATTTGGACGACCGCATCGCGGTACATGGTGAAAAGGATTATTCCTTTACAGATGAATATGTGGCCTTTGATATCGAGACCACCGGCCTGCGGGTGAAGCAGGACGCCATTACGGAGATCGGCGCGGTGATCATCCGAAACGGAGAGGTGGGGGAGCGGTTTCAGACCTTTGTCAACCCCAACCGCCGCCTGACGCCGGAGATCATCGCCCTCACCGGCATCACCGACGCCATGCTCAAGGACGCCCCTAATCTCAAGGAGGCGCTGACGGCTTTCCTCGAGTTTGTGGGGGACCGTCCCCTTGTGGCCCACAATGCGGAGTTTGACATCGGTTTCATCCGGGCCGGCTGCGCCAAGACGGGGCTTGCCTTCGATCCCACCTATGTGGACACGCTGATTTTAGCCCAGAACCTGCTGCCGGAGCTGAATAAGTTCAAGCTGGACATTGTGGCTGAGCACCTGAAGCTCCCCGCCTTCCAGCACCACCGGGCCAGCGATGACGCGGCCACCTGCGGCCTCTTCCTGCCCCACTTCTTCGCGAAATTGGAGGGAATGGGGGTACATAGTCTGCAGCAGGTGAACGCCGCCATGCTCACCCTGCGGCCCAAGGGCAGCGCCAACCGCCGGCCCAGGCATATTATCCTGATCGCCAAGAATAAGGTGGGGCTGAAGAACCTCTACCAGCTGGTCTCCGCCTCCAACCTGAAGTACTTCAAGCGGGTACCCACGATTCCCAAGACGGAGTTGATCGCCCACCGGGAGGGGCTCATTGTGGGCAGCGCCTGCGAGGCGGGGGAGCTGTTTCAGGCGGTGGTGGATCACAAGGACTGGGCGGAGCTCAAGCGCATCGCTTCCTTCTACGACTTCTTGGAGATCCAGCCCATCTGTAACAACCTGTTCATGCTCCGGGAGGGCAAGGTCCGGGACGTGGAGGAGCTGCGGGACTTTAACCGCACCATCGTCCGCCTGGGCGAGGAGCTGGGGAAGCCCGTCTGCGCCACTGGCGACGTCCACTTTTTGGACCCGGAGGACGAGATCTTCCGCCACATTCTGCTGGATACGAAGAAATTTGCCGACTGCGACGCGCCGCTGCCCATCTACTTTAAGACTACCGACGAGATGCTCCAGGAGTTTTCCTACCTGGGGGAGGAGAAGGCCTTCGAGGTGGTGGTGACCAATACACGGGCCATCGCCGATCAGGTGGAGCGCTTTGAGCTGCTGCCCAAGGGGAAGCTCTTCCCGCCGCGGCTGGAGAACTCGGAGGAGGACTTAAACCGCCTGGTGTGGGACAAGGTTCACGAGCTCTACGGTGAGGACCCGCCCAAGCTGATCGTGGACCGGCTGAATGTGGAGCTCAGCGGCATCCTGGGCAAGTACGACGTGGTGTACATGTCCGCCCAAAAGCTGGTGCAGCGCTCCCTCGAGAACGGCTACCTGGTGGGCTCCCGGGGCAGCGTGGGCTCCTCCTTAGTGGCCTACATGTCCGGCATCACCGAGGTCAACGCTCTGCCGCCCCACTACCGCTGCCCCAACTGCAAACACAGCGAGTTCATCACCGATGGCAGCTACGGCTGCGGCGCCGACATGCCGGACAAGAACTGTCCTGTCTGCGGCGCCAAGTATGTCAAGGACGGCTTTGATATCCCCTTTGAGACCTTTTTGGGCTTTGGCGGCGGCAAGGTGCCGGATATCGACCTGAATTTCTCCGGGGAGTACCAGGCCCGAGCCCACCGCCACGCCATCGAGATGTTCGGCGAGACGCAGGTGTTCCGGGCGGGGACCATCGGCACCGTGGCGGAGAAGACCGCCTACGGCTATGTGAAGAAGTACTTAGAGGCCCGGGGGTTGAACCCCGGCCACGCCGAGGAGAACCGGCTGGCCCTCGGCTGCGTGGGGGTCAAGCGGACCACCGGCCAGCATCCCGGCGGCCTGGTGGTGGTGCCTGACGACATGGACGTGGAGGACTTCTGCCCGGTCCAGCACCCCGCCGATGCCGCCGACAGCGACATTATCACCACCCATTTTGAATATCACTGCATGGAGGACAACCTCCTGAAGCTGGACATGCTGGGACATGATGACCCCTCCATGGTCCGCATGCTGGAGGACCTCACCGGTGTCAACGCCCGTCAGATCCCCTTGGACGACCCGGAGACCATGAGC
>CAJFUI010000067.1 GCA_904420145.1 uncultured Oscillospiraceae bacterium
CTGGTCGATGAGCCATACGCTGTGGCCCATCCGCAGGAACATATCACTCCAGCCCTCCCGGCCGTCGGGGGTGGTCATCCAGCCCATGCGGGACTGGCCGTAGCCGTGGAGGAACACCATGGGCAGGCCCGTTGCGTCCTCGGGGATCTGGTAGAGGACATTGGCGTGGTCCACATGGGAGGTGGAGCCCTCCCGGGAAGTGTAGTAGTTGGACACGTCGAAGGTGCCGTCGGACTCAATCACCGTACCGCCGGCGGAGAAGATGCCCTGCTCGGCGATCACCAGCGCGTCGGAGGAGGCGGCCCCATCGGTCTGTGGCTCCTGTGTTTCCTGACCGCCTCCGGCGTTGCCGCCGGCGGTGTTGTTGGAGGTGTTGCCGCCGCAGGCCGCAAGGCTCAGGGACATCACCACGGCCAGCACAAAGGCGGCCCATCTGCGAAGCTGTTTCATAACATTTCTTCCTTTCTGGTTGATTTATTTTTTCAAAAACAAAATATAGAGGTGTTTTCGTTATCTTGCCGTTATGCTGGAGCCGCCGAAGACGGCGGACATGGGAATGGTGTCAAGGAGGTGGTCCAGCTCCTCCACCTCATCGGCGGTGAGGAGCACACCGGCAGCCCCGGCGTTTTCCTGCATCCGCTCCACCTTGCGGCTCCCCGGAATGGGGACGATGTAGGGCTTTTTGCACAGCATCCATGCAAGGGAAATCTGGGCCGGCGTAGCGCCCTTCTCCGCCGCCAAATTCCGCAGCATGGTCAAAAGCTCCCGGTTCTGCTCCGCCGCCTGGGCGGTAAACTGGGGCATGGCGCTGCGGTAGTCCAGCTTGGAATCGAATTTGGAATCTTTTCCGTAGCAGGCGGTGAGCAGGCCGTTGGCCATGGGGGAGAAGGCCACAAAGCCCACGTGCAGCTCCTCCAGCACGGGGAACAGGGCCTCGTGCTGCCGGGCCATCATGGAGTAGCGGTTCTGTACCGCCGTCACCGGGCAGACCTTATGGGCCCGGCGGAGGTAGTCCTCGCTGGCCTCGGAGATCCCCCAGTGGGTGATCTTGCCCTCGCGGATCAGGTCGGCCATGATGCCGGCCACCTCCTCGGGGGACACCCGGGGGTCCATCCGGTGCTGAAAGTAGAGGTCGATGTGGTCGGTGCCCAGCCGCCGCAGGGACCCCTCCACCGAGGCGCGGATCACCTGGGGGCGGGCGTCGGGAATGAGGGGCTTATTCACCGCCGCGCTGGTCTCGTCGAAGCGAATCCCGAACTTGGTGACAATCTGCACCTGACTGCGGATAGCCCCAAGCGCCTCACCCACCAGCTTCTCGTTGTCATGGGGATCGGCGGCTGTGCCGTAGGTCTCGGCGGTGTCGAACATGGTATAGCCCAGATCAAAGGCGGCCCGGATGGCCCTCACGGCCTCCCTCCGCTCTGTAGGGGCCCCGTAGGCGTGGCTGAAGCCCATACAGCCCAGCCCCACCGCCGAAACGGTCAGATCCTTTCCCAGTACGCGATTAGTCATCATACAATGCCTCCTGTGCTTATTTACCAGTGATTTTCCGGTTCTGCCTGTATTATAGGGAATTCTTTCCGCCAGCGGAAGTTCCCCTTTGTTTCGCGGCATATACCAAAAGGTTATTACATATTTCCCCTTAATGCGCATCCTGCAGAAGCTGCAGGAGCTCCTCCTGGGTCAGCCCCAGCTTCTCCTCCGGGGCGGCGGGACGGCCCACCAGATCCGCCAGGTTTTCCTCCGCGGGGATCCCCGCCTCCCGCAGGCTGCGGGGCAGCCCCAATTCCATGAGGAAGCCCTCCAGCGCATCCACTCCGGCCCGGCCTAACGCCTCCTCGCTTCTGCCCTCCGGAGGGAGTTCCCACACCCGGCGGGCGAAGCGGGCAAATTTGCCCGGCGACAGAAGGCAGCGCCGCCGGTAATAGGCCAGCTGCACGGCCGCCAGGCAGGAGGTGTAGCCGCAGCCGGTTGCCGCCCACAGGCGCCGGGCAATCCGGCGGCAGGGAAAGGCGGCACGCTTGCCCAAGGCGGGAAGCGGATCCCCCGCCACCACCGCCTCCCACATCAGGTTGCTGCGGGCGGCGTAGTTGTCAGACCGCTGCACAGAGGCCCGCAAATCCCGGACCATGCCCCGCATAATGGCTTCCGAGAGGTCGTCGGAGACCGTTTCCTCCTCCGGGGGGCTGAAGTAAATTTCCATGACACGACTGAAAGCGTCAAAGCCGCCGCCCACCATCTCCGAGGGGGGCAGGGTAAGCGTATAGGATGGGTCCAGCAGAGCGAACCGGGGGGTGCACTTGGGATAATTCCGCCCGATCTTCCCCCGCGTTTCTCCGCTGCTTAAGAAGGCCCGGCCGTTGCGCTCGCTGCCGGTGCCTGTGGTGGTGGGAATAGCGCCTACAGGCAGGGGTTCAAAATCCACCACGCCCTGGCGTGCCCAGAAGTCCTCCCAGAAATCTCCGCGGTAAACCGCCGCCATGGACACGACCTTGCACCAGTCCACCACGCTGCCGCCCCCCAAGGCCAGGATCAGATCCACATGGCGCTCCAGAGCCGTCTTGGCACCTTCCCGCACCAGCGCATAGGTGGGATTTGGCGAAATGTTTGCAAACTCCGCCACGGTTTTTCCCGCGGCGCGCAGAATGCGGTAGACCTCGTAATAGACGCCGCTGCGCCTTGCAGAGCCGCCGCCATAGGCCAGAAGGACATTGGGGCCGTAGTCCCCGGCAAAGCTGGCCAAATATTCCTTGACGCATCCCTCACCGAATACGGTTTTAGTACTGTTCTCCAAGATAAAATTGTTCATGCCATCCCATCTCTCCTCGCTCCGGCGGAAGCACGCCTGAAACGGCGCGTTCCCGACGGAGATTCTTCCTGACCGGCTGCTGCCGCCCTATTCTTGCCCCCATTATAAAAAAATCGAGACCTCCGCAGAAGTCTCGAAAAGTTTTGCAGTATAAACCTTTTGGTAATGGTGCCGCAACAGGCTCTACAGCTCCAGCAGGGTGCTCACCGCCTGCAGAAAACGACTGACCGTGTGCGATGGATTTGGGGAGTGGAGAAGCCCGTAGGGGATGGTATAGCTCCAGTCCACAGGGATGGTCTTCAGCAGGGGGTGGACCTGCCGCCAGTTGTCGATAGTCATGAGGACGTCCTCGGAATTTTCGCACTGGTTGAAGACATGGATGTTGAACATCTCAAAATCCACAATATGGATCTGGGGGTGGTTCTGCCACAGATCGTCCCGCATCATATCGAGATAGTGGTTCCAGCCCCGGCGGATCAGCAGGAAATTTTCCCCGTGTAGGTCCTCCACTGTCAGCTTCTCCTTGGCCGCCAGAGGGTGGTAAATGGAGACGGCGCAGCGGATGGGCTCCCGGGACAGCTCCAGGGCGGCGCACTGCCGGGTCTCCAAAAATCTCTGGTCGAACAGGCCGGCCACGATATCGATGTTCTGGCCGAGATTGCGCAGAATTTCCACCGAGTTTTCCGGGGTGTTCTCATAGGGGATCATCTTAAATTTGATATCGGGGCAGTGCTTTTGTATCCCTGGCCAGAGGTCCAGCAAAAATTGCCCCGGCGTCATGGGGGAGATACCGATCCGGATGACCCGGTCCCCCTCCTCGGCGGCGTTTTTGGCCCGGACCACGGAATCCTTGCAGTACTGGATCACATACTGGGCGTCCCGGTAGAGGGACTTTCCCGCCTCGGTAAGCTTCAAGCCCCGGGGGCTGCGGACAAAGAGCTGCAGGTCCAGGCTGGATTCGAGAGAGGTGATCTGCTTGATCACCGCCGGCGGTGTGATATACAGCTCCTCCGCCGCCTTGTTGAAGCTGCCTGCGTCCGCTACATGGAGAAAGGTCTCCAGCTGTGGATTGTACATACCGCACCGCCCCTCCCTTATCCGCAGATAGGTCCGCTGTTTGTTGAAAATTACCGTACTATTGTACCTGTTTTTTGCAGAAAGTGCAAGTGCGGAGGATACCGGCAGGAAAATTTTCCCTGCCGGCATCCTCCGCAAAGACAGATGGCATCTCCGTGAGCCCATAATTCTCCGCTGTATGGCACGCACAATCCACATCAGGGCCCCGTTTGTGCGCCGGGACTGTTTTTACCTATTTGCAAAACAGCCAGCCCATAATCGCAGCGTCCCGGGCGAACAAGTTTCCGCCGCCGTGCTGGTTGGGCGCGCCGCCCTGGCGAAAGTAGTCCGCGTCCTTGACATCCAGCACCAGTAGCTCGCCGATTTCCTCCTCGGAGAGGCCCTCCTGCTCATAGAGTTCCCGGAGGCGGCGGTAGGCTTCGACGGTCGGCTCCGAGCCGTAGTACTCGTCTCCCTCGCCGATGACAAAATAGACCGGCGTCTGGCTCTCCACCACCGGTTCATAGCTCCCGTCCCACTGGGAGGAGCACTGGAGATAGGCGGTAAACAGCTCCGGCCGCAGCCCCATCACCAGGGACATGGTCTCGCCGCCCCCGGAGTAGCCGCTGGCATACACCTGCTCCGGATCGATGTTGTAGTGGTCCAAAAAGTACTCCACAAGGGCGATTGTCTGCTGGGCGGAGGTCTCTCCCCAGTCGCTGAGCTGCGGGGCAACCACGATCAGATTCTCCTTGTACCCCAGGGCCTCGAAGGCAAAATCCTCCTGGTAGAGGTTCTCCCCCACCCCCTGAAAATACAGCCCCTCGTAGCCCGGCAGGGTGAAGTAGACGGCGTATGGCTCGCTGCCGTCGTAGCTTTCGGGAATGTAGACATGGTAGTGGATGTCCCCGTATTCCTCCGTGTGGAGCACATTGTCCAGGACAAAATCCCGGTAGCTGGCGGTGCCCTCGGTTACAAAAGCCCCTTCCGGCGCCCCGGGCGCCGTCTCCTCCGGGAGCTCCTCAACCGGGGAGGGCGGCGCGGGGTCGCCCCCTGTTTGGAGCGGCTGTGTGGTTGTGCAGGCGGTAAGGCCCGCCTGTGTCGTAATGGCTAACAGAACTGCGATAATTCTTTGAAGCGGCTGCATCGCTGCATCTCCTTTCTTATTAAAAGGATTGTAGCGCCTCAAAACCGCCGGCGGAAGTTCCAAAAAGTTCCCTGGTGTAAACAAAATGGTAGAAGCCCCTCCTGTTGGGAGGGGCTTCTCTTACGCTTTCGCCTGCTCCGGCGTAAAGTCCCGCAGCAGCTTTACAGCCAGCGACCTGATGAGCGCATAGATCGAGAGGCGGGCATCGTGAAAATTGGCCAGAGCCATGGCCTCCTTCTGTTTCTCCGTGGGCACGGCATAGGGATAGACGCCGAAGAGAAACGGAAAAAACGCATAGAGGAACGCCTGTACGTCCTCCGCCGTCATGGCGGGAAAAAAGCGCTCTAAACACCGGGCCACAGTCTCCATGGCGTTGGCGTACACCTTCTTGAAGGCCACCAGGTTCTCCATGCGGCTGCAGCCCTCTATCTCGTAGAGGTTCATGGATTCCAGCTTCAGCATACACGTCCGCTTTTCCAAAGTGCTGGCCAGTATATCGGCAAACTCATCGGCAGTCATCGCGTCATGCTGCCGGAGAACCGTCTCCAAATCCCCGGTCCACGCCTGGTACTCCCGCTGGAGCAGCGCCAAAAAAATCTCCTCTTTTGTCTGGAAATAGTTGTAGATGGAGGTGCGGGTAAAGCTGGTCCTCAGTCCGATCTCCTTGAGGGTGATTTCCTTGAAGCTCATGGTCTCATACAGCGCCGCGCAGGCGTTGATGATTTCCTCTTTCCGGGCGCTTGTTAATTCCTTTGACCCCTTTGGCATGGCCGGGCTTCTCTCCTTCCATCAGCGGGCACGGTTTTCCTGCGCCGCTGCGGCGCTGCCGCCTGCTGTATTTTACAGCTCAATGAGCTCATACTCCCGGGTGCCGAAGCCCAGGTCGGCGGCGGCTTCGATGGTGTGGATACCGTTGCGGCTGTTGACCCGCTCCATGAAGTGCTCCTTGCCAGGATCGTCGGAGCCCATCACCAGATCGATGCAGGCCTGATCGATGGCCACAGGGTCCAGCGAGGCCAGAATGCCGATATCCTTCATGCAGGGGTCCTCCGCCACGGCACAGCAGTCGCAGTCCACGGACAGGTTCTTCATCACATTGATAAAGGCGATCTTCCCCTTGAAATGCTCCGCCACGCTGAAGGCGGCGTCGGCCATGGCCTCGGGGAAGACCACACTGTCGGCGTGCTGCTGCCATGTGGCAAAGCGGTCGTCGGTCTTACCGGCGGAGTGGATCAGCGCCTTGCCCGCCCGGGAGGCGCAGCCGATGGCCAGCTGCTTGAGCGCCCCGCCGTAGCCGCCCATGGGATGGCCCTTGAAGTGGGCCAGCACCAGCATGGAGTCATAATTTTCGATATTTTTGCCCAAGTGGTTCTCCTTGAGCACCTTGCCGCCCGGAATCGGCCAGACCACATCCGGCCCCTCGGCGTCCATCAAATCCACAGTGAAATACTTGTTCCAGCCGTGGTCCTCCAGGAGCTGAAGGTGGGACTCGGTATGGTCCCGCACGCCTCCCGAGGCGTCGCCGTAGGCGGTGTTGCACTCCACAATGGTGCCGTGGACCGCCTCCACCATGGGCCGCCAGAACTCAGGATGGAGGAAGTTCTGGTTGCCCTTTTCCCCGGAGTGGACCTTCACCGCCACCTTGCCGGGCAGCTCCACCCCCAGGGTGTTGTACATCTCAACCACCTTTTCCGGGGTGATCTCCTTGGAAAAATATACCTTCGCCTGCATTGTAAAAACCTCCTTGTTGTTATTCCCTGCAGATTGCGCTGAAACGGTATGCTTCCGCCGTCATCAGGCGGCGGTTCGGACTATCCATTCATTTTATCCTGACATGATGTCAGCTATATAATAGCACCATTCTGACATTGTGTCAACAAAAAGGATAAAGCACTTTGCCCCGCTCACCGAAGAACTGGGGCACTGCCTGCTTATCAAAAGCGGCCGGCGATCTCTGCAGATTTTTTGGCACCTGTACGAAAACAGGAAGGGCGGAATGGATATTGAGAATCCCAGAACCCTGTGCTATAATGAAAATATTATGGCTACCAAGCAGGTTTTTTCTGTGTGTCAGCGAATAGTGCCGCTTCCTTGTCTGCGCGGGACATGGTTTGGCGGTTTGAGAGTGCCCCTGCTGAAAGCCATGGCCGAAAATGCCGGAATCTCAAAATACTATGGAAATAAAGGAGCTGTGAGAATATATGAAGCTCGGCATCGTGGGACTTCCAAATGTTGGAAAATCCACCCTCTTTAACGCCATTACCAACGCCGGCGCCGAGAGCGCTAACTACCCCTTCTGCACCATCGATCCCAACGTGGGTGTGGTAGCTGTGCCGGACAAGCGGCTGGACAAGCTCAGTGAGATGTACCATCCCAAAAAGACCACGCCGGCGGTGATTGAGTTTGTGGATATCGCTGGGCTGGTGAAGGGTGCCTCCAAGGGGGAGGGCCTGGGCAACAAGTTCCTCAGCAATATCCGCATGACCGACGCCATCGTCCATGTGGTCCGCTGCTTTGACGACGACAACGTGATCCACGTGGAGGGCTCCACCGACCCCATC
>CAJFUI010000068.1 GCA_904420145.1 uncultured Oscillospiraceae bacterium
CAGGATCAGGTTGTCATTTCCGTGGGACACACGATTGAGCGCAAAGGGATTCTGGATTACATCGCCCTGGCCCGGCAGATGCCCCAGACCAAGTTCTTCTGGTTTGGCCATACGCCGGACTATCTGGTCCCGAAAACGGTCTGCAGGGCCATGGCAGAGGCTCCCGGCAATCTGCGCTTTGCTGGGTACATCAGTCAGGAAGAGCTGCGGGACGCCTACTGCGGAGCGGATGTGTTCGCCTTTCTCAGCTTGGAGGAGACGGAGGGGATCGTGGTATTGGAGGCCCTCTCCTGCGGGATCCCCACGGTTTTGCGGGATATCCCGGTCTATCAGGGATGGATCCCGGAGGGGCCTGGGATCTGGAAGGCCCGTGACGCACTCGGCTTCCGACAGGCGGTGGGCGAGGCGTTGGCTTATCCACTTCATGGTGCGGACAAGGCGGGCCGCGGCATCGCCCTGAGCCGCCGGCTGGAGGCGGTGGGACAAAGCCTGGCGGCCATCTACCAAAAAGAGCGCTTGGTTTCCCAAAGCAAGAACGACTATCAAAGTGAGGAGGTCATCTCATGAAGCATTGGAAAGAACGGATCCTGCAGATGAAGTTCGGAAAGCTGGTCAAACGCCTGACCATTCTCTCTATCTGCGTGATCCTGCTGGGCGGAATTCTCTCTGTGGTTCTGCTTCAGCCGCAGATCTCCCAAATCACTTCAGCCGTACAGCAGGCGGAACAGATCGATGGAGATCGAGAGGAGCATTTTCGTGACCGGGAAGGCTGGGACGATCGGTATGGCATCTCGGAACCAACCCTGCCGGTGAAAGGCACTTTGCTTGCGATTGGCGCGGTATTCTTTGTGCTGTTTGCAGTATGGTGGCTTCTGGTGCCGGCATGGCTCTATCAAGCGGCCATGCGGTCCCAGATGAATACGCTGCTGTGGCCTCTTTTAGGGCTGATCTGGAGCCTGTGGGGATTGCTCCTATTTCTTGTCATCCGCAGTCTTCTGCGGCAGCGGTGCAGTTCCTGCAGCACGTGGCAGAGAAAAGCCTCCTTCTGCAGAACCTGCGGCGCAAAATTCCATGTAACCTGCCCTGTCTGCGGGACAGACTGCACCCCCGGCGATCAATACTGCAGCCACTGCGGCTCATCCCTGCTGCCCAACGACGTTTCTAAACCCGCCGAGGAAGTCAGGTGACAGCTATGCTCTCGTTTGAATTCGCCATTCTGGATTGGATACAGACAAACCTGCGCAATCCTGTCATGGATCTGCTGATGCCGGTCATCACTTCGCTGGGCAACAGCGGCTTAATCTGGATCCTTCTCGACGTTATCCTCCTTTTCATGCCGAAGCATCGAAAGGCCGGAATAGCAGTCTTGGCCGGACTTGCAGCAGAGGTTATCTGCTGCAACTTAGTGCTGAAGCCGCTGGTCGCCCGGGTCCGGCCCTGTGACATAAACACAGCCGTTCAGCTGCTTGTTGCCCGCCCGGATGACTTCTCCTTCCCTTCCGGCCACACCGGCGCCTCTTTCGCGGCCGTTTCCGCCCTCTTTTTCAGCGGAAATCGGCTTTGGATACCATCCCTCCTTCTCGCCGCGCTGATCTCCTTCTCCCGGCTCTACCTGTATGTCCATTATCCTACCGACATCTTAGCTGGAATCTTTCTCGGCGTCATGGCGGGTTGGGTAGGAAGCTTGGTAAGTCTTTATGCGAGAGAAGCTCTGCATCTCCACCGATAAGCCCTTCTGCCGGCGGATTGCCGGTCAGATAGCAGCAGATATTTTATCCTGCAAGCTGCGGCCCGGCAAAATGGTCAGCACAGGAAAGATGCCGCCGGTTTCGCGCAAATGCGCAAGGCCGGCGGCACCGCCTGATTCATCGGCACGGAGGGCAAAGCGCAGGATCTCCCTCTTCACCGCCCCCCTAAAGCGCTTTGATTCTTTTATGTGCAGCAGTATTTTATTCTGCAAATAGCAAAGGAACAACGAAGCGCTGACTTGACAATGCAGGCCAAACCCCTTACAATGGACACAACCATTGAAAAGAGGTGAGCACGATGTTGTTCGGGAAGTTTTGCATTGACTTCGGCTCCACACAAGTTTATACCATGAAACATTGTGCGGAGCCTTTTCGGAAAGTTGATTGATAAATCGGAAAGGCCAAGACAGAACCTCTGTCTTTGGTTTTGATGTCTATTTATCCAATCAACAATAGAAAATTGACTGTTTAGGCCACAGACAATGTTTTGTCTGCGGCCTTTTTTTATGCCCGTTTTGGGCAGCGATGCAGAGGGCGCACAAGGCAGTGCGCCCTTTCTTTTTGAAGGGAAAATCGATATGACAGAAAAACAAAACTTGCTTCATGGGAGCGTGCTAAAAAAGCTGATCGCTTTTGCCCTCCCGCTGCTCTTAGCAAATATCCTGCAATCCTTCTACAATGTGGTAGACATGTTGGTGGTGGGACAGATCGTAGGCGATACGGGCCTTGCGGCCATCGGCAACGCCTCCAAGCTGTGCTACATGATCAACTCGATCTGCATTGGCATGACAATGGGCGGAGCTGTGCTGATCGCCCAATATAAAGGAGCCGACGATCAAAAGGGACAGGCGGAAACCTTTCAAATGCTGTCGCTGCTTGCGCTGGCAGCATCTCTAATGGTAACAGCGGTGAGCCTTTTGACCTATCAACCGCTTTTCCGGGTGCTGCATGTTCCGGCTGACGCCTACCAAGATGCCTGTGATTACATGAAAATTATCTGCTGTGGGACAGTGTTTGTCTTTGGGTACAACGCCGTCTGTTCCGTGCTCAAGGGGCTGGGCGATTCTAAATCCCCCCTCTACTTTGTGGGGATCGCCACCGTCATCAATGTGGTTTTAGACATCGTATTGGTAGGCCCCTTTGGAATGGGAACAGCGGGAGCTGCCTATGCGACAATTACAGCCCAAGGAGTATCCTTTGTGATCTCGCTTTTCTATCTCAAGCGGCATAAGGTGTTTTTCTCCGCTGCTGGGTGCAAACGACCTATGCTCCAGTGGGATAAGCTGGCGGCCATTCTAAAGGTCGGCCTGCCTACGGCGATTCAGATGGTGGTGGTAAACACCGCCTATCTGCTGGTAGCCGGGATGCTCAATCAATTCGGAACCTCTGTGTCTGCCGCCTCCAACGTGGGCCTGCAAATCAACACCTTTGCCGGTATGCCCTGCTGGGCTATCGGGCAGGCAGTCACGGCGATGGTGGGCCAGTGTATCGGCGCTGGACAGATCCAGCGGGCTCGCAAAGTGGTGAAGATCGGCCTGCTCATCAATGTCGCCGTGACCCTTGCCGTCGTGCTCTGTGTGCAGCTTTTCGCCCGCCAGTTGATCCTGCTTTTTGGCAGCAGCAGCTCGGAGGTGATAAGCGACGGGGTTTTCTATCTGCGGGTCTGCTGCGGCATTAACAGCTTGATCTACGCCGTCATGTATACCTTGGACTCTTTTGCCATTGGCATAGGAGCGGCAAATATCGCCATGCTCAACGCTTTATTGGATGCGGTCATTGTACGCCTGCCTGTGAGCTGGCTTCTCGCCTTTGCGCTCGGTATGGGCTTTCCGGGTATCTATTACGGACAGGCGCTTTCACCAATTCTTCCCGCCATTGTGGGCTTCCTCTACTTTAAGAGTAAGGGCTGGGAGAGAAAAAAGCTCATCCAAAAGAGCAGCAGAGAGGGGTGCATCTGATGGATGGGACGGTATGGCTCCTGTGCCCCGTCTGCGGAAATAAAACCCGGCTCAAAGTGCGGCATGATACGGAGCTCATCAATTTCCCGCTGTATTGCCCCAAGTGCAAGCAGGAAACCTTAGTGAATGTGAAAAGAACCAGCCTGTCTGTTATTCGGGCAGCCAATTCCATCTCCAAGGAGGAAAACAAATTATGATGGATCGACAGAAAATCTATCCCCGGCCCAAAGACCGGGAAACGGTCTATTTGAAAAATGTCGTGACCGATCCCAGCATTATTGTGGGCGACTATACCATGTACAACGACTTTGTAAATGACCCAGTTGATTTTCAGAAAAACAATGTACTGTATCACTACCCTATCAATCATGACCGGCTGGTGATCGGCAAGTTCTGCTCAATTGCCTGCGGTGCCCGCTTCCTGTTCAATAGCGCCAACCACACCATGACCTCACTGTCCACCTATCCGTTTCCCATCTTCTTTGAGGAATGGGGCCTTGGCGTGAACCGCATTACCGATGCGTGGGACAACAAAGGCGATATTGTCATCGGAAATGATGTGTGGATCGGCTATGAAGCTGTGATTCTGGCGGGAGTGACGATTGGTGACGGGGCTATCATCGGTACCCGGGCCCTGGTGACAAAAGATGTGCCGCCCTATACCGTTGTGGGCGGTGTCCCGGCTAAGCCTATCCGAAAACGCTTTTCCGATGGCACAATCACCGCTCTGCTGGAAAAGCGCTGGTGGGACTGGCCGGAAGAAAAGATTGCTAAGAATATTTCTGCGATCCAAGCTGGCAATATGGATGCGATTTGCTGAGTAAAGATGACATAGATTCTGTCCCTTGACTTTTACTATAATTTATAATACTATACTTTATAGCAAAAGGAGGAATGAATATGTCTTCTATTGATCTTGTCATTTTAGGAATTGTGCTGGAAAAGCCCCAAAGTGCCTATGACATTCAAAAGGATATTGAATACCACAATTTTTCCCGCTGGACAAAGATCAGCATCCCTTCGGTCTACAAAAAGGTGCTGCAGCTCAAAGAAAAAGGATATCTTGCAAGTGATGTGGTTAAGGGGGAGCGTTTTGCAGGAAAAACGATCTACTCCATTACAGATGCAGGCAAGGCCTACTTTGAAACGCTGATGGATCAGATATCCGAACAGGGCGTATCGCTTGCTTTTGACTTTAATGTGGTCGTTACCAACCTCAATAAGATGGATCGGGAGCATGCTCTGTCACTGATTAAGAAGCTGCGGGATGGTATCACGGCATCTGCAGAAAAGAACGAGGAATATGCCGATATCCCTTTGGTCGGACGGACGATCTTTGACCAGCAGCGCATGCTCTACCAAGCGCTTTTGGAGTGGCTGGATACTTTTGAAGCGCAATTCACACAGGATCAGCCCCTGCCATGACATCAAGAAGTACCCTTACAGTCTTTTTTGATGATCCATTTTGGGTGGGGGTTTATGAGCGTACAGATGGCAATCTGTATGAGGTCTGCAAAATCATGTTTGGTGCTGAACCAAAGGACTATGAAGTATGGGATTTCCTTTTGAAAAACTGGAGCAGATTGAAGTTTAGTCCGCCAATCCGGGCAGACCATTTTGAGGAGCGCAAAGTAAATCCCAAACGGCTACAGCGGGAAATTCGCAGTAAAATGCGGGAATCCGGTGTTGGCACAAAAGCGCAGCAGGCATTAAAACTGCAGCATGAGCAGGGCAAATTGGAACGAAAAACTGTAAGCCGGGCACAGCGCGAAGCTGAAAAAGAGCGGCAGTTTGAGCTGCGCCAGCGCAAGAAACGGGAAAAGCACAAAGGGCGGTAGCGGTGGCTGCAGTAGCCCGATTAGGATTCCTTGAAAGAGTGGGGGTGCCATGGCGGAAGGGTGCAGCTGGCAGCTATGCCCCGACACAGATCGCCGCATAGATTGGGACATAAAATGCAGAGCATCATTCAAAGAACTTTTCAGTTCTTTGAATGATACTACGATAGAAGATTAAAATCGATATTTTCGGTTCAGCATGTTCAAACCGAAAGTTTTGAATTCAAATGTATACAATGGGGTTATGTGAAAACTCAGAGCGCTACAAGAAATCCGCTCCGAGAAATGGTGGCGGATTTCTTGCGTGTTCAAGCCGTGTGTAATTTGTGTGTAAATTTGGCTGTATTTCGAGTTACCAACAGTGTCTCTCCATAACGCTTAATGTATTTCAAAGAACGCCGCAAACCGTTGCAATCCAAAAAAATCCCACAGCCTTTGCAAACCAAAGGCTGTGGGATTTGGTCCGAGTGGCGGGATTTGAACCCACGGCCTCATGGACCCGAACCATGCGCGCTACCAACTGCGCTACACCCGGAAATGTGCTTATGTATTATACTATACTTGCCGATAAGTTGCAAGAACATTTTTGCGCGATCGCCGTAAAATTTCACGCCGCGAGACTGCCGCCGTGTCTCCGTCCAACCCGGCGCAGGAACGAGCGGCGGCAGATCTGCCGCCGCTCGTTCCGCTGCCAAGCAAAAAGAAGAAAAGATTGAAAAAAATCACAGATAAGAGGCCAGCAGTGCCCGGACCGTCTCGCGGTTCATGACCGCCGGGGTCAGCTGGATGATGGCCGCGCTGAGGCCCACCTCGGTGATGTGGTCGAGATCCGACTCCTTTACGCCGATCTGGCTCAGGCGGGTGGGCATCTCCATGGAGACCATCAGTGCCTCCACGGCGTCGGCCAGCACACTCGTGCTGTCATAGCCCAAGGCACGGCACAACCGCTCCATCTTCTCCCCGGCGCTCTCCCCCACCAGGCGAATGAAGGCGGGCAGGCTGATGGAGCAGGCGGTGCCGTGGCTGGCGCCGAACTCCGCCGTCAGGGGGAAGCTGAGGGCGTGGATGCCGGTGGTGCGGGTCTGGCTGAAGGCCACCCCCGCCATGAGACTGGCCAGCTGCATGTTTTCCCGGGACGTCTCGTTTTTCCCATCGTCATAGGCCGCCTTCACATTGGCCAGAATCAGCTTCATGGCCTCCACCGCGATGGCGTCGCAGATGGGCTGGGACTCCTTGTTCCAGTAGGCCTCAATGGCGTGGCAGAAGGCGTCCATACCCGTGGAGGCGGTGACGGCGGGGGGCAGGGTATAGGTGAGCTCCGGGTCCAGCAGGGCCACGTCTGGCCAGAACTCGTCGCTGACGAAGGGCAGCTTGATGTGGGTCTTTTGGTTGGTGAACACCCCCACATTGGTCACCTCGCTGCCGGTGCCGGCGGTGGTGGGAATGCAGATCAGCCTGGTGGTCCGCTTGGAGAGCTTACGCGTCCCGCCGCTGTAGTAGTCGTAAATGCTGCCCTCCTCCCGGGTGAGGCAGGAGACGATCTTGCTGACGTCCATGGAGCTGCCGCCGCCGATGCCCACCACGGTCTCCGCCCCCATCGCCCGGGCCATGGCCGTGGCCGCGTCCACGCTCTCGCAGGAGGGGTTGGGCGCAATATCGTGGAAATAGGCCACCTGACAGCCCGTCAGATGTCCGCCAATCTTCTCCGCCACGCCGCACTGGTAGAGAAAGGGGTCGCAGATGATCAGCACGTTCTTGCCCACGGCGTATTTGCCGATATCGGCGGTGCTCCCCTTGCCCAGCACAATGCGGGAGGGCATGCAGTAGGAAAACTGTACCATTTCCTGTACTTCCTTTCATAGAATTGCCTGTTATGATTGTGTCCGCTGGACCTCCCGGCGGTGGTGGGTCACAAGAATACACAGCGCGCCGGCGAGGACGACCACCAGCCCCGCGCACTGCATCGGGGTCATAGTGTCCCCGAAGAGAAAGAGGCCCAACACCGCCGCCACAATGGGCATCAGCAGCAAAATTACCTTTACCAGCCACACCGGATTGCGGCGCAGGTCGTAGTAGTAGACCACATAGATGAGGGTCTGCCCCACCCCGGAGGCCAGCAGCGCCCACAGCAGATAGCTGTTTCCACCCATCTGCCCCAGCTCACCAAGCTGCCGCGTAACAGCCGCCGCGATGCAGAAGAGCACCAGGGTGATGAAGTTGTTGTAGTAGGCGATCACGTTGTCGCTGACCGGATTTTGGGGGTGGTGCTGGGCCGCCTTGATGAGGAAGGCGTTGATAGAGACAAACAAGGCGCTGAGAATGAAGAAGATATTGCCCACGTTGAAGAGGTCAAGATGGGCAAGGTCGATGTTCAGCACCAGGAACACCCCAAAGAGCATCACAAGGCTCAGGATCCAGTCGGAGACGGTGAAGCGCTCCTTGTAGACGACCACGGAGATCAGATTGACAAAGAGCACGTCGCACTTCAAAAGGGCCGTGCCGATGCCCGCCGGGGACAGCTGAAGGCCGATAAAGGCCGTGGTGTCCAGGAGAAAGCCCATCAGGCCGATCAGGCACAGCCACTTCCACACACGATTCACACGAAAGAGGTCCTTCAGCTCCCCTCTCACGCCCATCAGCACCGTCAGAAACACCATGGTGACGGCCCGGATGACGATGCCCACGGAGAACACGGACATCAGTGACAGCGCCTCGTGGGAGGCCACATAGTAGCTGCCCCAGATCACCGGCAGAAGCAGCAGGGGGAGCAGTTGTTTTTTACTCATAAGTCCGCCTCAAAACTGCCCGCGGTTTTCCGCGGGATATTGCACAGCAGCCGGCGCGGTTTTTGGTGGACTGGCCGGCCGCTCCGCCATGGGAGCCCGTCAGCGCTCAACCCTGCCGGACTTCTGGTACTCCTCGGGGATCTCGTTGGGGAAGAACACCACCTTCACGCAGCCCTCTTTCCGGTTGACAAAGGTGTCCATGCCGGCGGCAAACTCCGTGAGGGGATAGGTGTGGGTGATCATCTCCTTGACCTTCAACTGGCCGGTGGACATCAGGTTCACCACGGCCACGGTGGCGTTGGGGTTGCCCCGGCTGCCCACCAGGGTCAGCTCCTTAAAGGTGACCTTCTTGATGGGGATGGGCTCCATAGTGCCCTCCGGAGGCGTGCCTAACATGGCGATGGAACCGCCCTTGCGGACCATCTCGATGGCCTGGGTCATGGCGTTGTGGGCGCCGGAGGCCTCGCAGACGTTGTCCGCGCCGATGCCGTTGGTGATGCGGAGTACCTCCTCCACCGGGTCCTTCTCCTCAAAGTTGATGGCCATGTCCGGATCACAGGCTCCAAGGTCGATGGCCGCCTGCAGCCGGGCGCCCCGGCCCACGCAGATCACATGGGCCGCGCCCATGGCCCGGGCCAGCTTCATAGCCATAAAACCGATGGGGCCCGGCCCGATGACGCAGTAGGTGCCGCCGGGCTTCACACCGGCCCGCTCCAGCCCGTGAAAGGCCACGCCGGCGGTGTCGCACATGGCGGCCTCGGCAAAGGACACGTTGTCAGGCAGCGGAGTGAGGCTGCCGCAGGAGTAGCGGACATACTGCTGGTAGGCGCCGGTGGTGGTAAAGCCGTAGTGGCGGTGGCCGGTCTCGTCCTTGCCGTAGTTGAGGCACAGCGAGTAGCGCCCGGCCTTGCAGTTCTCGCAGACGCCGCAGCCCCGGTGGGCCTCGCCGGCCACCCGGTCTCCCACCTTCAGATTGAATACGCCGGGGCCTACCTTCACCACGATGCCGGCCCACTCGTGGCCGATGATGAAGGGATAGGACTCCGGGCAGTAGTGGTAGGGCTTCCCCTTAAGCAGCTTGGGGTCCGTGCCGCAGATGGCGATGGCCATCACCTTGACGATGACCTCCTGAAAGCCGGGGTTGTCGGGGACCTCCACGTCGCGGCGGATCTCAAACTGGTTGTTGGTGCCGGTGAGGACCACAGCGGTCTGCTGCTTGGGTAATACGTAATTCTCCATAATTTCCTCCATAGTTGTCTGAAATACACTCCTCAGGGGCTGTCCGCCGTGTAGAGCACACAGGCGTTCTGCCCGTGGTTGGCGGAGAGCAGGCACTGCCGGCCGCCCCGCCATGCCGCCCACACGTTGGCGGCGGAGGCACCGGTGTCAATCCGTTCCGTGCGGTAGGCGCCGTCTTCGTAGAAGAACCGCAGCAGGGGCGCCTCTCCCCTCCGGCTACCGCAGACGCCGCACACCTCGCCCCACAGCCGCCCGCACCAGAGGGCGTGGGCGAACTCCAGCGCCTCCGGCAGCTGCCAGACGGGGCGGTATGTCCCCGCGCCGTCTATGTGGTAGACCTTTAGGGCGCTGCCGTGGAAAGCCTCGATGGTAATGAGCTCCAATGCCCCGTCGCCGTCTAAGTCCTCCAGCCACACCTCGCCGGTGGGCACATCGGTGAGCTGGCAGACGCGCCAGTCCTCCCCCGGCTTTTCGGGGGGCTGGATGAGGTGTACCCCCTGGTCGGAGCCCACCGCCACAGCAGCGGTGCCGTCCACCACGCCGGTAAAGAAGCCGTGGTTATGAAACAGTCCGGTGAGGAGCCGGCGAGGCCGGGGCGTCTCCTCTGCCGAGGCGGTCAGAGGCGCTATGTAAACGCCGCCGGGCTTGGACCAGTCATCCTTATTCTCCTTACTCTCACAGAGGGTAGAGAGCACTAAGAACGCGCCCTCCTCCCCCTCCACAACACCGAAGCGGTGGAGATAGGGCAGAGCCAGGTAATCCTGCACCTCGTAGGTTCCATCCTGCCGCCGGCTGATCCAGACCAGCTTGGACGCAGCGGCGGCAAAGGGCGGGAAGAAGTTTTGGATAGCCAAAAAATCCGTGGCGCTGCCATGCAGAGGGACCATGGCCATGGTCCCGCCCGCCCCCTGCCACACTGTTTCGCAGGAGAGGCTCTCGGCGTCGAAGCAGAGACAGGGGGCCTCCACCTCCGAGGCGAAGAGGAAGCGCTGCCGCCCGCCCAGCGGAAAGGCGCTAACCGCGTAGCACTTCTCCAGCGGCGCCAGGACCGTCTTGTGATAGTTCATCGGCGCTTACAGGGCGCTGCCGAATTGGTAGGGGCGGATCAGCTTGAGCAAATCGTCGTACCCCTTGAAGAACCCCTCCAGGCAGGTGATAAAGGCGCCGTAGTGCTCATACTCCGCAGGGGTCATGCCGTCCTCGTCGTAAGCCCGGTGGAATTCCTTGAGCTTCAGCAGCTCCTCCATCCAGCATGCCGGCACGGGGTCGTCCATGGCGGCGCGGATCTCCACGTCGCTGTTATCGAAGATCTTAAGGTACTTGGAGGTGATGGTCATGGACACATCGCCGCCGATGAGGGCGCTCCAGTGGTAGAGGTTGCGGTAGGCCGCGGTGAGCAGCCTGGTGCGGTAGCCCCGCTGCTGAAAGATCTTGTAGGCCTTCTTAAACACGGCCACGCCGCCCCACTCCAGAGCCTCGGGCTTCACGGCGAGGGAGTCCCGGGCCACGGCCTTCTTCAGCCAGTCGTCAATACGGCCCAGCATGATGGTGCACACCGGGGTGATGTGGGCGGTGTCGAGGCCCTCCGCCTCCCGGCGCTTCAGCCCCCGCTCCACCGCCTCCGCCAGCTCGAGGGCCTGGGCGAGGCTGAAGGACACGGTGGCGTTGACGCTGACGCCCCGGTAGGTGGCTTCCTCAAAGGCCTTCAGCCCGGCGGCGCTGATGGGCATTTTCACCTGGATATTGGGGGCAAGGGAGTTGAAGTAAGCGGCCTGGTCGGCCATCTTCTCCCAGTTGTGGTAGTTTTTGATGTTGGTCTGCATGGAGATCTTCCCGCACTGGCCGCCGGAGGCCTCGTAGGCGGGCCGGAGCATCTCGCTGCCCCGCAGGCCCATCTTCTCAATGAGCTTCCACGCCACGTCGTCCTCGGTGCCGGTAGGCGTCTCGGCAAAAAGGGCGCGGATGGTGTCCTCCCACTCCGGCAGTTCCTTCTGCAGCACTTGGGAGACAATGGTGGGGTTGGTGGTAGCCCCCACCGCGCCAAGGGAGATGCCGTACGCTAAGTCCGCCTTGGCGCAGGAGTCCACCCAGAACTGGGTGTTGGGATATTTGGCCTTCATCTCCAACATTTTGCTCATGCCAGTTACCTTCTTTCCATAAGTTTGCGGTATTTGTTCGGTGTGGTTCCCATCTCCCGCTTGAAGTAGCGGATAAAATTGCTCTCGTCCATAAAGCCGGAGCGGTGGGCGATCTCCCCCACGCTCAGGTCGGAGTGGACTAAGAGCTCCTTGGCGTAGGTGATGCGGTTGAGCATCATGTACTGCTTAGGGGTATAGCCGGTGGCCTTTTTGAAGGTGCGGGAGAAGTGGGAGGAGCTGATGAAGAAATTCTCGGTGATGTCCTTGATCTGGATATCCTCGGTGAAGTGGGTCTCGATCCAGCGCTGCATCTGGGCGCAACTGAGCTGCTCCTCCCGGTTGTAGACGGCAAAGCGGCTGGGCTCGCAGCGGTAGGTCAAAATCAAAATCTGCCGGACAATGGAGAGCACCATCTCGTCGGCGTACTCCTCCTGGCGCTCCTCCTCCTTGAGCAGCATCTGGAACAGCGCGTCGATCTCGTCGGCGTAGCGGTCCACCTTGGCATAGGGGAGGAAGCCCTCCGGCCGGTTCTTGAAGATGGACAGCTGCCAGGGACTGGACAGCTGACAGTTGAGCTGATCGGGGTCCAGCTTGACGAAGTAGCGGCGGAAGGGGCGCTTTTCAATCTTGGTCACATGCTCCTCCAGATTGCTGAAGAACATGAGGGTGTTGGGCCCCACAGGGTACTCATGGCCGCTGACCTCGATCCGCCCGGAGCCCTCCCGGATGAAAAGCATCTCATAGGCGTTGTGGAAGTGGGAGCTTCTGCCCTCTACCTCCGAGTAGCGGCACTCGGTCATGATTCTTCCATCCATGCTCATGCACCGTCCTTTCTGTCCGGGAGGAAGGCGGCCTCCATACGGTCGAAGGCCTGCTCCAAGTCGGCGCAGCGGTCAAACAGGGCCGCCGCCCCCACCACAAACACGTCGGTGCCCGCCTCCCGGAGGGCCGCGAAGTTGTCGTCGGCGCAGGAACCGTCCATCTCGATGGCAAAGCCAAGCCCCAGCTCCTCCCGCATAGCGGCCAGCCGCCGGATCTTGGGCAACATCTCCCACAGGAAAGGAGCCCCCGGAAAACCGGGCTTCACAGTCATCACCGTCACCTTGTCCACCATGGACAGGTAGGGCAGCGCCGCCTCCGCAGCGGTCTCCGGACTGAGGGCCAGACCAACCCCGCAGCCCAGAGCGTGGATCTCCTCCAACGCGCCCTCCCCCGCCCCGCACAGGGTCTCCAAGTGGACGGTGATGCTGTCCGCCCCCGCTTTGGCGAGGGCCTTGATCCACCAGGGCAGGTCCCAGCCCATGACATGGCAGTCGATGGGCTTTTTCGCCAGAGGGCGGATGGCTTGGACAAAGGCGGGGCAGAGTCCTATGTTCTCCACAAAGCGCAGGTCCATCAGATCCACGTGGAGGATATCCGCCCGGCGGTTCATCACCTCAAGCTGCCGCGCCACCTGGGTGAGGTCCATGCACAGCAGCGAGGGGGCAAATTTGACACCCATAGGCGGCCCCTACGCCGCTGCCTTTTTGCCCCGCAGCTTGCTCATGAGCTTTTTATTGCGCATGACCAAGGCGGCGACCGTGATCACCACGGCGGCAATCAGCAGAAAGGTACCGGCAGAGACCATCTTCAGACAGTCGCCGAAGCTGCCGTAGTACATGAGGGAGCGGCGCAGGTACAGCTCCGTGTCGCTGCCGAGGATGTAGCCCAGCAGCAGCGGCGGCAGGGGATACTTGTTGTTCTCGAGGGCATAGCCCAGGATGCCGAGGACGATGATCAGGTAGAAGTCAAACAGGCGGTTATTCACGCTGATGCAGCCCATGGCGCAGCACATGACGATCAATGGCAGCAGATAGAACCGGGGCACCTGCACAATCTTGGCGAACAGGGGGATGCCGAAGCTCTGGATGATGAACATGGCCAGGTTGGCCAGGAAGACGATGATCACGATGACGTACACCAGATCCGGGTGCTGTGTGAACAGCAGCGGCCCCACGGAGATGCCCTGGAGGATCAGCGCAGCCATGATGATGGCGGTGACGCTGTCTCCGGGGATGCCGAGAGACAGCATGGGGATCAGCGCGCCGCCGGTGACGGCGTTGTTGGCCACCTCGCTGGCGTACACGCCCTCGGGACAGCCAGTGCCGAACTCCTCCTTGTGCTTGGAGGTCTTCTGGGCAGCGGTGTAGGAGAGCATGGCGCCGGTGGAGCTGCCAAGGCCGGGCATGATGCCGATGAAGGTGCCGATGATGCTGGACTGGAGCATCACGCGCCAGTACCTTCTGCCCCGGTGCTCCTTGGAGGGGATGTAGAAATGCTTCTTCTCATATTGGGCGGTGGCCATATCCTCCCGCAGCTTGCCTGCGGCGCTGAGGATCTCAGGCACCGCGTAGATGCCGATAATCAAAATGACCATGGACACGCCGCCCTCCAGCTGGTACATGCCGAGGGTGAAGCGCTTGGTAAGGCCGTCGAGGGAGCTCAGGCCGATGCAGGAGATAAACAGGCCGATGAACATGCTGATGTAGCCCTTGAGCACACTGCTGCCGATGAGGGCGCTGACGAGGCTCAGGGCAAACATCATCAGTCCGAAGTAGTCCCATGGGCCGAACTGAATGGCGATCTTGGTCAGAGGGGAGGCCAAGAAGGCCAGCACGATGGCGCTGAAGGTGCCGCCGATAAAGGAGCCGTAGGTTCCGATGGCCATAGCCTCAGCTCCCAGGCCCTTTTTGCACATGGGATAGCCGTCAAAGGTGGTGGCGATGGCGGCGGCGGTGCCGGGGATGCGCAGCAAGATGGCGCTGACCAAGCCGCCGGAGATGCCGCCCATGTACACGCCGAGGAGCAGCGCCATGGCGGGGACGGTGCCCAGCTTATAGGAGAAGGGCAGCAGCAGCGCCACGGCGATGGGGGTGTTCAGGCCGGGGATGGCGCCGAAGATAATGCCTACCACTGTGCCGACACAGATCAGCAGCAGCACCTCAAGGCTGGCAATTTGTCCTAAAGCGTCTAAAAATGTAGCCATCTCTTTCCCTCCTTAAATTCCGAAGATGCCGGTGGGGACCATGATGCGCAGGATGTCGTTGAAAAAGTAGTACACGGCAAAGGCGCCCGCGCACAGCCCTACCGTCCGCACCGCGATGAACTTGGGCTTACCCAAGTCCCCCTTGGCGAAGTAGCGCATCACGTTGCAGGCAATATTCAGGAACAAAATGGTGGCGATCAGGAAGCCGAGGACCTGGATCCCCACGGCGTAGAGCACAAAGGCCAGCAGGAAGAAGCCCCGGTGGCTGTAGAACAGGTCCAGAAACACAAACTTCGCCCGCAGGGCCTCCTGATCCCGCAGGATCATGATGATGCGCAGCACGCAGCAGATGACCAGCGCGGCCATGATGATCCGGGGCCAGAAGGCGGCGCCGCCGGAGGTGTCGTTCTCCACGATGGTCCAAGTGAAGGACTCACCAAAGCCCAGGGCGCACAGCAGGATAAAGAATCCTAAAAAAATGATTTCTCCCATAGTACCCTCCTCTTGTGATACTTTTTCTCCTCCCCGCCGCAGACCGGTCAGGCTGCGGCGGGGAGCGCTGTTTTTCTTACTTTCCGTCTCGATCTGATCCGCCCGAACCGGCCGGGCACACGTCAGCCAAGGTAGTTCTCAGCGAAGTCCACGAAGGAGGTGTACATAGACTCAAGATACACCAAATAGTCCTCCGTGTCCATATAGGTGGCGGCATAGTCCTGGGCGGAGAGCTGGTCAGCCACCTCGGGGGCATTGGCCGCCTCCTCAAAGCGGTCGGAGATGTAGTCGATGACCTCGGCGGGGGTGCCCTTGGGAGCCCAGATGCCAAAGACCTGGCTCATCACGCTGGTCTCGTCCTCGGTGTAGCCCAGCTCCGCCATGGTGGGCACGTCGGGATAGGTGTCGATCCGCTCATCGGAGAACACCGCCAGCAGGCGGAAGTCGCCGGACTCGATGTAGGACTTGACGCCGCCGATGGAGTCGATCATCACGTCCACGCGGCCGGCCAAGAGCTCCGTGGCCTTGACGGTGGAGCCGCCGATATCCACGGTGTTAAACTGCATGTCCTCGTGGCCCTCCATGGCGTAGACAGAGAACTGGGGCAGGCCGCTGGTGGCGATGCCCATGTTGATCTGGCCGGGGTTGGCCTTCACCGCGTCCACCAGGTCCTGATAGGTCTCATACTCCGAGTCGGCCCGGACGATGATGCCCAGCACGGAGGTCACATACAGGCAGATGGGGTCGAAGGCCTCATAGGTCCAGTCGAGGGTGCCCTTGGCGTAGTTCATGGCGTAGCCGGCGGGGGCCACCAAAATGGTGTAGCCGTCGGGAGAGGAGTTCATAACCTCCTGGGCGCCCAAGGCGCCGCCGGCGCCGGTGATGCAGTTGACGTTCATCAGCCGGCCGCCCATGTTCTCGCTGATGTAGCTGGCGTAGATGCGGCTGGGGATGTCGCTGGTGCCGCCGGCCTCATAGGGGTTGACGAGGGTGATGTCCCGCTCCGGGGTCCAGCCGGTGGTCTCCGTGTCGCCGCCATTCGTTTCGCCGGTGTTGTTGGTATCGTTGTTTCCCGTCTGGTTGTTGGTGGTGTTGCTGCCGCAGGCGACCAGTGTCAGCAGCATGGCAGAGGCGAGCAGTAAACTCAGCAGCTTTTTCATAAAATCTTTCTCCTTCTTTTTTTGTTGTTGATAGGTTGATAAGGTATGCCGAGGCATTTCGCGAACAAAAGATTACAGGAAAGACTTGTAGTAAATGTTGGGCTCCTCCTCCATAGCGGAGGCAAAGCCCCGCTCAAACATGAAGTGGCGCTTGCACACATCGTCGGGGTAGGTGAACTTGCCGCCCACCTGCCAGATAAAGGGGGTAAACTGGTAGTTCAGCCGCTCCTTGCGCATGTCGTAGAGCACGTCGATCTCCCGGGGATCGGCGAGGAAGCAGCTCCATGTCTCGTAGTGGACGGGGATGATGGTCTTGACGCCTAAGTTCTCCGCCATGCGCAGTACGTCCACCGCCGTCATCTTGTCGGTGAGGCCCGGCGGGTTCTCACCAAAGGAGGCGATAGCTACGTCGATCTGGTGCTGCTTGCCGTGGCGCAGGTAGTAGTTGGAGAAGTGGGAGTCGCCGCTGTGGTAGAAGCTGCCTCCCGGCGTCTTGATGAGGTAGTTCACCGAGCGGACGTCCATGTCGTCCGGGCAGTAGCCTGCCAAGGGACCGGAGCGGGGTGCGGTGAGAAACACGGTGCGGTCGAAGGAGTCGAGGACCACGATCTCCGTGTCCTTGATCTTCACCACATCACCGGGCTTCACCGTGTGGACTACGCTCTCCGGCAGACCCCACTCGATCCACTGATCCGTCACGAACTTAGGGCCGATGAAGGGCACGTCGGGGAACTTGTTGTGGATAGCGGCGGTGGTGTAGGGGTCGATGTGGTCCCGGTGGTTGTGGGTCACCAGCACCGCGTCGATCTTGGTCACCTCAAAGGGGTCCAGGACCACAGGGATCATGCGGGTGTTGGGGAAGCGCTGCCGGCCGCCCACCATTCGGTTGAGTTGGAAATCCGGCCCAGCCAAGTGGGGCGGATATTTGGACCAATCCTGGGTCCACTTGCCCCGGCCCACCCAGAAGTCCACGGCGATGTTGGTGTCGTTCTCCGTCTTCAGCCAGATGCCTGTGCAGCCCAGCCACCACATGGCGAAAGCGCCCTTTTCCACCTTGGTCTGGTCGATCTCCTCGTTGAGCCAGGTGCCCCACTCGGGGAAAATCGCGTGGTACCAAGTCTCTTTTGTGATTTCACTGATGTAGCTCAAACAATCACCCTTTCTTCAATTTCTCCACAGTTTCCCGTTTCCCAATCCGTTACGGATTTTCCTGCAGCTCGTAGAGAACCACCTCCCCCGCGTCCCGGGCTGCAGCGGCGATGTAGGATTTCCCTCTGTGGACAAAGCCCCGGACGTTGCTGGGGGCCACGCCCTCCTCCAGTAAAATGGCCTCGTAGCCTGCCGGGGTATGGTCCACCATGTACAGCCGGCCGTCCTCCTTCCGGTAGCCCACCGCGAACATGTTTCTGCCCAGTAGCTCCCCGGCCCAGATGGCGTGGGAGAAATGCATGGGGAGGGTGTAGATGATCTGCCACTGCCCGTCTACCCGCTTGTTTACCGCCGCCAGGTCGCCGTGGAAGCCCTCGAAGGTGACCAGCTCATCCTCGCCGTCGCCGTCTAAGTCTGCCGCGGCGCAGTCGCTGATCTCCCGGTCCAAAATCTTGTCCACGCGCCAATCCGCCCCGTCCTTCGGGGGGCGGACCCGGAAGAGGCCCTCGCTGCCGCCGACGAGGGTGACCTCCTCGCCGTCCATGCGCCCCTGCCAGAAGCCGTGGTTCTTGGTGACGTGATCCTCGAGTACTCGGAAGGAGATCTCTTCCCCCGTTCCGGGCACCCTCGCTGCCTGAATCTTCCCCGGGTGGGACCAGTCCTCGGCGCTCTCCCGGTGGGTGCAGAGGGTGGATGCCACCACATAGGGCCCCTCTGGCGTATGTACCACGCCGGAACGGTGGAGGTAGGGCAGCACCTGCAGCACCTCCGTCTCCCATGCGCCGTCCTTTCTACAGGCGCGGACCAGCTGGGCCTTCTCCGACTGAAATCCCTTGTAGAAGTTTTGGATACCGATCAGGTCCCCTGCCTCGTTGAGCTGGGAGATGTTCATGCAGCCCCCCGGGCCAGTCCAGACCACCTCCTCCCTACAGGTGGCAAAGTCCACTACCTTGCACCAGCCGCCATGGATCTCGGACGCCGCCGCAATTTTCAGCCCCTCTCTGGTGTGGAGCAGCTCCACGCAGTAGACGCCCTCCAGATGTGTCAGCACCCTTCTCTCCCAAGAAATCCGTCCCATTCCCCCACTCCTTTCCGCGTCCTTATGCCTCACGCAAGTTGCAAAGATTTACATATTCCTCTTGTTCTCATCCTATCAAAACACCCCCGCCTTTTGTGCTCAATTTTTTCCACAATATATGTAAAATTTGCTTTCTTATTTTGGCGATTGTATATATTGCCTAAACATCGCAGCATGTTTTGTCTAAAATAAACATCTACTATTCCCCTATCTTTTCTGTTGCTTTTGTGCATACATGAAAAGAATTTTTTTGTGATTTTGATATATCTAAACGATTTGAACAAAAAAATTATGTGATCGCTTTTTCTCGCATTCTTTTGTTAATCAAATAACAAATTGGTGATATTTTTTATCTTTTATGAATAATTTTACAGTTTTATTTTGGTTTTGCCGTTTTCTTTCTGCCCTTCTGTTTTTACCAGATTTTTTGTCTTTTTTTACATATTTCGAGGTAGGGCAGTGAGAAGAACGAATATGTGTCCCATCTTCTCACATTGACAGCGCCTCCTCCTCAGCCGTATAATGGCGGTAAGTTTGAAAGGATTTTGTCCTTTTTGCCGCCGTCAGCGGACATTTTACCTTAGCCGGAATTGGAGGGGAGCTTCATGTTTTGGAGAGGGCTGCGCTTTGGGATGTTTCTGCAGCTGGCTGTGGGGCCGGTGTGGCTGTTTGTCTTTCAGACCGCAGGCACCCACGGGATTGCCGCCGGTCTGTCCGGCGCGGTGGGCGCCATGCTGATCGATGGGCTGTATATCGCCCTCTCCGGCCTGGGTGTGGCGGCACTGATGGAGCGACCGGGTGTTCAGCGCGTTGTCAAGCTCCTTGGCTGCGCAGTGTTGGTGCTCTTTGGCATCAACACCCTGCTGGGATGCTTTGACCTCTCCCCGCTGCCCTCACTGTCCCTTCTTGGCAGCGCCTCCCTCTCCGGCGCCTTCTGGCAGACCCTTCTGCTGACCGCCTCCGGCCCCATGACCATTCTCCTGTGGAGCGGCGTCTTCTCCACCCAGGTGGTGGAGCTGGGACTCAGCCGGCAGCAGATCGTCTTCTACGGCTTAGGCTGCCTCTGTGCCACCCCCATCGGGCTGACCATCGCCTCCCTCCTTGGCAGCGTCTGCCGCCAATTTTTCCCGGCCCTTGTGATCCAGATTCTTAACGGCGTGGTGGGTGCAGCGCTGATCCTCTTTGGCGTCCGCATGGTGGCCAAAAAGACCGCGGCCGCCCCGGACCGGCCAAAATAAGCCGCTGCCGTGCTTTTGCCCCTAAACAGGCGGAGCAGGCAGCACAGACAAAGCCCCTCTGACACGGAAGGAACTCGCTTCCATCTCAGAGGGGCTTTCCCTTTTCTCCATGAAATTTTCCGCGGCGCCTGCCCTCTTCAGCCGGCACCGCTGATCTCCGCGAACAGCCCGTCGGCCAGCCGGGCAAAGGCCGCAAGGTCCAGCTGCTCCCCCCGAACCGTCTCCCGGAGGCCGCACCCGGTGATGACCGCTGTCAGCCGCTCCTTGGTCAGCTGTCCTCCGAACACGGAGGCGAGGCTGTTGGCCAAGGTCTTGCGGCGCAGGGCGAAGGCGGCGCGCACCGTCTTAAAGAAAAACGCCTCCCCGCAGGAGAACGCCACTGGGGGCTCCCGCCGCACGGTACAGCGCAGCACCGAGGAGGTCACCTTAGGGGCGGGGAGAAAGCAGCTTGCCGGCACGTCAAAGAGGAGCTCCGGCTGGGTGTAGTACTGCATAAACACGGAGAAGGCGCCGTAGTCGCTCCCTGGGCCGCCGGCAATCCGCCGGGCCACCTCCCGCTGGATCATCACCGTGATACAGGTGAAGCACTTTGCCTCCACCAGAGCCGTGAGCACAGGGGTCGTGATGTTGTAGGGCAGGTTGGCGCAGACCATGGCCGGCCGGCCCTCCAAATGCTGCCGTACCAGCTGCGGCAGGTCCAGCTGCAGCACATCGCCCTGGACCAGCGCAAAGTTGTCACAATCCGCCATGGTCTCTCCCAGCACCGGCAGCAGGGAGGCGTCCACCTCCACCGCCACCACCTTGCCGGCCACGGCGCACAGCTCCCTTGTCAGCGGCCCGATGCCCGGGCCGATCTCCAGCACGCCTGTCTCAGCATCCGCGCCGCTGGCGGCGGCGATCTCCCGGGGGACCCAGTCGGCGATCAGGAAATTCTGCCCCATGGACTTACTGAAGTGAAAGCCGTGGCGCTGGAGCAGGGCGCGGATGGTACGCTCGTCACATAGATTCATAGCATTCCTCACAAAATTCTGCCGCGGCAGCCACACCGCCCCGGCAGGGTAATTTCCCGGACCGCGCCGGGAGCAGCGTTCTGCACCGCCGCACACGGCGCGGCAGTCCGCAGGGGGACTTTCCGCAAGTCCCTTACGACCTCTTTCGGAAGACGAGGACGCGGAAGGAGGCGGTTACCTTTAGCTCCTCCAGCCGGGCAAGGCGTTCAATCCCCTCCTTGGGGGTCTTCCATGCGTAGGGCGTCATGTGAAGGAGGTCCATAATGGCGCCGCCGCTTGGCAGGCGGAGGACCTTGGACACCGGAAGCTCCCCCTCACAGGCAAAGCCGTCGTAGACCTCTGTCTCCTCCGGGTTCTGGTAGGGCGCGTCGTAGAGCACCTCCTTCATCTCCATCAGGTGGTCCGGCCCAGGGACCACGTAGAGGAAGGCACCTCCCGGCCGCAGCACGCGGCGGTACTCCTCAATGGCCAGCGGGGCAAAGCAGTCCAGCAGCACATCCGCCGCAGCGTCCCCCATGGGCAGGTGGTAGACAGAGGCTACGGCAAACTCCGCCGCCTTCACCCGCCGGGCCGCCTTTTTCAGGGCGAACTTGGACAGGTCCACCCCGGCGATGCGTGGGGCGAGTCCCCTCGCAGACAGGGTCTCGGCGATGGCCGCGGTGTAGTACCCCTCCCCGCAGCCGGCGTCCACCAAAACGCCCCCTTCCCTCAGATGCTCCGCCGCAAGGGCGCACAGGGCCTCCCGCAGATGATCGTACCAGCCCCCCTCCAAGAAGCGGGTGCGGGCCGCCGTCATCTCCCGGTCATCCCCCGGCTCCTTGGCGTGCTTGCGGTTGGCAGGAAGGAGGTGGACATAGCCCTCCCGGGCGATATCATAGCTGTGGCCGTTTGGGCAGCAGTAGCGCGCCGGCTGCCGCTGCAGCGGCGCGGCGCAGATGGGACAGGTAAACAGCGTCATGGCTCCCTCCGGTGCAATAGGCTTCTGACCGCTATTATACCGTTTTTCTCCCGCCCTGTCGACCTAATTTTTTCCGTTCCGCCTGTTTTCTTACTGCCGCTCCCGCTTCTTTCCTGCCAGTTCATTTTTCGGGTCGGCATTTGGACCTCCTCTCCATTGTGCGGCAGAGCTGTTTTTGCTATGATAGGAACAGCAAAAAATGGAGGCGCAGCATATGAAAGTCAATGAGATCATTCGGGAAAAACGGAAGGAGCTGGCCCTGACGCAGGAACAGGTCGCCGCAGCCTTGGGTGTGTCCGCCTCGGCGGTCCACAAGTGGGAAAAAGGCAACACTTACCCAGACATCACCCTCCTCCCGCCGCTGGCGCGGCTTTTGCGCACCGACCTGAACACCCTGCTCTCCTTCCGCGAGGACCTGAGCCACAGGGAGATCACCCGTTTTGTGGACCAGGTGGACGAGGCCGTCCGTGCGCAGGGGTATGAGGCCGCCTTTCAGATGGCGCTCTGCAAAATACAGGAATATCCCACCTGTGAGCCGCTGATTTCCTCCGTGATTCTCTACTTGGATGGGGCGCGGTTTCTCTACGGTGTGCCGCAGCCGGAGCGCTACCAAGAGACCTTTCAAGACTTCTATCAGCGTCTGTCCACCAGCACGTGCACGGAAATCCGGGAGACTGCTGTCAGCATGCTCATCTCCTACAGCAGAAACGAGGGAAATTTTGATCAGGCGGAGGAGCTGATCCGCGCGCTGCCGGCCTCCTCCATCGACAAGGAGGAGCAGCTGGCCATTCTCTATACCAAGCAGGAGCGCTGCGGCGAGGCGGTGAGCATTTGGGAACGCCGGGTCTTAAATGCAGTGACCAATGCCCAGACGGCGCTGATGTACCTGATGGAGATAGCCGTAAAGGAGGAGCGCGGCGACGACGCGGACTTCTATGCGGACCGGTATGAGCGCCTTTCTACGCTCTTTGATGTCTCCAAATGGATTCCCTACAACGCCCGGCTCCAGCTCGCTGTCATCCGGCAGGACAAAGAGTCGTGCCTATCCGCACTCAGGGGGATACTGTCCGCCTTAAAGGAGCCTTGGCAGCCGCAGGACTCCCCCCTCTACCGCCACTTGGACGGCTCGGACACCAACCTTCTGTCGGAGCGCCTTGCCGCCTTGTTTCGTGAGGAACTGCTCCACGGCGGTGACTTCGCCTTTTTGCAGGACAGTCCGGAGTACCAGCAACTCCTGCGGGAGATTTTGGGGCAGGATCCTCCCCAATAGCGCGACATCCCCGCCAAGGGGTACGCATCCGCCAAGCGGCGCAGAGTAGGTGGGCCGCACCCATCTGCTGTCTTGGGAAAATTCCCGCCCCGCCTTGACAAAATCCGTCTTTCGTGCTATGCTGGCCCCGTCATCATCCAAGGGGCGCTGGCGCAAGCCGGCTGAGATTTGGCGTAGCGCCGCCAAGATCCCTCGAACCTGATCCGGGTAATGCCGGCGTAGGAATGCGAGTCATAAGGAATCTTTATCGTATGCCCACGTCTGACGTGGGCATACGCTTTTTTGCAAAAAAGCGTATGCCCCGCAGGCACTTCCCGCAGGAGAAATTTTTACCACGAAAGGGAGAAAACTATGAACAGCAAAGTCAGAACCCTCTGTGAGGCGGCGATCATGATCGCTGTCGCCCAGGTCCTCAGTTACGTATCCGTCCCGCCGGTAGCTAACGGCGGCTCCATCGACTGTGCCATGCTGCCCATCATCCTCTTTGCCGTCCGCCACGGGGCCGGCTGGGGCACCGGCGCCGGCTTCGTCTACGGCGTGCTGCAGTACGTCCTCGGCCACGGCATCGCCATCGACTGGACCACGATTATTGCCGACTATCTGATCGCCTACGCTCTGCTGGGCCTTGGGGCCGGCCTCTTCAAGGGGCGGGAGAAGGGTGTCTACTGGGGCACTGTCACCGGCGGCGTGTTTCGCTTCTTGGCCCACCTTGTGGTGGGCGCCACGGTGTGGGGCCGGTATATGCCCGAGGAGTTTCTCGGCATGACCATGACCAGCCCTTGGTTCTATTCCCTCATCTACAACGGCATCTACATGGTCCCCTGCATCGTCATTGTGCTGGTACTCTTCCGCCTGCTGTGGATGAACTCCACCATGCGCAAGTTCTTTACCGCCGCCGATCTCCAGCGGGCCTGAGAAAAAGGGGGAGGGCTTTTAGCCCTCCCCCTCTGCGTCTTGCGTTTGGCCGCCCGAAAGGGCGGCGCTTTTTTTGCTGCCGTTTTCAGCGGCAAGAATTTTTGCGTTTGCGGGCGTAAGCAACTTTTGCCGCCTTTGGCGGCATATCGCCGCAAGTGCGGCGTACAAGCGTTTTGCCGCAGGCAAAACCTCAAGGTGAATTGGCCGGAACGGCCAAGAGAAGGTGGTCTGG
>CAJFUI010000069.1 GCA_904420145.1 uncultured Oscillospiraceae bacterium
ACCCCCGACACCAAGGCGGGCAGCGGCACGGCGCAGATTCAGGTGAAGCCCGGCACATGGCCTGCCGGTATCGATGCTACGCAGTTTGCAACCCTCACAGTCCAAAAGGGCGGCGCGGCGCAGGACAGCTTGACGCTGACGTATGACGCGGCGACAGGCGCCTACCAGTCGGTGAGCTTCTCCTTTGGCAACGAGACCGCGACCTATACCTTCGGCGTTGTGGAAACGGAAATTCCGGGCTTCGACGCGGACTGCTACGAACTGACTGTAACCGGCGGCCGGCTGAACGTGGTGCAGCAGACCAGCGGCGGAGGCGGCGGTGGCGGAACGCCTACGGCCTACACCATTACCGCCAGCGCCGGCGAGGGCGGCCTCATCAGCCCCGAGGGCAAGGTGGCTGTGGTGCGTGGCGAGGACCAGACCTTCGCCATCCGCCCGGAGAGCGGCTATCACCTGGAGGATGTCCTAGTGGACGGCAAGAGCGTGGGCGCCGTGACCAGCTACACATTTGAGAATGTCACAAGAAACCACACCATCACCGCAGTATTTGCCGACGGGGAGACGGTGGCCGATCCGGAGGACACCGGCGTCTCCGATTGGCTGAATACGGAGGACCACATCGCCTACCTCAACGGCTATCCCGACGGTTCCTTCGGCCCGGGGCGGAACATGACCCGTGCCGAGGCGGCGCAGCTGTTCTACAACCTGCTGCTGGAGCAGGACGTGGCCGTCACCGTCACCTTTGCGGATGTGGACAGCGGCGCTTGGTACGCTGAGGCGGTGAACACCCTGGCCTCTCTCGGCCTGATCAACGGCGTGGGGGAGAACCGGTACGAGCCGGGCCGCTCCATTACCCGGGCGGAGTTTACCGCCATCGCCATGCGCTTTGCCCAGTTAGAGGCGGGCGGAGAGAACCTCTTCACCGATGTCAGCGAGGACGCGTGGTACTATGACTATGTGGTGGGGGCCATCCAGTACGGCTGGATCAACGGCTACGCCGACGGTACCTTCCGCCCCAATGCCACTATCACCCGTGCCGAGGTGGCGGCCATTGTCAACCGCATGCTCGACCGCAGCGGCGATAAGGCGTTTATCGACGCACATATCGAGGAACTGCGCACCTTTACAGACGTGGCGGAGGGCAGCTGGGCCTACTATATCATTTTGGAGGCGGCCAACGCCCATACCTACGCCAAGTCCGACGGCGTGGAGACATGGCGGCGGCTGAACGGCTGAGAGCCGGCCGGCCTGTACAGACGCTGTACCGGCGAGTTATTCTTCAAAGGGGGGCGCTCCACAGGAGCGCCCCCCTGCGGCCTTTTTAGCGCTTTGCCGATGGCTTCATGAATATTCCTCAGCAATATATGAAAAATTGTAATGGTAAAATTGAGGGAGCAGGGCAATTTTTTCCAATTAGATGGGAAAAATTGGGCGCCCATCTGGACAAAAATGGCCTATTTGTGTGGAATAGCCATAAAAAGCGGGAAGGTTTTATGAAAAATTTGTGGATAGATTGACCATTGACTTTGCTATAATGAAGCTTTATCATAGATCACACGCATAAGAGTGCGCGCATCCTGCCCCTTTGGAAGATGGGGGGATGGATGATATCTCAGATGAAAAGGAGTTTTGTACCATGAAAAAGCTTTTAGCGATGCTCATGGCGGCCGTCATGGTGTTTGGTATGGCTGCCTGCGGCGGCAACAACACTGCGAACAACACCTCCGGCAACAACACCACGGGCAACACAACCGGCGACACCACCGGCGATGAGACCACCGGCACTGCCGGCGGCACCTTCACCATCGGCGTGATCGGCCCCACCACCGGCGGCGCAGCTATCTATGGCAACGCTGTGGCCAATGCGGCTCAGATTGCTGTGGACGAGATCAACGCTCTGGGCGGGGAGATCCAGTTTAATCTGCTGGTGGCCGACGACACCAATGACGCGGAGTCCTCTGTCAACGCCTACAATTCCCTGATGGATGATGGAATGCAGATGCTGATCGGTACTGTGACCACCACCCCTGCTCTGTCTGTGGCCCCGCTGACCTATGAGGATCGTGTGTTCACCCTGACCCCCTCCGCCTCCGGTGATGACGTCATCGAGAACAACGACAATGTGTTCCAGATCTGCTTCACCGACTCCAACCAGGGCACCCGTTCCGCTCAGTACATCGACGAGCACTTTGAGGATCCTCAGATTGCCATCATCTACCGCAACGACGACGCCTACTCCCAGGGCATCCGGGACAACTTCTATGATGAGGCTACAGCCCGCGGTATGTCCATTGTCTATGAGGGTACCTTTACTGAGGCCAGCCAGACCGACTTCAACGTCCAGCTCACCGCTGCCCAGTCTGCCGGCGCAGATCTGCTGTTCCTGCCCATTTATTACGAGCCCGCCTCCGTCATTCTGACTCAGGCCAATGCCATGGGCTATGCCCCCACCTTCTTCGGTGTGGACGGCATGGACGGTATCCTGACTGTGACCGGCTTTGACACCAGCTTGGCCGAAGGCGTGTACCTGCTGACCCCCTTCGCCGCCGATGCGGAGGACGAGGCCACCCAGAACTTTGTGGCTGAGTACCAGGCCCAGTACACCGATATTCCCAACCAGTTTGCTGCCGACGCCTATGATGCGGTATATGTCCTCTATGAGGCGATCCAGGCCGCCGGCGTCACCGCTGACATGTCCAACGAGGAGCTCTGCGACGCCCTCATCGCCGCCATGGCGGATCTGTCTGTGGTGGGTCTGACCAGTGCCGGTTCCGAAATGACTTGGGATGAGAACGGCGCTGTGTCCAAGGATCCTACCGCCGTTGTGATTGAGAACGGTGCTTACGTCACGCCCTGACGCTTTTTAGAACATTAGAGAGACAGGATCGGCTGCCGGAATTTCCGGCAGCCACCCTGCGCTTCTATGGTGGAAACCGATGCGGGGATCCAATCATGCCGCCTCGGTTTCTGTCATAGAAGGGAAAAGAGAGAGGATTTAAACGCTTATGGAATTTTTATCCTATCTGATCACCGGTATCAGCCTTGGGAGCATCTATGCCATTATCGCCCTGGGCTATACCATGGTGTACGGTATCGCCAAGATGCTGAATTTCGCCCACGGGGACGTTATCATGGTGGGCGGCTATGTGGCATTTTACGCCACCAG
Organism: uncultured Oscillospiraceae bacterium; assembly: GCA_904420145.1. Taxonomy (GTDB): domain Bacteria; phylum Bacillota; class Clostridia; order Oscillospirales; family Oscillospiraceae; genus CAJFPI01. The sequence goes on from CAJFUI010000069.1 coordinate 3,167, forward strand.
CTTCGCCAGCAGCAGCCTGTTAGGGGAAGATCCCTCCACCGCAGCCACAGTACTTGCCACTATCGCCGCAGTGGTGCTGGCCATGATCGTGTGCACGGTCTTGGGCGTGGTGATCGAGGGGCTGGCCTACCGCCCCCTGCGTCAGGCCGGAAGCTTGGCGGTGCTGATCACCGCTATCGGCGTCAGCTATTTCCTGCAGAACGCCGCCCAGCTGCTGTTCGGCGCAAACCCCAAGAACTTTACCCCTGTAGTCAGCGGCCAGCTGACGTTCTTTGACGGCCAGCTGCGTATTACCAACGTGGCGCTGCTGACGGTGGTTGCCTGCATCATTATTATGGTGGCGCTGACTGCCTTTACCAGCAAGGGAAAGATGGGTAAGGCCATGCGGGCCTGTTCAGAGGACCGGGGGGCGGCCCAGCTCATGGGCATCAACGTCAACGCCACCATCTCCCTGACCTTCGCCATCGGCTCGGCCCTGGCGGCCATCGCCGGGGTGTTGATGTGCTCCTACTCCCCTGTGCTCAAGCCCACCACCGGCTCCATGCCCGGCATCAAGGCCTTCACCGCTGCGGTGTTCGGCGGCATCGGCTCTATCCCCGGGGCCTTTTTGGGCGGCATCCTGCTGGGCATTATCGAATCCTTGGCCCAGGCGTATATCTCCACCCAGCTGTCCAACGCGATCCTCTTCGCCGTGCTGATTATCGTGCTGCTGGTGAAGCCCTCTGGACTTTTGGGCAAGATGGCGCCTGAGAAAGTGTGAGGTGTCGGGAATGCAGAGAATCGGAAGCGCCTTCAGGCGCGTGAAAAAGGAAACCAAGGTGGACTATGCCACCTATCTCGGGGTCATCATCGCCTTTATCGTGATGTCGGTCCTCCAAGCCCAGGGGTCCCTCAGCCGCTCGGTCAGCGGCATGCTGGTTCCCATCTGCTGCTATGTATGCATGGCGGTGTCCTTGAACCTGACGGTGGGTATTTTGGGAGAGCTCTCTCTGGGTCACGCCGGGTTCATGAGTGTCGGAGCCTTCTCCGGCGTGATTACCGCCATGAGCCTGCAGGCCTCGGTGCCCAATGAGCTCCTCCGCATGATCATCGCCCTTTTGGTAGGCGCCTTCTTTGCCGCCGTTGTGGGGTTCATTGTGGGCGTGCCGGTGCTGCGGCTCCGGGGGGACTACTTAGCCATCGTCACCTTGGCCTTCGGTGAGATCATCAAGGATCTCATCAACTGCCTCCTGGTGGGCTGGGATGAGAATGGCCTCCACATCGCGCTGAATATCGACGGCACCAAGAGTATTGACAGCCTGGGCCTCAGCGAAAACGGCATCGAGATTGTCAAGGGTGCCCAGGGCATCGCGGGCAACAGCCGCATTGCCACCTTTACCATGGGCTTTGTGCTGGTAATGATTACGCTCATTGTGGTGCTCAACCTGATCCGCAGCCGGGCCGGGCGGGCCATCATGGCCATCCGGGACAACCGCATCGCCGCAGAGAGCGTGGGCATCAACATCACCAAGTATAAGCTCATCGCCTTTGTTACCTCGGCTTCCTTGGCCGGCGCCGCCGGCGCCCTGTTTGGCCTGAACTACTCCAGCGTCAGCGCCGCCCAATTCGACTTCAACACCTCCATCTTGGTGTTGGTCTACGTGGTGCTGGGCGGCCTTGGCAAGATCTGGGGCTCCATTGTGGCCACGGTGGTGCTGTATGTGCTGCCGGAGGCTCTGCGGCAGTACGCGGATTACCGGATGCTGCTCTATGCCATTATCCTGATCTTGGTGATGCTGCTGACCAATAACCCCACCCTGCGCAGTGCCATCAGTACCCTGAAGGAAAAGATAGGCGGGGGAGAGAAGAGCGAGGGAGGTGCCGGAAAATGAAAAAGCAGTATCCAAAGCCTAAGCTGGTGCCGGTGCCCAGCCCCAATATGGTCCCTGAGCGGGATGTGGACAAGAGCCCCATCCTGGAGTGCCGCCACTTAGGCATCGACTTCGGCGGCCTCAGCGCCGTGGCGGATTTTGATATGGCCATCGGCCGCACGGAGATCGCCGGTCTCATCGGCCCCAACGGCGCCGGCAAGACCACGGTGTTCAACCTGCTTACCAAGGTCTACCAGCCCACCCGGGGGACCATTCTGCTGGATGGGCAGGACACCCACTCCATGACCACCGCTCAGGTGAGCAAGGCGGGCATCGCCCGTACCTTCCAGAATATCCGGCTGTTCTCCAAGCTCAGCGTGGAGGACAATGTGAAGATCGGCCTCCACAACCAGACGCCCTACCCCATGTGGAGCGGGATTCTCCGCCTGCCCTCCTACTGGAAGCAGGAGAAGGTGGCCCACGAGCGGGCCATGGAGCTTTTGAGCATTTTTGATATGCAGGACTTAGCCGACCATCAAGCCGGCAGCCTCCCCTACGGCGCCCAGCGCCGTCTGGAGATTGTCCGGGCCCTGGCCACCGGACCCAGCCTGCTGCTCTTAGACGAGCCGGCGGCGGGCATGAACCCCTCGGAGACGGCGGAGCTGATGGACAATATTGTCAAGATCCGGGACACCTTCCAGATCGCTATTATGCTCATTGAGCACGATATGAACCTGGTCATGGGCATCTGTGAAGGGATCTGTGTGCTGAACTTCGGCAAGATCATCGCCAAGGGCACCCCCGAGGAGATCCAGTCCAATCCGGCGGTGATCGAGGCCTATCTTGGCAAGAAGAAGGAGGCGTGAGTATGGCGTTGCTTCAGGTTGACAATATCCATGTGTACTACGGCAGCATCCATGCGGTAAAGGGCGTCTCCTTTGAGGTCAACGAGGGGGAGATCGTCACCCTGATCGGCGCCAACGGCGCCGGGAAGTCCACCGTGCTCAATACCATCTCCGGCCTGCTGCACCCTCGTACGGGGACTGTGACCTTCGATGGAAAGGATCTCAAGGGGGTGGCCCCCCACAAGATTGTGGAGCACGGCCTCGCCCAGTGTCCGGAGGGACGGCGGATTTTCCTGCAGATGACGGTGGAAGAAAATTTGGAGATGGGCGCCTTTACCCAGCCCAACTCCACGGTTGCGCCAGGTATCGCCGATGTCTATCAGCGCTTTCCGCGCCTGGCGGAACGGCGCAAGCAGGTGGCCGGGACCCTCTCCGGAGGCGAGCAGCAGATGCTGGCCATGGGGCGGGCGCTGATGAGCAAGCCTAAGCTGCTGATGCTGGACGAGCCCTCCATGGGCTTGGCCCCGATTTTGGTGGAGCAGATCTTTGATATTATCAAGGAGCTCCATGCCGCCGGCACCACCATTCTGCTGGTGGAGCAGAACGCCCAGGCGGCCCTGAGCGTAGCGGACCGGGCCTATGTGCTGGAGACCGGCACGGTGTCCCTCAGCGGCACCGGGGCGGAGCTGATGGCCAGCGATAAGGTGCGGGAGGCCTATTTGGGCGGCTGAGGGAGATTTTCTCTCACTGCGGTGGGAACTGTTTTCGAAAAAGCAAGCGGAGGCCCTTAGGGACGATTTCCCTAAGGGCCTTTCTTTTGCGCCTCCGGGCGCGCGACTTTTTTCGCACTCGGAGGCGGAGAGGTTTCGCACCTTCGGGCGCAAGTGGCTTTTGTTGCCAGACAAAAGCCACCAAAAACTGGCCTAAGAACCCATGGTTCTTAGGAATCTCCTTTTCCCTGTTGAACTGC
>CAJFUI010000070.1 GCA_904420145.1 uncultured Oscillospiraceae bacterium
CACTCGATGTGCCAGCCGGGGTAGCCCACGCCCCAGGGGGAGTCCCACTTGAGGGCCTGATCCTCAAACTTGGACTTGGTGAACCACAGGACGAAGTCGTTCTTGTTGCGCTTGTTGGTGTCCTCCTCCACGCCCTCCCGGACGCCCACGGCCAAGTCCTCCTCGTCGTGGTCGTTGAAAATATAGTAGCGGGAGAGCTTGCTGGTGTCGAAGTACACGTTGCCTCCGGCGGTGTAGGCGTACCCCTTCTCAAGAAGGCCGCTGACGATCTTGATATACTCGTCGATGCAGTCAGTGGCCGGCTCCACCACGTCGGGGCGCTTGATGTTCAGCTTCTCGCAGTCGGCGAAAAAGGCGTCGGTGTAAAATTTCGCGATCTCCATGACGCTCTTGTGCTCCCGCTTTGCACCCTTGAGCATCTTGTCCTCGCCGGTGTCGGCGTCGCTGGCCAGATGGCCCACGTCGGTGATGTTCATCACCCGGTGGACGCCGTAGCCCTCATAGCGGAGAAACTTCTCCAGCACGTCCTCCATGATATAGGTGCGCAGGTTGCCGATGTGGGCGTAGTGGTACACCGTGGGGCCGCAGGTGTACATCTCCACATGGCCGGGGGTGTGGGTGGTAAATTCCTCTTTCTTATGGGTAGCCGAGTTGTATAGATACATACCTATCTTTCCTCCTTGTCGTGCAGCAGCTTTTCCAATTCCTCCACCCTGCGGGTCAGGGCGGCAATCTTCTCCAGCGTGGGGTTTTCCACGCTGACCTGGTCCACCTCGTCGGCGTAGTGGCGGACCTTCTCCCCGTTGACGCGGACAATCTGGGCGGGGACGCCCACGGCGGTGGCGCCCTCGGGCACCTCCTGCAGCACCACGGCGCCTGCGGCGATACGGGCGTTGTCGTGGATGACGATGGGGCCCAGCACCTTGGCCCCGGCGCCCACCATCACGTTGTTGCCTAAGGTCGGGTGGCGCTTGCCCTCATCCTTTCCCGTGCCGCCCAAGGTCACCCCCTGGTAAATCAGGGCGTCGTCGCCGATCTCCGTGGTCTCCCCGATGACGATGCCGGTGCCGTGGTCGATCACCAGCCGGCGGCCGATTTGGGCGCCGGGGTGGATCTCAATCCCCGTCCAGAAGCGGCTCCACTGGGACACGGCCCGGGCGAGAAAGCGCAGGCGGTGGCGGTAGAGCCAGTGGGCGAAGCGGTGGTAGATAGTCGCGTGGACGCCGGAGTACAGCAGGAAAATTTCCAGCTTGCTGCGGGCGGCGGGGTCACGCTTCTGATAGGCGGCGAGGGTCTCCCTCAATCGAATCATAGTGTTCCTCCAAAACGGTGGTCTCAAACAAAGCTTCCTGCGCTTGTGGGCACACCGCCAACATTGACAGAGTCATGGGCAGAAAGCTTCTTCGCATCATTTCTTGCTGCCCCAAAGGGGCGGGGAAAGGGCGCATTCCAAAGTCCTGCCATGCTTTTGCACAGCAAAAAACGCCCCCTGCCGTCTTGGCAGAGAGGCGTCAACACGCGGTTCCACTCTCTTGTTTCACTCATCAGGCCTCTATCGCGGCCCACACGGAGGGCATTACCCCTCCCGCTCCCGGGCGCACCCTTCCCATCTGCTCCCACAGGGCGGCTTTCAGCCTGCCGACCACCCCTCTCTGCGTGGGCACACATAGTACTCTTCCCGTTCACAGCGGCATTACAGCATAGTATATTATCATTTCAGCCCCGCCGTGTCAATACTCATCCCAAAAAGCTCCTCCCGCGTACTACCGCGCTATGACAAACACCGCCGCGGTGCACACCCCCACAAACAGCAGCGCGATGCTCCCTATGACACACACCGCCAGCAGGGGGATCCACACCTCGGCGGGGAGTTTCTTCCGCTTCCTGACTACCACAACTGCCCCAAAAGCGAGGGCAGCCGCCCCCAAAAACAGCCACAGCAGCGCCGGCCAGATATCGCTCGGCACAAAGGAAGCCGCTGAAAACTCGGCTATGGCCATCTCTGCTTGCACGGCATTTCCCCCTTTCCGGCACAAAACTTCATGGGCTGAAAGCGGCCCTGTCTTTTCGCCCTATAAGGCGAAGCTTCTATGTTTTTATGATACACGGAAAAGGCGGGACATGCAAGACCCGGCCCTACCATGTCCTCGATCCCCTCCAGCAAAAAGCTTCCTCCTCTGACCACGGATCAGCCCACTCCCCATTCCATTTCGGCATTTTTCCTCATTCCATTTCTATGCTTGACAAAGAAAAATTTTTTGGATATAGTAGGGGTACAAACCACCTGTGCAACAGGGGCTGTGGATTTTTGGTAAGAGATTACGTTTTCGCCACACAACTATCCTTGTGATAGCTGTGTGGCGTTTCTTTTGAAAAGAGACGAAAATTTTGTCAAAAGGAGTGATTTGATGGAGCAATCCTTCATGAAAAAGCGGCCTGTCCTCCCCCTGGTTCTCTCCATGTCGCTGCCCATGGTGCTCTCTATGATGGTGACGTCCCTATACAACATTGTAGACAGCTACTATGTGGCCAAGATCAGCGATCAGGCCATGACCGCACTGTCCCTGGTCTACCCGGTACAGAACCTGATCAATGCGGTAACCATCGGCTTTGGCATCGGCATCAACGCGGTAATCTCCTACCACTTGGGGGCCGGGGAGGAGAAGAAGGCCAATGCCGCCGCTTCCCAGGGGGTGTTTTACAGCGTGATCCACGGCTTGGTACTCACCGTGGTCTGCATCGCCATCATGCCCGTCTTCCTCTCCTTCTTCACCACGGACGCCGTGGTCATCGACTACGGCGTCCGCTACGCCCGAATTGCCTTCGCCTTCTCCTTAGTGATCGCTGTCTCCATGGCCTTTGAGAAGATTTTTCAGGCCATGGGCCGGATGATCATGACCATGCTGTGTATGCTGGCCGGCTGCGTCACCAACATTATTTTAGATCCAGTGATGATCTTCGGCTACGGCCCCTTTCCCAAGATGGGAATCGAGGGGGCGGCCTTGGCCACCGGCATCGGGCAGACCTTCGGCCTTGTGATCTATCTGCTTTTCTACCGCTTCGGCTCCATTCCAGTGCGGCTGAGCAGGGGAGCGCTGAAGGAGAAGTTAGGGCTGGGGAAGCGGATGTACGCCGTCGGCGTCCCCGCCATGCTGAACTTGGCCCTGCCCTCCCTGCTGGTGTCCTCCCTCAACGTGATCCTCTCCGCCTTCTCGGAGGTGTATGTGCTGGTGCTGGGGGTCTACTATAAGCTGCAGACCTTCCTCTACCTGCCGGCCAACGGTCTGGTGCAGGGGATGCGGCCCATCATCGGCTACAACTACGGAGCTAAGGAGTACGGCCGGGTTCGAAAAATCTACCGGGTCACGCTGACCTTGGCTGCCGGCATCATGGTCATCGGTACGATCCTGTCTTGGGCCATCCCGGAACAGCTCATCGGCCTGTTCTCCAACGACGCCTCCACCATCGCCGCGGGGGCCACAGCACTGCGCATCATCAGCCTTGGCTTTGTTGTCTCCTCGGTCTCCATCATCTCCGCCGGCGCGCTGGAGGGCCTCGGCATGGGGAACGCCTCCTTTCGGATCTCCCTGCTCCGCTATATCCTGCTGATTATCCCGCTGGCCTTCCTCCTCAGCCGCTTTCTGGAGGAGCGGGGTGTCTGGCACGCCTTCTGGATCACGGAGCTGCTGGCCGCAGCGGCGGCGTTTTCTATCTACCGCAGCCGGCTGAAAAAAGCGCTGTGAGGTGCTTTCAGCCGCATACATGCCGCGGCTGAAAACGAATTTGATGTGATTTGCGCCTGCAGGGAAACCTCCGCTATGTGTTTGACAGACGAAAGCCTTGGGCTGTGTAAAAACACAGCCCAAGGCTTCTTCTTTTTCTCAAGGGTCAGCAAAGGAGATCACGCCCCGCTTTTCCAAAATCTCCAAATAGCCCCGGACGTATTCCTCGCTGTAGTATCGGCTCTCAAGGCCCACCATGCGGGCGATCTCGGACACGGTGCGCCGCCCGTCCGCCCAGAAGAGGATGAAGTGGTTGACGCTGTGGTAGCCGTAGAGTCCCGGGCACCGGGCCGAAAGGGCCTCGATCTCCCTCTCGGCCTCCCCGCCAAGGAAGTCCCCCACAAAGGAGATGGGGCCCCGGAGAAGACGTTTCGGGACGCGGGTATCCCGCCCCGACCCTGGAACCTCTCGCTCCAAGCAGCCGGGACACTCCACCTGGGCCAAGGTCCCTATCGCCTGCTTCTGCTCCTCCACCAGGGGGCGGACCGCCTCCCCGTAGAGGCGCAGAGCGTCCTCACTGGCCCGGCGGAACACCTCCGTCTCATAGGCGCACAGCTCGTCGTACCCGATCCCCTCCACCGCCCTGCGCTCCGCGGCGGTGTGGAGGGTGCGGAGGAAGCGCTCTCGCATGTGGGCGAAGGCGTGGGGCAGGTCCGCCGCATCGGGGCTCGCCAAGGCATAGGCCCATGAGGCGGCCATAGAGGCGGACTTGTGCAGCATCTCCGGGTCCAAATTCTCCACCACGTCGCAGCTGGTGTGGTAGCAGCTGTCCATCCACTGCATGAAGGTGATGCAGGGCACCCCCACCGTGGGGTCGCAGTAGACATAGTGGTCGCTGCCGCCGTTGTACTCCATGATCTCGGAGTGGAAGGGGGTGGTGTGGCCGTCGATGTTGAAGGTGGGGGCCTCCCGGTCGGAGAGGCTGCGGACATAGGCCATCACATCAATGACGCAGGAGGGCAAGGCGTCCGGCGTGGCCCAGATGCCAAGCAATCCCGAGCGGCCCTCCTGCCGCCGGCCGATCATATCCAAATTCAAAGCCGCCTTCATGCGGGGGATGGCCTCCTCGTGGGTGGCGAGGTAGGCGAAGGTGCCGCAGACCTCCGGCACCAGCAGCAGCTTGACGCTCCGCTTCGGCTTTGGCAGCCGCCCCTCCCCGATCAGCCGGGACAGCGTCTCCATGGCCTCCATGGCCCCGGCGCAGCCGGAGGCGTTGTCGTTGGCGCAGGGCTTGGCGTGGCACAGGTGGGCGGTGAGGACGATCTCCTCCTCCGTCTCCCCGGGGATCCGGGCCTCCACCACATGGACGCAGCCGGGGGCGCTCTCCGTCTCGATCTCGACGTCGCAGGTGGGGAAGCGCTGGCCGCCTTTTTCCCGCCATTTTCGCTCCATCTCCTCGCACAGGGCGCGCAGGGCGTCCCCCTGCCGGGGGGTCAGCACAAAGCCGAAGCAGGGCGCTTCCTCCTCCCCCCAGAAGAAGCTGAAGTAGCTGCGCCCATCGGGCAGCAGCGCCCGGTTTTTGGTGAAGGTAGGGGGGATGTAGTCGGTGATGATGCCGAGGGCGCCCCGCTCCGCCGTGGCCCAGCGGTAGGCGGAGTAGGGGGCGTCCGGGATAAAGGCCACCGCTCCCCGCAGATCCAGATCGCCGTAGGCGGTGGGGTCGCTGCCCCGGCTGAGCAAAACGATAGGCGCCCCTTTCAGCGAGGCAGGGCCGCTGCGTTGGATCAGGGAGGTGGGCTCCGCCTCGTAGTCGCACAGCAGCTCCTCCGACGGCGTACACAGGCGCAGCAGCCCCCTCCTGCAGCCCCAGCCGTCAAAGCCCTTTTGGCTCCACAGAAGGCTTCCTTTCTCCATCGGGATGGACAAAATCCGGCTCTCCACTCCCGCCTGCCGCAGAATTTTGACGCAGCAGTCCGCCGCCTGGTCATAGCCCGCCGAGAGCGGGACACGGTGAAAACGGCTGATACTGGCGGCATAGTCGTAGGCCCGCTGGCCGGACAGCTCGCCGCTGATGATGGAAATGTGCTCTTGGATCTCCATATTTTCCTCCCTTCGAAGGGCCTATGCCATATGCCTTCTTTTGTAAAGCATCCCGGCCCGCCCAGTCAGTGGGCCAAGCAAGGAAGCGGCTTTTCCTGCTGCTATCGTATACCATCCGTTTGACTTTGTGAAGATACATGGCGCAAAATGACATGCATTTTGCTGTAAAAGCATGGAGGACACCTGGCGGCATGCCTAAAATATGGATTCCCGCCGCCGGAAAGGCTGCGGCGCGGCTCTCTTTTCAGAAAGCCGCGCCGGTCTATCCATGCTCTATCCAAATGTATGCCAATAGCGAAAGAGCAGCTTTTTTCGCCAGCTCAGCCGGCGCTGGACGTCTTGGGCCGCTTGGCTGTAGAGCTGCCATGCAAACCCCTCCTCCTCTAAGGAGGGCGCATCCGGGCCGAAGGCAGCGGCGCTGACAATGCGCTGCAGCCGCGCCAGATCCTCCGCCTTCACACAGGAAAGAACCGCGGCCGCTTGGGCGGGGAAATCCTCCTCCAGCCCGTCGTATCCCTCCGGCAGTCCGGCAAAGCGGAGCAGCTCCAGCAGCCGGACAAAAATTGACCGGCACCCGGCCCGCTCCAGCCGCCGCAGGTGGCGCAGACGCCGGAATTCCAGCAGCAGAGGCACCAGGCACAGGGTGTAAATCCCGCAGGCGGCCAAAACCAGCAGCAGATCCCGGTGCTCCGCCCAGTCGATGGAGAGGCCGGGGAACAGCCGCGTCTCCGCGGCGTCTCCCGCCTCCGCCGCCTCCCCGCCGATCCCGGAGACAGAGGCCGACGCCTCCAGCGCCCAGCCGTGCTCCGCTGTCAGCTCTGACAGCAAACCGCTGTCAAAGCCGGGGTAGGAGGCGGCAGAGGAGCCGTCGGCTGCGGGAGTCACCTCCACCGGCGTCCAGCCGTAATTGTCCAGAAAAATTTCCACCCACGCGTGGGCGGACTCGTCGGTGACTGATGCCAGCCACGTCCCGTCCTCCTGCAGGACAAATTCCTCGGGGGCTACCGCGTAGCCGGCGGCATACCGGGCCGGGATGCCATACAGCCGGTACATCAGAGTGCCGGCGGCGGCAAAGTGCTCGCAGTACCCGCAGCCCACATCGAAGAGAAAGGCCTCTACAACGTCCTCGTTGGCCGGGAACCACCCCGGCGTCAAGGTGTAGGACGCCTGGCTGTGGAGGGTATAGAGGATGAAGGCCGTAATATCCTCCAGACCCTCCAGCGGATGCTCCTCACACAGGGCGGCCAGCCGGGGCAGCAGCCCCCGCGGCACTGCAGTGTAGGCCTCCTGGATTGCCTCCTCATAAACATTTTGCACCCAGCGGTACCAGTATGCCCCCAGCTCCGGCGGCATGGCGTCCCAGTCGACGTTTACATCGTCCTGCTCATAGTAGAGAAAGCCGTAGCCCCCTGTGCCGTTCCACTCCCGGGAGCTGGCGCTGTAATAGGGGACATAGCGGGTCTCATAGGTGTCGCTGCTGTGCTGCACGGACAGGGCGATGGGTGCGGGATCCTCCTCGCCCCACTGGACAATCGAGTTCAGAACAAAATACATGCTGTAGTAGATCCGGAGCATCTGGCTGGTCAGGAGCCGCTGGCCCAGCTCATTAGGAGTGCGCAGCCATGCCTGGCCTGCCTCGCCCCCGGCAATTTGGGCAAACACCGCCTCGTCATCGGCGGGGATCCAGTCCCCGCCGACGTACTCTCCGCCGCTGAAGCCCCGCAGGTACAGCGTCTCCGTGGGCTTACGGCTGGCATATAGCCGCAGCTGCTCCGTGCCGGTGCGGTAGTTGTTTCCCCGGCTCACATCGCCGCCGGACACCGGCTGCTCGGCCTCCCCGGAGAGCTGTCTAACAGCGCCCAGAAAGAACCCCTCCGCCTCATAGATGGATTGCCAGAGCCCATCCACGTGCCGCGCTGCGGCGGGAAGGGCGATCAGCACCGCAGCCGCCAGCACGGCCGCCGTCAGCCGCCCGCTCACCGCCGCCAGCCTGCCCCGCTCCGCCGGAGAAAAGGAGGCGCGCCTTGGCCGCAGGCCCACCAGGTGGACTGACAGGAAGGAAAACTGGAAGAGGGCCATACAGGCTATGCTGGCTATAGTGGGCCGAAGGCCCACCATAGGCCCCAGCAGGGCCGGCACAGCGGTGAAAAAGCAGGCAGCCACGTGGAGATGCAGCAAAAATTCCAATGCGAACAAAAGCAGCACGGCGGCAGCGGTAAAGAGGAGCGCGGTCCAGCCGGCGGGGATGACCTCCTCTGCCGCTGTGCCCAGCAAAATGCCGGCAATCTGGCTGAGCTGGGCCCACACCTGGTCCCAAAGGGCCAGGAGAGCCGCACCCCAGAGAAGCGCTCCCGCCCCAAAAGCGCAGGCGCCCCAGCGGCGGCCCAGGCGCAGAGCCGCCCAAAGGGCGAGACACAGCGCCGCGGCAAAGGCCAGCAGCATTCCCCTCCCATAGGCCAGCCACTCCAGCGCCCCTGCGGGCAGCAAGAGGCTGTACACCCCGGCGATGAGGAACAGCAGCTGGGAAAACGAGGGGGCGGCAGCGGCTGCCCGGCCGGAGGAAATAGGTCCAATGGCAATACGGGCCATCCGCACCGCCTCCTTTCTGTCAGGGAATCGTAACGTGCATCTGGCGGAGCTCCGTCAAAAGATTCGTCTCCGCAAACCGGTGGATGAGCGCGCTGCCGCGCCGCCAGTTCAAATCGGTATCCATGGTAAAGCAGTTCTCCGGCAGTCCCGTGGGATCCACCGGCAGGAGGGCCGCGTGATAGAGGGCCCAGAGGAGGGAGAAGCGGTCCCCAGCCGCCGCCACGTCCATGTGCCGCAGCCCCTCCTTCTCCTCCCGCCAGTACAGGCGCACAGCGGCGCCGGCCTCCACAAGCCCCAGCAGGATGGCGGACAGCGTCTCATAAAAGGCATCCCGGCTCTTCCCAGAGCTGCGGGGGCCGGCGGTGCCCACCAGCAGATGGACCCAGATATCCGTCTCCCGTTGGTACTCCCGGCTCCAGAGCTGGCCGGTTTTGGCGCTCTGCTTCCAGTGGATCTGCCGGGCCAGATCCCCCCTTTGAAAGGGACGCAGCTGGAGATATTCCGGCGGATCCTCCCCCCGGCGGGGAAGAGATTGGCTGCCGGCAGGGAGAGGGTCCCGCTCCGGCAGAACGGGAGAGCAGGTCACCGCCAGCGGCCTCTCCGGTGGATAGACCGCTATTTCCAGCGTATCCACGTTCTCCTCATGGTAGGAGAAGAGGCCAAGGGCGTCAAAGAGGCGCACGCGCCAAAGCGCCAGGGTGAGCAGTCCGCAGGAGGGGGGCTGCAGCTGCACCTCCCAATTTGCCTCCTCCCTCGGCCCGACGCTCCCAGAGAGGGTGCGGACCGTTCTGCCCCGCCGTCCCCCATAGCCGGCGGAGAGGGTGATTTTCACCCGGGAGACCGGGAGGCGGCAGCGGCTTTTGACATGGATACAGATCCGCCCGGTCTCGCCCTTCAGGCAAGCCACCTGTCCGGCGGAAAAGCGCAGGGACACTCTGCGCCGCAGGTAGATGGCCTCCGCCGCCATAGCCGCGGCAAGAAACAGCCCCAGCAGAAAGAACACCATCAGCGGCACGGAGCGGTACATGGCGCCCAGATATCCAAAGACCAGCAGAGGGGCAAAAAACAGGGCGCGCCTCATGGCCGCCCATCTCCTACGGCCGGTTTTTTTACGCTGCGCAGGACCTCCCGCAAGAGGGCCTCCCGGGCGGTCTGCTCCAGTCTGACGGCGGCTTTCGGGATCAGCCGGTGGGAGATCACATACGGGAACTGGTCAGCCACGTCGTTGGGCGTCACAAAATTCCGCCCCTGATACCATGCGGCGGCCTTGGAGAGCTTCACCAGCGCGATGGTGGCCCGGGGACTGGCCCCCCGCTCCAACGAGGGCTGGGTGCGGGTGGCCGCCACCAAGGCCACCAGATAGCGGTAGACCTCCTCCTTCATGTAGACCCCGTGGATGCTCCGCTGCATCTCCAGCAGCTCCTCCCGCGTGATCACCGGCTGGAGGCTGTCTATGTGGTTTGTCCCGTCGATCTCCTTGGCCATGGTCAGCTCGCTCTCAAAGTCGGGATAGCCCAGAGACAGGGAGATCAAAAAGCGGTCCAGCTGCGCCTCCGGGAGCAGCTGGGTTCCGGCGGCGCCAAAGGGGTTTTGGGTGGCGATGACCAAAAAGGGCCTTGGCACGTCCCTGGTCACCCCCTCCACCGTGACCCGCCGCTCCTCCATGACCTCCAGCAGGGCGGACTGGGTCTTGGGGGAGGTGCGGTTGAGCTCGTCGGCCAGCAGGAGGTTGCAGAACACGCTGCCGGGCTGGTAGACAAACGCCTCCCGCTCCCGGCGGTAGATGGAGAAGCCCGTCAGATCGGAGGGCATCACGTCTGGGGTGAACTGCACCCGCCGGTAGTCCAGCCCCAGGGTCCTGGAGAAGGCCAGGGCCAGGGTGGTCTTTCCCACCCCGGGGATGTCCTCTAAGAGGATGTGTCCGTCCGCCAGCATCGCCAGCAGCATCTCCTGAATTTCCTTCTCCTTCCCAAAGAGGATCCGGCTCACCTGGTCCGCCGCGCGGCGGGCCTTTTCCCGATAATCTGCCATTTCCTTTTCCGCCTCCCTTGTCCCCAGAGCCCCTCCTCTTGTTCCGGCTGATCCCGCTCACGGGGCTCCGTTCTCTGCCATCATAGACCAAATTGGGCCGGTCTAATCCCGGCGGCCGTCCAGCGCCGCCCTCTCCACAGCGTCTGCGGCCCAATAAAAGTTCTTTTATCATACTGCTCCAACATAAAGTATGCCTTAAGTTCAAAAAAAGTTTAGATTTTCCACTTGCGTCCTGCCCTTGGATCCGTCATAGTATAGGTAGTCTGGGGCGGCTATTTTGCGGCGCTTCTCCGCCGCTTTAGCCTCACTTAATGTCCCTGTGCTATGCTGAAAAAACGGCAGCAGGCCGAAAACGCAAAGGAGCTTTGGGGTATGCGATTGCTTTTGGTGGAGGACGAGCGCTCTTTGTCCAAGGCGCTCACCGCTATTTTGGAGGGAAACCACTACTCGGTGGACGCGGTCTACGACGGGCAGGAGGCCCTGGCCTATCTGGAGGCCACCGACTACGACGGCGTGATCTTGGACATCATGCTGCCGAAGGTAGACGGGCTGAGCGTGCTGCGGCAGCTGCGGGCACAGGGATCCCATGTACCGGTGCTGATGCTGACGGCCAAGTCCGAGGTGGAGGACCGGGTGCTGGGACTGGACAGCGGCGCCAACGACTATTTGGCCAAGCCCTTTGCCACCGCGGAGCTGCTGGCCCGCATCCGGGCCATGACACGCATCCGCCGGGGGCAGGGGAACAACCTCCTCCGCCGGGGGAACCTCACCTTGGACCTGGCCTCCTTCGAGCTCTCCACCCCCACAGGCAGCACACGCCTGCCCAACAAGGAGTTTCAGATGCTGGAGATGCTCATGAGCAGCCCCTCGGCCCTCATCAGCGCCGGGCGGTTTATTGAGACCGTTTGGGGACTGGACAGCGACGTGGAGACCAACGTGGTGTGGGTCCACATCTCCTGTCTCCGGCGGATCCTGACGGAGCTGGGCGCCGACGTCCAAATCCGGGCGGTGCGCAACGGCGGCTATCGTCTGGAGGCGGTCCGATGATCCGCAAGCTCCAGCAAAAGCTGATCGTTGTGGCCATGGGCTCCCTCCTCCTGGTGCTGCTGCTGATCCTTGGCACCGTCAACATTCTTAACTACCGGGGCGTCGTCATGGAGGCGGACCATGTTCTGACCATCCTCACAGAAAACGGCGGGACCTTTCCGAAGGAGTATCTGCTGCAGAAAAAGGAGTATCTCAGCGGGAAAACCACGGAGCTGCCCTACACCTCCCGCTTCTTTTCTGTCCGCTTAGACGCAGACGGCACGGTCCTCTTTGTGAACACGGAGAAGACCACCACCGTGGATGACGCAGCCGCGGCGGACTACGCCGCCCGGGCCATGGACAGGGGAGACGAGCGCGGCTTTTTGGAGGAATTCCGCTTTATGCGCCGGGAGGAGGAGAACGAGACCACCCTGCTGGTGTTCCTCGACTGCGCCAAGGGGCTGTCCACCGCAACCCGGTTTCTCTTAACCAGCCTCGGCATCTCCGCCGGGGGGCTGGCGGCGGTCTTTCTGCTGCTTCTGCTCCTCTCCAAGCGGATCATCAAGCCGGTGTCCGAGAGCTACGAAAAGCAAAAGCGCTTCATTACCGACGCCGGCCACGAGCTGAAAACCCCCCTGACCATTATCTCCGCCGACGCGGATGTGCTGGAGATGCAGCACGGCACCAACGAGTGGCTGCAGGACATCCGCCTCCAGACCCGGCGGCTGGCGGAGCTGACCAACGAGCTGATCTACCTCTCCAAAATGGAGGAGGAGCAGGGCCGCCTGCAGGTGAGCCTATTTTCCCTGTCCGAGCTGGCCGAGGAGCTGGTCCAGTCCTTTCAGACCCTGGCCAGGGCCCAGAACAAGATTTTCACCAGCCGCGTCCAGCCGGGGCTCTCTATCCGCGGGGACGAGCGGGCCGTGGGACAGCTGCTCTCCATTCTGCTGGACAACGCCCTGAAATACTCCCAGCCGGAGGGGGAGATCTCCCTCACTTTGGAAAGGCGGGGCCGCTTTGCCCATTTGGCGGTCTACAACACCACCGCGCAGCCCATCTCCAAGGAGACGCTGCACAGCCTCTTTGACCGCTTCTACCGGGGGGATCCCTCCCGCAGCTCCCAGACCGGCGGCTACGGGATCGGCCTCTCCATCGCCAAGGCCGTGGTTACCGCCCACAAAGGGGAGATCACCGCCGCCAGCCGGGACGGCCGGTCCCTGACGATTTCCGCCGATCTGCCCCTGTGAGGGCCCGGACCGCCGCGGCCCTCTTGAAAAAGCGGCTTCCACCGCTGGGCAGTCTCCCCGCTGCTCTTGCGTTTTTTTCCCAAAACAGGTATGATGGCAGAAAAGAATTCACATGCAGAGGAGACGCCCATGGATACCTACAATTTTCTCCCTGTGAGCCGGGAGGATATGCACAGCCGTGACTGGTGGTACTACGACTTTCTGCTGATCACCGCCGATGCCTATATCGACCACCCCAGCTTCGGCAGCGCCATCATCGCCCGGGTGCTGGAGGGGTTAGGCTACCGGGTGGCCGTATTGGCCCAG
>CAJFUI010000071.1 GCA_904420145.1 uncultured Oscillospiraceae bacterium
CCAGCAGCAGCAGGAGATGGTGCTGGTGATCGGCGAGAACATCAAGGTCCGCCGCTTCGCCTTCTTTACTGACGGCTTCTCCGTGCCCTATGTCCACGCCGGCGGCAAGATCGGCGTGCTGGTAAATCTGGAGGTCTCCGGCGGCATCGACGCCACCGCCATCGGCAAGGATGTGGCCATGCAGATCGCCGCCCTGAATCCCCGCTTCTGGGATAAGTCCCAGGTGACCCAGGAGGTTCTGGACGAGGAGAAGAAGATCATGCTGGCCCAGATGGCCAACGATCCCAAGATGGCCGGCAAGCCCGACAAGGTCAAGGAGAACATTGTCGCCGGCAAGCTCAACAAGTTCTATGCTGAGAACTGCCTGCTCCAGCAGGAGTTCGTCAAGGACAACTCCATGAGTGTGGAGAAGTATATCGCTTCCTCCGCTAAGGCGCTCGGCGGCACCGTGACCTTCAAGAACGCGATCCGCTTCGAGAAGGGCGAGGGCATCGAGAAAAAGGAGGAGAACTTCGCTGCGGAGATCGCCTCCATGCTGAAGTAAGCCGGAGTTGTTGCTGTCCCCGCGAAAACAGTATGATTGTCCCCTAAAATAGCATATAAATGACATAGGACCCGGGGTATCACAAAATACCTCGGGTCCTATGTTCTTGATGAAGCTTCCGCTGAACCAATCGATCTCTCGCCGCGTCCGAGCCGCAGGCGCGCTGTCAGCGGAGGCGCACCCACACCGCCAGGCGGATGCCTTCATCAACGCAGGAGGAGGCTGTGTGTTTGATCTTGGGGGGCGTTTGATTTCTACAGTGCACATAGGTTGTCCCAGAGCCGTCTGTATTCCGCAGATAGTAGTCGCAGGGCTGGCCGTTGAGCATCCCCACCTGTCTCTCCTGGGGCACATACTGCCGAAACTCACTGACGCTCAGCAGAAAGAGCTTGTCCTTGGTGGGGGGAAACTCCTTCTCGTTTTTTCCCCTGCATGCGGATCCCTCCCCTCTGACCGCTACAGCAGCTCCATCTCCCGGGCGATCTCCAGCAGCTCCTCCTCATCCGCTTGGCGGATCCGGTCCTCGTCCAGCAGCATGGCGGGCATGCCGGCGAAGGCGCCGGCATAGGTCTCCTCCAGCAGCTTTTGTCGCAATTCCTCTATCTCCATGTGTCGCTTCCTCCCGTCAAAATTTTTTGGCGGCACCGGAGGGATCGGGGCCCTCTCCGCCGCTGCAGCTACCATTATATCACCCCCCCCCTTGGCGCGTGTCAAGGGGGCGGCAGGGAAAATCCGCGGTCAGCGGCCGATTTTTCCCATTCTTAACCAAGTTTCGCGTGTAAATTTTACAATTTTTCACTATACTATGTAAGATTGTTTTAGAAGGAGATGTGACATGTACGCTGTCATTGATATTGGGTCCAACACCGTTCGCTTAGTCCTCTACCGCCTGGTCAGCGGCGAGTTCCGCCAGGTGCTCTCCAGCAAGGAATCCGCCGGGCTGGCCGGCTATGTGGAGAAGGACGGCAGAATGAACGAGCGAGGGATCCAGAAGGCCATCCGGGTGCTCCAGCACTTTCAGCAGCTTCTCTCTGAGATCCACCCGGACAAGATCTTCGCCTTTGCCACCGCCTCCCTGCGCAATATCTCCAACACCGAGGAGGTCCTTGCGGCCATCACCGCGGTCTGTCCGCTGGACATTCAGGTGCTCTCCGGGGAGAAGGAGGCCCTGCTGGACTACTACGGCGCCCTGCGCACCATCACCCGGCCGGAGGGGCTGATGGTGGATATCGGCGGCGGCAGTACGGAGCTGGTATACTTCCGTGACCGCCAGGCCGAGAGAGCCTCCTCCCTGCCCATGGGCTCTCTGAATCTCTACAACCGCTTTGTCCACGACGTGCTGCCCACGGAGAAGGAGCTCGACGCCATCTCCGCCTACGCCCAGGAGCAGATCCGGCAGCTGAGCTTCCCCCTTCCGGACGGGCAGCGTCCCGAGCTTCTGTGCGGCGTAGGGGGCACCTGCCGGGCCAGCTGCAAGCTCAGCGACGAGCTCTACCACGAGTCCGCCGGCTACACCGGCTACCCCTGCAAGCGCATCGCCAAGATGCTCCGGCTCTTTCACAGCGACCGCAGGCGTCTGCTGTCCGCCATGATTAAGAGCGCCCCGGACCGGCTCCACACCCTGCTGCCGGGCCTCGCCATTCTGGACGCCGTTTCCGACTATTTTGGATGCACCAGCTTTTCCGCCAGCCCCTACGGCGTGCGGGAGGGCTATCTGCTCTACCGATTGGAGGATCGCCATGAACCGTGAAGAAAAGCGGAGCTACACCCAAAACCGGGAGCTCAGCTGGCTGCGCTTCAACGAGCGGGTGCTGAACGAGGCCCTGGATGACACCGTGCCCCTTTTGGAGCGGCTGAAGTTTGTATCTATTTTCACCAGCAATTTGGATGAGTTTTTCATGATCCGCGTAGGCAGCCTCCACGACATGGCGCTGGTGGATCAGGAGGCGGTGGATAAGAAATCCGGCATGACCGCCACGGAGCAGCTGGACGCCATTTTCTCCGCCGTGCAGCCCCTGATCCGGCAGAAGGATCTGATCTACCAGCTGCTCCGCCGGCAGCTGCGTCCCTTCGGCGTGTCCGCCCTCTCCATGGAGGAGCTGGAGCCGCCGGAGCTGGCCTATATCCGGCAGTATTTTTCCGCGGAGATCGACCCGATCCTCTCCCCCCAGATCGTGGACAGCCGCCATCCCTTTCCCCATTTAGCCAACAAGGTCCTCCACGTAGGGGCCCTGCTGCAGGAGAAGGACCGGCAGGTCTTCGGCGTCATCCCCCTGCCCGCCTCCCTGCCGGAGGTGGTCTTTCTCCCTGGGGCGGAGCTGCGCTACATATCCGCTGCCGAGATCCTTCTCTCCGAGACGGAGCATATTTTCTCCGGCTATCAGGTGGCGGAGAAGGTGCTCTTCTGCGTCACCCGCAACGCCGATATCACCCCCAACGATGAGTCCTTCGAGGTGGATGAGGACTTCCGCACCCAGATGCGGAAGCTCCTGCGGGAGCGTAAGCGGCTCTCCCCGGTGCGGCTGGAGCTGCATCAGAACGTCAGCCCCGCCTTTCTCCGCTACTTCTGCCAGCGGCTGCGGCTGACAGAGAAGGAGGTCTTTGTCACCAGCTCCCCCATGAAAATGGGCTATGTCTTCTCCCTGCCCGACCGCCTCTCCCCTCCTCTGCGGGAGTGTTTGACCTACCCGCCCTTCCAGCCCCAGCCCTCCGACCAGATCACCCCCGGAGAGAGCGTCCTCAAGCAGGCCCTCCGCCGGGACCTGCTGCTCTCCTATCCCTTCGAGTCCATGGACCCCTTCCTCCAGCTGATCCGGGAGGCCTCCTCCGACCCCTCTGTGATCTCCATCAAAATTACCATCTACCGTCTGGCCAGCCGGGCCAAGCTGGTGGACTACCTGTGCGCCGCGGCGGAAAACGGGAAGGACGTCACCGTCATGATCGAGCTGCGGGCCCGATTTGACGAGCAGAACAACATCGACTGGTCCCAGCGGCTGGAGGAGGCGGGCTGCCGCATTCTCTACGGTTTCGACGCCTACAAGGTCCACTCCAAGGTCTGCCTCATCACCCGCATGGAGCGGGGAAAGGTCTCCTATATCACTCAGGTGGGCACCGGAAACTACAACGAAAAGACGGCCTGCCAGTATACGGACCTCTCCTATATCACCGCCGACGAGGGCATCGGCCAGGACGCCAACACCTTTTTTAAAAATCTCGCCATCGGCAACCTGAACGGCACCTACCGCCACCTGCTGGTGGCGCCCAACGCCATGAAAACCAAGCTCATGTCCCTGATCGACCGGGAGATCGCCAAGGGTGGCGACGGCTATATCTTCCTTAAGCTCAACTCCGTCACCGATTTGGAGCTCATCGACAAGCTGCGCCAGGCCTCCCAGGCCGGGGTGGAGATCCGCATGATCGTCCGGGGCATCTGCTGCCTGCTCCCCGGCGTCCCCGGTGAGACAGAGCATATCCGCATCACCAGCATCGTGGGCCGCTTTTTAGAGCACTCCCGCATCTATCTCTTCGGCCGGGGACAGGAGGAGACCATGTATATCTCCTCCGCCGACTTTATGACCCGGAACATGAACCGCCGGGTGGAGGTGGCCTGTCCCATCCACAGCCAAGAGGCCAAGCGGAAGATCCTGCAGCTGGTGGACACCCAGCTGCAGGACAACACCAAGGCCCGGGAGCTGGGCAGCGACGGTATCTGCCGTCCCCTCCCATCCACCGGCGCACCGGTGGATGCGCAGGCTGTACTGATGCAGACCGCTGTTGAGCGCGCCAACGCCCGCCCGGAGCCGCGGCCCTCCCGCACCCTGCGCCAGAGGATCCACCGCCTGCTGGGCCGCTGAGCGATAGAGCATCTGCAGGGTCTGCTTTCCGCCGGCCCCTCTCCCGAACAGGACAAAGCCCCGGACCCGCTGTGGGGTCCGGGGCGCTTTTTCTTTTGCTGCGAGAGGATGAAGCCTTCGAGAAATTACTGGGCAACCTCTCTCCGGTACCACCTGCGCATGTGGTAGCCAAGGGCCGCGGACATCTCCTTAGAGGCGACAATCTTATCCGCAAGGGTCAAAATCCACGCCTCGGAATTCCGGGGAAAGGGCGCCAAGGGAAACATATGGCTGACAATGGCGGCATACTGCCTCTGATCCAGATGAAACAGGCCGTGGGCCCGGCGGGCGGCACGGGCGCCGTGGGCAAAGGCGTGCATACGGACGAAGCGCTGCCAGCCCCGGTAACCCCGCAGGCGCTGCTTATACTCCTCGCTGTGCCAGTCGTAACCGAAAAAGTCGTGCAGCAGGGCGGCACGGGTCACTGCCCGGACACGCTCCTCCCGCAGATGGAAATACCGGGCCAAGCGGTAGGCACATTTTGCCGTATCAACAGAGTGGATATACAGGGAGTTCTCCCCGCCGTGGTGGTCGCAGGTGCGAAGCTGCTGGAACAAGGGATGGCTGACAATGTCTTCCGTCATCTGGTCAAAGGTTTCTACCATTATGGATCCTCCGCAAATATTTCACTATTCTATAGTATAATACACAATTTCTCTTCTGACAAGGGAAAATTTTGTCCCTATTGGGATGCTGCAGGACCCCTGTCAAGAGCCTCAGCGCTTTTGATGGGTGTGGGAAAAGCACCTTGTCAAGGCTTTTTCCCAGTGATACAATAGTTCTGCAGCGCCGCGGCATCCGGAGGCCTATCCTCTTGGGCCGTAAAAACAGATCTTTACACCGCGGCGGCATAGCAAGCCGCCGTCTCTCCCACCGGGACAGAAGACGGTGGACAAACAGCTGGGAGGTGCCCTTTTCTATGGAGGCTGCGGAACGAAGAGAACAGATTCGACAGCTGCTCTGTCAGTCAAAGCGGCCCATCAGCGCCGCCGCTCTGGCGGGCCGCTTCGGCGTCAGCCGGCAGATCATCGTAGGAGATGTGGCCCTGCTGCGGGCCGCCGGCGCAAGTATTGACGCCACCCCCCGGGGCTATGTGCTCCGCCGGGCGGAGGGGGGCTTGCTGCGTACGGTGGCCTGCCGCCACAGCGGGGCGGACATGGAGGCGGAGCTCAACACCATGGTGGACAACGGCTGCACCGTTCTGGACGTGATTGTGGACCACCCCATCTACGGCCAGCTGACAGGTCCGCTGCGCCTTGCCAGCCGCTACGATGTGGCCCAATTCATCCGCCGCTGTGAAGAGGAGGATGCACCGCCGCTGTCCCTGCTCACCGAGGGGATCCATCTCCACACCCTCTCCTGCCCCGATGAGGCGGTCTATGAGCGGGTGCTCGCAGCGCTGGACGCGGCAGGCTTTCTGTTAAAGTGACAATGCCACCGGGAGTTTGCCCATCGGCGGCTTGCAAGGGAGGATGACCATGGGATTTTTAGATAAGTTTCGCAAACGGCCAAAGACCAGCCCCGGCGGTTCCCCCATCTACCGCTATGAGGCGCCGGAAAGTAAGGGCTGGCGGCCCCCTGAGGCCTACGGGACCTATGCGGAGGAGATCACCGCCCACTTTGAGGCCCTCTTTCCCGGGCGGGAGAGCTTTGTGTACCACGAGATCATCTCCGACCTGGTTCACATCGACGTCAACCTGATGAGACCCACGGAGCAGCAGCCTTTCTATGTGGTCTACACCACCGGCATGAGCGACAAGCCCATGACCCTCCCCGACGAGCTCGCGGACCGGGAGGACCTGAAGTATACGGAGGTCATGCTCTTTCTGCCCGGGGACTGGGACCTGGGACAGGAGTTCCAGCTGGGCAGCGACGTGAACCCCGCATACTTCTGGCCCATCCACATGCTGAAGTTTTTGGCCCGCTTCCCCCACGAGTACCAGACCTGGCTGGGGCCGGGGCACACCATCCCCAACGGCCCGGACTACTCCCCCTTAGGCCCTGGTGTGGGCTTTGGCGGCGTGGTGCTCAGCTGGGGCGGCGGGGACCTCGGCACCGTGGAGACAGAGGACGGACACACCATCCGTATTCTGTTTGCCATCCCCGCCTACAAGGAGGAGATCGAGTACAAGCTGCAATACGGCATGGAGGCCTTGGATCAGGTGTTCCGGGACCAGGATCTGCCTATGGTCCTGGACGTGGAACGGCCCAACCTCTGCGCGGACTTCCACGAAATTCTGGACGGACCGGAAAATGAAGATTGACAAGAGTCCCCAATGCGTGTATGATGTGGTATACAGGTGTCTTGACACCTGTAT
This sequence comes from uncultured Oscillospiraceae bacterium, assembly GCA_904420145.1. Classification (GTDB taxonomy): domain Bacteria; phylum Bacillota; class Clostridia; order Oscillospirales; family Oscillospiraceae; genus CAJFPI01. The sequence continues at coordinate 6,756 of CAJFUI010000071.1, forward strand.
ACCATTATTTTTACAAAAGCAGGTGGTTCTCTTGCACAGCTTCCAAGCCTTTCTCAAGCGAAAAAACATCGTTATCTCCGCCAAGCGGTACGGGATCGACGCCATGAGCGCCATGGCCCAGGGGCTCTTCTGTTCCCTGCTCATCGGCACCATCATCGACACCATCGGCACCCAGTTTCAGATTCCCTTCCTCACCCAGGTGGTGGCCACCTTAGGCAGCGGTGACCACATGATCGAGTATACCGTAGGCGGTCTGGCCAAGGCCATGAGCGGCCCGGCTATGGCGGTGGCCATCGGCTACGCCCTCCAGGCGCCGCCTCTGGTCCTCTTCTCTCTGGCTACGGTGGGCTTTGCCTCCAACACCCTCGGCGGTGCGGGAGGACCGTTGGCGGTTCTCTTTGTGGCCATCATCGCCGCCGAGATCGGCAAGGCGGTCAGCAAGGAGACCAAGATCGACATTCTGGTGACCCCTCTGGTCACCATCTTTGTGGGGGTGGCCCTGTCCGCCTGGTGGGCCCCGGCCATCGGTACGGCAGCTAATCAGGTGGGGATCCTCATCAAATGGGCCACGGAGCTGCAGCCCTTCTGGATGGGCATTATCGTCTCGGTGGTCATCGGCATTGCCCTGACCCTGCCCATCTCCTCCGCCGCCATCTGCGCCGCCCTCACCCTCACCGGTCTCGCCGGCGGCGCCGCGGTGGCGGGCTGCTGTGCCAACATGGTGGGCTTTGCGGTGCTCTCCTTCCGGGAAAACCGCTGGGGCGGCCTTGTGAGCCAAGGTATCGGCACCTCTATGCTCCAGATGCCCAACATCGTGAAGAACCCGAAGATCTGGCTGCCCGCCATCCTCACCTCCGCCGTCACCGGCCCCTTGGCCACCTGCGTGTTCCACCTGGAGATGAATGATCCAGCCGGCGGTCTGGCCTCCGGCATGGGCACCTGCGGCTTTGTGGGGCAGATCGGCGTCTACGCCGGCTGGGTCAGCGACGTGGCCGCCGGGGTGAAGGAGGCCATCACCGCCTTCGACTGGACGGGGCTGATCCTCATCAGCTTTGTCCTCCCCGCGGTGCTCACCTGGGTCTTCGGCCTCTTCTTCCGCAAGATCGGCTGGATCAAGGAGGGGGACCTGACGCTCCCCTCTTAACCGTCAGGAGATACTGCCGGCATTTTCACCGTCCGGCCGCCCTCTATCCTATGGCGGGGGACCGTCCGCTATGCCTCGCGGCGCCTACCAAAGGGGGACCGGACTGTTGTCCGGTCCCCTATCTGTTACAAAAAGCATTTCGACAGCCGCAACCGGGGTACGCGCAAATGTGCGTACCCCGGTTTTCTGACCAAATGGATTTCTGGCGGGAAGGTCTTACACCTCCCCGTCGGTATAGCGCATCAGCAGCGCCGCCACCATTGCCCGGGAGGCGGTGGTCTTGGGCGAGAGGGTGCCGGCGCCGGTGCCGGTGATCAGCCCCTCCCCTACGGCCCAGCCCATGGCCTCCGCCGCGTAGGCGCTCACGGTGTTCGCATCCGTATAGGCGTCGAGGCTGCCGCTCCCCTCTCCGCCGTCATAGCGGAACAGGAAGGTAGCCAGCTGCTCCCGGGTGACCGCACCGTTGGGGGCAAAGGTGTCGGCCGTCTGCCCCTGTACGATCCCCTCCCCGGCGGCCCAGATCACCGCGTCGGCGTACCAAGCGCTCTCCGCCACATCGGTGAAGGGACTGCTCCCCGTCACTTCAGGGGAACCGGAGAGCCGGTAGAGCACGGTGACCAGCATGGCACGGGTCATGGGGCTGTTCGGCTGGAAGAGGCCGCCGCTCCCCTCCATCAGCCCCGCCTCTGTGACGTAGCTGACCGCATCGGCGTACCAGCTGTTGGCCAGCACGTCCCGGTAGCCGGCGACGCTGCCGCCGCCGTCAGCGATGCGCTGGATCTCCGCGGCCAGCGCCGCTACCGTCTCGTCAGAGAGTACCACCTCGTCTATAGGCAGCGTCATAGCCACATAGTCCCCGTCCTTATAGACCACAAGGCCTACATTCTCGAAATTGGCGCCGGTAGAGGTGAGGGTGGTCTCCCCCACGATGCAGGTGCCGCCGTTGGCAGCCTCAATCTCCTCCACGGTGCTGTGGGAGCGGCCGTCAATCATCACGTCGATGCCGCTGACCTGCTGGAGGAGGCGGATTGAGCTATCCGTGCTGTCGTTGATGCCAAGATGCCCCATGCAGACCACCAAGTCGCACCCCGCCGCATTGAGGGCATCCGCCTGCTCCTGGGCGCAGGCAGCAAGCTCATTTCCGCTGAGAACGGTGAGCTCTCTATCCCCGGCGGCGGTCTGGGCCGCAGGCGGCGTCAGGGCAAAGACGCCGATTTTGGTGCCATCGGGGGCCTCAAAGATCTTGCTGGCAGAAAAGGCCGTCTCCCCCTCATAGCGCACATTGGCGGACAGCAGGGGGAAGTCCGCCGACCCGGCGAGGCTCTGCGCCTCCTCATAGCCCCAGCCCAGCTCGCTCTCCCCGATGGCTGCCGCGTCGTATCCCGCCGCGTTCATCAGCTCGATGGCGGAAGCGCCGGAGGTGAGATCCACCGTGGGGGCTCCCCCGCTGTAGTCCCCGGCGTCCAGGAGGAGCACATAGGCCCCGTAGGCCTCATAGGCGGTCTTCATAGCGGCCGCCTTGGCGTAGCCATCGACGGAGCCATGGACATCGTTGGTGTGGATGATCACCACAGCCCCCTCCAAATCGTCGGGCAGCTCTGCGGCGCTGGCCAGCGTCACGGCGCCCAGGACGGAGAGTGCCAGCAGCAGCGCCAAGCCTCTTCGAAACAGTTTCATAGACAGTCCTCTTTTCCTCGCAATATTCTTCTCCCCCTCCGCGGCAGGGACAACAAGAGCCGGCACAGCCCAGCGCACCGTACCGTCCCACAGCATCCCCAGCGGAGAACCAAAACAGCTCTGTCTTATTTTATCGCAATTTGTCGACACAAACTACTGGCGATTCGTCAAGTTTTTTCCCCGCTCTTTTGTCACATCCGACGATATACCCTTCCGTGCGGAGGTTTCCGTCTTATACAGGGGCAAGCACCCCCCATTCCGGTATGAAATGCGGGGCGCTCATTTCGCTGGTCTGGCCTATTTTAGAACTCCTTTTTGCGGTAGATGGCTGCGGCGGCAAAGAGACACACCACCAGCACCGCCGCCGCGATCAATAGGGCGAGGAGGGCCGAGAGCACCATGTTCCCTTCCACCCATGCCGCGGCTCCCGCCAGCTTTTCCACCGGAAACTCCCCCAGCAGATTCGTCTCCCCAAGAAGGAAGAATCCCCCGAAGAGCACAAGGAAAAACACCAAAAAGAAGTTCCGGGCCTTCTCCGTGCCGTACTTTACGGCCAGCAGGAACATCACCGCCATGGACAGCAGGGCGATGGCGCTGACAACCGCCATGGGCACTAAAAATTCCAGCCATCTAAAGGTGCTGTCCACCAGGCTCCAGAGCACGCCCATCGCCACGCCGTAGGTCACGCCCATGAGCATGAACACCATGGCAGAGACATACTTGGCCGCCACCACCTGAAAGTCGCTGACCGGCAGGGTTCGGGCATAGCGCCCCCAGCCGCTCTGTTCATCAAGGCTAAAGCTGGAGAGGGCGTAGAATCCCATCATCCACACGCCGAAATAGAGGAAAAAGCTGTTTTTCAAGGCTAAGGCCATGGCGCCATATAAAATCGCCACAAGAACCAGATTTTTCCGGTAGAGGCTCAACAGCCCCGCTGTCTCCTTATAGATCAGTCCTCCCATGTCTGCTCCCTCCCAGAAATAAACTGCATCATCTCGTCAATATCCGCCCGGTCCAGCACCGCGTTTGGCAGCAGGCGCCGGACCTCCTCCGGATGGCGCACCAGCGCGGCGGAACCCATGGGACCCTTGCGCCGGGCGGTGACCAGCTCCCTGGGGAGCCGGTCGATGTCCCGCTCTGAGCAGCGGAGAATGGCCGTGTCCGCAAGGAGCTCATCCTTATCCCGCTGGAAGAGGAGCTCCCCCCTGTGGATATACGCGATCTGGTCGGCCACCCGGGCCAGGTCGGCGGTGATATGGCTGGAGAGGAGAATGCTGTGGTCCTCCTCCTGAATGAACTCAAGAAACAAGTCCAGCAGCTCCCCCCGGACCACCGGGTCCAAGCCGCTGGTGGCCTCGTCTAAAACCAGCAGGCGGGGCCGGTAGGACAGGGCGGTGGCAAGGCTCATCTTCATCCGCATGCCCCGGCTGAAATCCTTCACCGGCTTTTTCTCCTCCAGCTCAAAGCGCCGGCAGTAGTCGAAAAACAGGCCGCTGTCCCAACGGCGGTGGATCCCCGCCATGATGCGGTCGATCTGCCGGGCGTTGAAGCCGCCGTAAAAGTAACTGTCCTCAAATACCGCCCCCACCTCGCTGCGGACCGCCGCGTCCCGGGGATCGCCGCCAAGGAGGCGGACGGTGCCGCCGTCAGGGCGGATCACGTGGAGCAGGGCCTTGATGGTGGTGGTCTTCCCCGCCCCGTTCTCCCCGATCAGCCCCACAATGGCGCCGGCTGGAACCGTCAGGTCCACCTGCCGCAGGGTAAAATTGTTGTAGTGCTTGGTGAGTCCCCGCACTTCCACAAGATTTTCCATACTTACTCTCCTTCCAAGAGTACGTTCAATGTCTCCCGGACCTCCTCCGGGGAAATGCCGCCGGCCGCGGCGGCGTCAACGGCCCTCTGCAGATGGCCCTCCACGGTCCGCAGCGCCTCCTCCCGGTGGATCTCCGGATTCTGGGGCGCTACAAAGGAGCCCTTGCCCGGCAGGGTGTAGATAAACCCCGCCTGCTCCAAGTCCTCATAGGCCCGCTTGGTAGTGATGACGCTGATGCGCAGCTCCTTGGCCAAAAGCCGTATGCTGGGCAGCATCTCTCCCTCCTGCAGCTCGCCGGACAATATCTTGGCCCTGATCTGCTCGGTGATCTGCGCGTAGAGGGGGACGCCGCTGCTGTTGCTGATATAAATTTCCATAAGGTACCTCGCCCTCGAACTGTACATATTCGATAGTCACAGTATATACACAATATACACAGTTGTCAAGGGGGAGATGACGCTTTTGCCAAAAAATTTTTCAGGCTGCGCTTGGGTGCTCACCTGCGCGCCTAAGAACCCATGGTTCTTAGGAAGCTCCTTGTCTCCATTGATTTTTGGAGTGTTTCACGCCCCCGGGCGAGCCACTTTTGTCACCAAACAAAAGTGGGCAAAGGTTGGCTTAGAACATGCAGTTCTAAGGACTCTCTTCTCCCCGCTAAGGTTTTGGGAGGTTTCGCCTCCCGAGGCGAGTAACTTTTTCCTCGGCAAAAAAGTTACCAAAAAGCCGCTTAGAACCTACGGTTCTAAGGACTTGCTTGCCCCCGCTGGGGGGTTGTGGAGGTTTCGCGCCCCCGGGCGCGAGTAACTTTTGTCTCTGAACAAAAGTCACCAAAAATCAGCTTAGGGGCGAGCCCCTAAGGACCCCAAGGACCGGGTAGGGACTGACGGTCATCGCGAAATTTTCTTGCCTCGCAGGTTCCATTAGTCCCGGTGCAGCACCGTATTGACTGCCGTCCTGTACCCGCCCTTTCCGCTGCGCTAAGGGCTGCACGGGTGGATCATGGAAGAGAGACGTTCTATCGCTTCCGCCCACTGACGGGTCGCTCCATTCCACCGCAGCAGGCGCTGATCGTTGGGACAGAAAGGTTGAGTGCTCCACCGCGGCAGGGCGTAACGCCCGGGGCGGGTGATTAAGTCCTTACGATGGCCACGCGCCGGTCATAGAGAGATGCAGTTCAACAGGGAAAAGGAGATTCCTAAGAACCATGGGTTCTTAGGCCAGTTTTTGGTGGCTTTTGTC
>CAJFUI010000072.1 GCA_904420145.1 uncultured Oscillospiraceae bacterium
AATTGGTATCGTCATACGCCCGTAGCTCGTGCGGTAGCGGATGCAGAGCAACATCGTAGCCCCTATTTCGCGGGGGGCTTTCGTGCACGGGCGACTTCCCAGCCACATGCCACTTTACGCGTTACTCTTACTCTACCAATCCTGATTTTGTTTTATTAAAAATGAATAAGTTGGGCAAAGCCGCGCCTTTGGCGCAAAGCTCTCCCTTTTACAGGGTGGACGCGATGGCCTTCATCCGTCCGATGGTAATATCTCCGATATTTGCCATATCCTCCGCGGTAAAGGCGTAGCGGAAGTTGTCGGAGAACAGGATCTGTGCGTTTGGAGGGAATTCCTCATCCCCCAGCCACAGGATGAACTGCATGGTGAGCCCATCCATCAGCGTCAGCTCGTAGCCTACATCACCTCGCTGTACCGGCACGGCAGGCAAGTGCGCCATCACCTGCTTCAACAGCTCCGGCTTGGAGCCGTAGGAGAAAGCGAAGCGCTTGATGCAGCGACCGGTAAATTGTTGGAGGTAGACCTCCCCCCATGGAAACTCCCGGTAGGTCAGATACTGTCCCGAGGGCGCCGCATAGCGCCCGTCCAGCAGATAGCGCAGAAAGAGAATGCGCTCGGGGTTGCTGGGGGTGCGGGGACCGTCGATGACAAAGTCCGGGTGGGAAATGGTAAATACATCCCCCATGAGGGTGATTGTAAAGCGGGAATCCACATAGGAAAGACGGCAGCGCTCCGCCATCTTGTTGGGATCTTCTGCCCGGTAGCGGGCGAGATAGTACTCGAGGGGGAGCTCCTCCTTATTGTTCTTTCCGTAGATGGGTTCCATAGGTCGACCTCTTTGCAAATCTTTTCACAATCACAGGCACATTATGCCACATGGCGGGCCATCCGTCAAGCAAATCCTTTGCTTTCCCGGAAAAGATTTTGCGCCGTGGGCGGACGGGCAGAGGGCAGGGGAAATTGAAACGGGAAAAAGCGCGGACGTACCGGTTCTTTAAAATACGGCAGCCCCTTGACAGCAAGTCTATCTTGCATTACAATATAGAAAACTATCATGCTTTGCAAGGTAGTTTGGAGGTGATCAGGTGATATCATCGCAAATGCTGAAAGGCACCCTTGAGGGTTGTGTTCTGGCGGTGATCAGTAAAAAGGCGACCTATGGATATGAGATATCAGAGCAGCTGACAGGCTATGGTTTTGGGAAAATTGCAGAAGGGACCATTTATCCGCTGCTGCTGCGGCTGGAAAAAAATGATTTGGTCCGTGCGACCTACAGGGCGTCAGAGATTGGGCCGAAAAGAAAATACTATGAATTGACAGAAAAGGGAATCGCCGCCTTAAAAGAGTTTTGGAACAGCTATTGTGAATTGTCAAAAGCTGTAAATGCTTTGATGCAGGACGTACAGGGAGGGATGCAGGGTGAGCAGGCGAACGAAGCTTTTACTGAAGGAGAATAACGAACTGGAGAAACAGATCCGGTGCAAGGAGAATCAAGCTGTACTGACCGATATAACCGTCTATATCCGCTCGGCCAACATCAATCCATACCATCAAGAAAGAGCGCGCCGCGATATTTGGGAGATGATCGCTGCGGGAGAAAAACGAGGAGAGACGGCAAAAGACATTATCGGCGAAGATTACCGGCTGTTCTGCGACAGTGTGATTGCGGAACTGCCGCATCTGAGCCGCAAAGAATATGCCCTCTCTTTACTGCGGGATGTTCTGCTTTCTGTTGATGTGCTGTTAGCGATTTGGCTGGTTTTTCGCGGGCTGGAGCAGGTCCTCCAAGGCGATAGGGGATTTCGCTTTACGGTAACAGCCGGAAATATCGTATCTGCTGTGCTGTGCATAGCGGGCGCTTTCTTGCTGTTTCATCTGATTTCCCAAAATACATTCCGCATCGGCGGAACCTCCGAGAAAAGGACGATTTTCGGCTTGTTTCTTCTCCTATTTCTCTTGATGCTGTTTTGCATGGGCGCAAACGCTTTTATCCAATATCCGCTCTTTCAGCTCCACGGGCTTGTCGCTGTGGGGGGCATCGTGGTTCTATTCGCCCTATATAAAATCCTTGATGTAAAACTTGATTAGGCTGACCGCAGAGGGGATGCTCTTCTGCAAAAATAACAAGGCGCGCGGCATTTTGCCGCGCGCCCTGCTGCGCTTGGGAAAAAGAGAGGCTCAGTCCACCTCCACGCTGGGGAAGAGGGAGGCGTCGGTGTGGGGCAGGAAGCAGGCGGCCACGAACTCGTCCATATAGCCCGGCTCGTTGCTCAGCTCGAGATAGGTCATGCTCCGGCCCAGCTCCTCCACCTTGGCCTTGGCCTCGGAGCTCAGCAGCATGGCGTAAGCCCCGGTCTGGGAGGAGTTGCCGATATAGTGGAAGTGGTCCAAAGAGATATCGGGGAACATGCCGATGGTGACGGCGTTCTTCATATTGATGCCGCTGCCGATGCCGCCGGCCACGTACACCCGCTCGATCACCGAGGGGTCAAAGCCCAGGGAGGAGAGCATAGTGGTGGTGGCGGAGAAGATGGCGCCCTTGGCCCGGATGAAGTTGTCGATGTCCACCTCGTTGATGACCACATCCTTCACTCCGCCTGTGTCCTCCTGGAAGGCGAGAACGAAGGAGCCCATGCCGTGCTCGTCGTGGCGGACCCGGCGGCCCTCCCGGACCAGCTTGCCCTTGCCGTTGATGATACCGCAGCGGAAGAGCTCAGCGATGATGTCGATGATGCCGCTGCCGCAGATGCCCACCGGGACGCCGCCCCCCACTACAGTGAGGGTGGGCTCCATGGTCTCCTTGTCGATGGTGCAGGCCTCGATGGCTCCGTCGGTGGCCCGCATGCCGCAGCTGATGTCGCCGCCCTCAAAGGCGGGGCCGGCGGAGCAGGCGCAGCTCATTAAAAACTCGTTGTTGCCGAAGACCAGCTCGCCGTTGGTGCCCAGGTCGATAAACAGGCTCAGCTCCGGGCTGTTCCAGATCATGGAGGCAAAGGCGCCGGCGGTGATATCGCCGCCTACATAGCTGCCGATGTTGGGGGCCACGATCAGCTCCGCCAGGGGGTTCATCTTCAGGCCGATATCCCGGACGTAGATGTAGTTGGTCTGGAAGAAGCTGGGAACAAAGGGCTCCATGCGGATGGGATCGGCGTGGAGGCCCAGCAGCAGGTGGTTCATAGTGGTGTTGCCCGCCAGCACCATGCGGTAGATCCGCCGGGGATTGACGTGGGCGCTCTGGTACATCTGGGCCAGCATGGGGATGATGGACTCCTTCACCACCGCGTCCTGCAGACGGCGGCGTCCGCCCAGCTTGTCCGATTCAATAATACGGTTGATGACGTCCGCACCGTAGCGGATCTGGCCGTTGCCGCCGCTGGCCTTGGCCAGGATCTTCCCTGTCTCCAGATCCACCAGAAGGCCGGCCAGAGAGGTGGTGCCCAGGTCCAGAGCAAAGCCCATTATGGGATCGGTGTTGTCTGCGGGGAGCACGTCACGAATCTGAATCCGGTCCAAGTCCTTGGAAATGACACACTTGACCTTCCACTCGCTCTCCCGGAGGACCCAGCTGAGGTCCCGGAGTACGGAGTAGGGCATGATGATGTTCTCATAGGGGCAGCCGGTGGCCGCCTCCACCGCCCGGAGCAGCCGCTCGTTGTCGGGCATGGTGTCGTCCAGAGTGGGCTCGCTGAGCTCCAAGGGGAGGAAGCTCAGATCGCTGTGGAAGGAGATGCCCGCGTCCATCATGGCCTTACGGAGATTCTCAAAAATAGCGATCTCCTCGGGGGAGTCCAGATCGGCGATTTTCATGCGGCTGCGGTAGGCGGTGGCGATGTCGGGGACCTCCACCACGGCGTCCCCCACGACCTTGCTGCAGCAGGCCAGGCGCCAGCCTGCGTCGTACTCCTCGGAGGTGATGTGCCGGCTGATGGGAGAGTCCAAGAAACCGGAAACCAGGCGGACGCGGCACTTGCCGCAGGAGCCGTTGCCGGAGCAGGGGGCGTCGATGGCCACGTTGGCCTTGCGGGCCACTTCAAGGAGGTTCTCACCGGGGTTGACCGAAATGGAGACAGGCTCGGCTTCGCTAAGCTGGAAGGTTACAGTATACATGGTTTGTTGTTCCTTTCACCGACGGTCCGTCGAAATTTTTACGGGGCGTCAAAAGCGCAATTTTTCAGTATGTTTAGTATATCGGGTGAGGCATCACTTGTCAAGGTGAGTTTGTTAAAATGTTGTCAATTTGGAATTTTGGCCGCTTTCAGCGGCATATCGCTGCAAGTGCGGCGTACAAGTGTTTTCCCGTAGGGAAAACCTTGGGTTTGACCGAATTCATTCCGGTCAAATCAAGTGGAATTTGCGGAGACCCCGCAAAATCGTTAGATTTTGTGGGGAGAGATTCCGCTCTCCGGAGCGGGCTACTTTTTGGCCGGCCAAAAAGTAGCCAAAAAGCCGCTTAGAACCTACGGTTCTAAGAACTCCCTAATGCCCGCTGGACTGCAACCATTCTATCACCGGCGCGTGGCCACCGTGAGGACTGGTGCCCCCGCCCTGGGCGTTACGCCCTGCTGCGGTGGAGCACTCCACCTTTCTGTCCCAACGATCAGCGCCTGCCGCGGCAGAGGTGTGAGAAAGGCCTTGTTTCTGCACTTTGCTACGGCGAGGTGGGGCGGCCTGCCTGTGTGCGAAATCGATAGAACGCCGCGCTTTATTATCCCGCCGCAGGAGGGCGTAACGCCCGGGTCCAGAACAACCAGCCCATGCCAAGTTTCCACCCGGACTGCCACATACTGTGAGGCAAGTACATTTTGCGATGACTAACAGCTCCCACCCAGTCCTCGGGGTTCTTAGGGCGTAGCCCTAAGCAGCGCTTTGGTTACTTTGCCGCTGAGGGCAAAGTAACCCGCACCGGGGTGTGGAACACCCCAAATCGATAGAACAAAGTTCTATCATAGTCCGCCCATGTAGCCCTTAGCGAAGCGGAAAGGGCGGGTATAGGAGGGCGGTCAATCCAGTGCTGCACCGGGACTGACGGAACCTGCGAGGCAAGTACATTTCGCGATGCCCCTCAGCCCCCACCCGGTGCCATGGGGTTCTTAGGGCGCAGCCCTAAGCCAGCTTTTGCCTACTTTTGTCTGGTGACAAAAGTAGGTCGCGCCGGGGCGCGAAAGGCCCCAAAAGAAACCCGCACCGGGGTGCAAAACTTCCCCTATTCCATATTTTCTAAATACTGCCGCAGAAAGCGGTTGATATATTGTGATACAGACCGCTCCTCCGTCTGCGCAAAGTATTTTGCCTTTTCTGCCACATCTCGGTCCAGACAAAGATTGATGCTGACCTTGCTGGAGACGTTTTTTTTCATAACGGCCATGGACGCGGCAAGGGGCATATTGCGGTAGTAGCGTTTCAGAATGATGTTGATATAGCGGGGCAGCGACCGCGAATCCTCCTTGGCCAGCCTGCGGAGCGCCTCCACAAGGTCGCTGTCCAAGGTAACGCCAATAGAAATCTTTTCATTCCGCATGTGGCTCACACGTTCCCTGTAAAATTTTCTTGCACCATAAAATGCGCTGTGGTATCCTTTACTGTGTATGAAAAAATTTGCCCGGTTGCCGCCGGGCCATTCTGCTATGCGCAGCGCTGCAGGTCTGACTAATTGTTGATCGTTGTCGGGATAGACCTGCTTTTGCTCCAACTTTTAGTTTGCTTTACTATAATACCAACTTTGGGTTGGATTGTCAAGGGGGCTATATGGAATACAGAAAAAATTTTTCGGATCGCCTCGGAGTTCTGCGTAAGGAAAAGGGAGTATCCTTTGTTGTGCTTGGCAATTTCCTTGGCTTAACGGATGAAGCTGTCCGCCTGCTTGAACGGGGAAAGCGTTCTCCGAGCTTTGAGGTGCTCTGTTCCTTAGCGGATTATTTTGACGTATCTTTAGATTACTTAGTGGGCCGTTCTGATGATCCGATGCGGCGATAGTATTGCTTGAGTGAAATAGAAAGAGGGACGGCTTTCGCCGTCCCCCTTCTTTGTAGAAAGATCAACCTATTTACATCAGAGGCTCCATGCTCAGCGCCGGGTGGCCCTTCTCGGTGAGGAAGTTCAGCAGGGTCTCCGCGTCCTCCGCGATGGTCTCGTCGCCGATCATGTCGGTGAAGTTGTCGATGCCCAGCATATCCTTGGCGGTCTTGTTCAGCCGGGCCGCCACGTCGTCCTTGAGCTCCTTGGGCATCCAGACGATCCGGGCCACACCGCCCTCGGCGGCGGCAAACTTGTGGCTGGCGATGAAGTGGCGGCCATGGCCCATGAAGCCGGGGGTCTGGACACCGCCGCCGGTCATGGAGGCCAGCTCGCCGAAGGTCATACCCGTGGGGGTCATGCCCTTGTACTCGCGATTGACGATGATCACGCCATTAGACATGGGCTCAATGCCGCAGATGCACTCGAAGCAGCCGCAGGAGGTCATGGGATCCTCCATAATG
>CAJFUI010000073.1 GCA_904420145.1 uncultured Oscillospiraceae bacterium
GAGGCGATCTGGCCGCTGACGTTGGCGCCGGCGGCGTGCATGAGCAGGAAGTTGTAGGGGTCCTCGTCCCGGCCCATCTTGTGGACCATGCGGGAGGCCATGGGGAAGGCGGAGATACCCGCCGCGCCGATCATGGGGTTGATCTTCTTCTTGCTGAAGAGGTTGAGGATCTTGGCGAAGAACACGCCGCCCACGGTGTCAAACACGAAGCCCACAAGGCCCAGGCACAGGATCAGAAGGGTCTCCACGGTGATAAACGCCTCCGCCTGCATGCGGAAGGACACGCTCAGGCCCAGTACCAGTGTGATGAGGTTGGCCAGGGAGGTCTGGGCGGTCTGACTCAGGCTGTCCAGCACGCCGCACTCGCGGATCAGGTTGCCGAACATGAGGAAGCCGATGAGCTCCGCGCTCTTGGGGGCCACCGTGCCGGCGATGATGGTCACGAAGATGGGGAAGAGGATGCGGGTGGTCTTGGAGACGTTGCCAGGGGTGTACTCCATGCGGATCATCCGCTCTTTCTTGGTGGTGATGGCCTTGATGATGGGGGGCTGGATGATAGGCACCAGAGCCATGTAGCTGTAGGCGGCCACCATGATGGCGCCCTGGTAGATGCTGTCAAAATAGTTGGCCACATAGATGCTGGTGGGGCCGTCGGCAGCGGCAATAATGGCGGTGGAGGCGGCGTCTCTCAGGTCAAAGCCCAGAATGACGGCCACCACAAGGGTGAAGAAGATACCGAACTGAGCCGCCGCGCCAAAGAGAAACATCTTGGGATTGCTCAGCAGGGGGCCGAAGTCGATCATGGCGCCGATGCCGATGAACAGCAGCAGGGGGAACAGCTCGCTGGCGATACCGGCGTTGAACAGCGTCTCAATAGCCTCGGTGTTGACGAAGGGCAGGTTCACTAAGATGGCGCCGAAGCCCATGGGCAGCAGCAGTGTGGGCTCCATCTCCTTCTTGATGGCCAGCAGGATCAAAACAGCGCCCACCAGGATCATGACGCCCTGCTGCCATGTGAAGTTCAGCACGTTGGAAAACAGCTCGTAAAACATGAAACAACCTCCTAAATTCTGTAAAAAGAGAGAGACTTTCCCAGCGCCGTCTCCGCGCTGTAAAGTCTCATCATTTCAGGTAAAGACGGGCTTTTGGCCGTATTGTCGCCCTTTACCACATCCGACGGATGCCGATTACTCCCTTTTACGCACCGTTTATATTAAATTCTGAGCAGGGAAATGTCAATCGCTTTTTTACATTTTAACGGCTTTTTGGCAAAAAATTCAAGAATAGGGGAAGAAAGGCGGCCCACTCTGTGCACAGTGAGCCGCCTTTCCACGGAGCCCCATTTAATTTCACTTGCTCGGGCGGAGTGAATCCGCCCTGCGCCGTGGTCCAAACCACCTTCTCTTGGCCGTTCCGGCCAATTCACCTTGAGATTTTCCCCTGCGGAGAGACTGCTTGCCCGCCGGATTGCCGGCGGTATGAGCGAGGACGGGGGGACTATTTCCGCTCCCGCCGAATCAGCAGCTTTACCGCCTCCACCCCCACCCGGACAGCGGCGGAGGTGTCCTCGCTCCCCACAGGGCTGCGCCCTGCGGGGGCCCCTTGGATTTCACATACTCGGGCGGAGTGAATCCGCCCTGCGCCAAGATTTTCCCTGCGTGGGAAAATGCTTGCCCGCCGGATTCCCGGCGGCATGAGCGAGGACGGGCGGGACTATTTCCGCTCCCGCTGGATCAGCAGCTTCACCGCCTCCACCCCCACCCGGACGGCGGCACTGGTGTCCTCGCTCATGTCCTGGTCCAGACCGGCGGCCTCCCGCTCCTGATTCCACACCACGTGGAAGCAGGAGCCGCAGCGCACATGGAGGGCGGCGGCCACTACAAACAGTGCGGCGGATTCCATCTCGCTGGCCTTGACTCCCAGCCGTTTCCACGCCTCCCACTTGTTTTGCAGCTCATAGCTCACCGGCATGCGCTCTGGGCTGTGCTGGCCGTAGAAGCTGTCCTTGCACTGGACCACCCCGGCATGGCAGGTCTTGCCCATGGCCGCGGCGGCCTCGATTAGGGCGGAGGCGACCGTGATGTCTGGCACGGCGGGAAACTCGATGGGGGCGTACTCCCGGCTGGTACCCTCCTGGCGCACCGCGCCGGTGGCCACCACGATGTCGCCGGATTTTACAGAGAGGTCGATGCCCCCGCAGGTGCCCACCCGGATGAAGGTATCCGCCCCCACTGCGGTCAGCTCCTCCATAGCGATGGCGGCGGAGGGGCCGCCGATGCCGGTGGAGCAGACGGAGACCTTCTCCCCCAGGAGGGAGCCGGTGTAGACGGTGAACTCCCGGTTCTGGGCGATCAGCCGGCTGCCGTCCAGCAGCGCGGCGATGGAGGCGCAGCGGCCCGGGTCCCCGGGGAGGATGCAGTAGCGGCCCACATCCCCAGCCGTGCAGTGGATATGATACTGTTTTTCCAAATTCTGCATGGTATGTACCTGCCTTTCTTTTCAAAAGTAAGTAGAGGAAACAAGAGGCGGCAAAGGACCGCCGCAGGAAGAAACGAAGCTTTTCAAGGGGCCGTCAGCAGCCGGCTCACCGGCTTTTGTAGCCTGCGGGTAAACTGTTTGACCACAAGGCCGGTGCCCAGGGCGGCGATCACTGTCCCCTCCCGGGCGCCCACGATGGTGAAATCAAAGAGGAGGAGGGAGAGGAGAATGGCCAGCAGCACACAGCACACGTCAAAAACAATCTTTACATTACCGAAATCCCGGCACAGGGTATCGGACACGGCCTTGACAAAGCCCTCCCCCGCGTTGAGCACCACGTTGGCGATCACAGAGAGGGCGATGCCGAAGGCCAGCACCACCACCCCTGCCGCCACCAGCAGCAGCCGGACGGGATAGGCGTCATTGGGCACAAAGGAGACGCACCAGGCGCCGAAGTCCGTAAAGTACCCGAACAGGAAGGACAGGGGCACCTGCAGCAGCTGGATGGGCGGAAACCGTTTCCGCAGAATCAGGATCTGCCCGAGAACCAGCAGGCAGTTCCAGAGAATCAGCCAGGTCCCCAGGCTGAGAAAGGAGAAGCGGTAGCTGAGCACATTGGCCACGGAGGAGATGGGCGGCACGCCCAGCGCCCCGTGTCGGGCGATGGCCACCCCCAGCCCGGAAAAGAACAGACTGACAATAAACAACAGGTATCGTTTGCACAGCTCTTTTTTGCTCATTTTCATCCCCTGTACCCACTCTGGGGCTCCTCACCGCAAGAAATTGTTGTTCTTATCTTACAACAGGCCGGAAAAATTTTCAACCGTCAGGCGCGGCGGGGGAACCGACGGAGAAAAACGGTTGACAAACGGGGAAAAGGGGGATAGAATAGGACAAACTCATCATGGGATAGTGTGTAGATAAGGACAAGTAGTCTGCCGTCTCCTGCGCAGAGAGCCGCCCGCTTTGGTGGAAGGGCGGAGAGGCGCGGCAGAGGAAGATCCCCTTGGAGCAGAGGGCTGAACCCCTTTCGGGCAGTAGGCTTCTCCGGCCCGCCCCCGTTATCGGGCATACCTTGAGTGGCCGGGCCCCGTGGGTTCGGCAAGAAGAGTGGTACCGCAGAGGGTTGCGCCTTTGTCTCTTTGGAGGCAGAGGCGCTTTTTGTTTTCAGTCGGGGACGGCAAAGACCTCCAGCATCAGCGCCGCCCCTAAGCGGAAGCCGTGGCGGAAGTCGCTGTAGCTCTCATAGATCGAGATAGCCGCAGTAGTGTCCCACAGCGCCTCGAGGGTCTCCTTGTCGATGGTCTGCTCCGCCGCGCTCCAGACTTTATCCATCTCTCGGACGGCCTTTTCGTACTCCGGCGACCGGACAAAAGTCCGCTCATAACTTCCGCGGTAGATTTCTTCGAGCATATTTTTCATTTTCAGTAGCCTTTCTTTTTGTTCGATATAATTGAACTCCACAAAAACAGTATATTCGATATAATTGAACTTGTCAAGAGGAAGTTATGTTTTCAAAAGAAATTTTTGGGCAGCGCCTGTTGGAGGCGCGAAAACGGCATAAGGAAACCCAAGAACAGCTTGCCGCAGTGCTTGGTGTGGGAAAGAGCCAGATCAGTGAAATGGAGACAGGGAAGCATTCCACTACAGCGGAAAAAATCGCGCTGATCTGTGAGCACTACCAAATTTCCTCTGATTATTTGCTGGGGCTGTCGGATGATCCTGAGCCAAGGTAAGGGAGTTGATTGGCGCCGCTGCGCGGCGCGGGGTACTTTGCCGCCTTTGGCGGCATATCGCCGCAGATGCGGCGTACAAGCGTTTTCCCGTAGGAAAAACCTCAAGGTGAATTGGCAGGGACGGCCAAGAGAAGGTGGTTTGGACCATGGAATGGGCGGGCTCTGCCCGACCATTTTCGTCCAATATGGGGTCCCCGCAAAAGCGGGAAGCTTTTGTGGGGCGGTTTCGCGCCCCGGCGCGACCCACTTTTGTGACCAAACAAAAGTGGGCA
Source organism: uncultured Oscillospiraceae bacterium (assembly GCA_904420145.1). Classification (GTDB taxonomy): domain Bacteria; phylum Bacillota; class Clostridia; order Oscillospirales; family Oscillospiraceae; genus CAJFPI01. Next base: position 4,487 of record CAJFUI010000073.1, read on the forward strand.
AAAATTGGATTAGAACCTGCGGTTCTAAGGACTCCCTTCTCCCTGCCGATCTGCCTTCTTCTATCACCGGCGCGTGGGGATCGAAAGGACTTCTGCACCTGCCCCGGGCGTTACGCCCTCCTGCGGCGGAGCACTCAGTACTTTCTGTCCCCATGAGAAGCGCCTGCTGCGGTAAGGTGGGGCAGCCTGCCCGTGTACGAAAGCGATAGAACGCTGCACACCGCGAAAAGGAAATCAGCAGTAGAGCGAAACGGCAGGACATTGGTTCCCCACTATCCCACCAGAGTAGCCCTTAGCGAAGCGCCGCAGCGTAAAGCAAACATGCCAGTGGCATGTTTGTAGCGTAGGTCCTCGCGGCTATGCCGCGAGGAGGGAACTGACAGTAGAGCGAAATAGTAGGACATCGGTCACCCGCTACCCCTCAGAGTAGCCCTTAGCGCAGCGGAAAGGGCGGATACGAAGCGGCAGCCAATTCAGTGCTGCACCCGGACTAACGGAACCTACGAGGCAAAAAAGTTTCGCGATGCCCATCAGCCCCACCCAATCCTATGGGGTTCTTAGGGCGCAGCCCTAAGCAGCGCTTTGGTTCCTTTGCCGCTGCGGGCAAAGGAACCCGCTCCGAAGAGCGGAATATCCCCGTGCCCAAAGGGCACAAATCAAGTTCTTAGGGCACAGCCCTAAGCTGACTTTTGGTGACTTTTGTTCAGAGACAAAAGTCACTCGCGCCCGGGGGCGCGAAAGACCCCAAAAGCTTCCCGCCGCTGGGGCGGCGAAACCTCCCGTTTACCAAACAGAAAATAACAAAAAATGAAGAATAGATCACCAGATTTAGGAGGAATCCACCTATGGACTACAACAAGACCATCCAGCTCCCCCAGACCGACTTCCCCATGCGGGCGGGCCTGCCGAACCGTGAGCCCGGCATGCTGGAAAACTGGAACAAGCTGGACCTGTATCACGAGCTGCTGAAGAAGAACGAGGGCAAGCCCCGGTTCTCCCTCCACGACGGCCCCCCCTTCTCCAACGGCGGGCTCCACATGGGCCACGCCCTGAACAAGTCCCTGAAGGACTTTATCACCCGGATGTACGCCATGCGGGGC
>CAJFUI010000074.1 GCA_904420145.1 uncultured Oscillospiraceae bacterium
CCGCCAGCAGGGCGTGGATATCAACGACAAGCACATCGAGGTCATTGTCCGCCAGATGATGCGCAAGTGCCGGGTGGAGGACTCCGGTGACACCAACCTGCTCAGCGGCTCTATGGTAGATGTTTTAGAGCTCTACGACGCCAATGAGAAGATCCGCGCCCGCCGGGCCGCCGGTGAGGTCCGGGAAGATGGCGAGCCCCTGCGGGAGGCCGAGGTCACCCAGCTGCTCATGGGTATCACCAAGGCGTCTCTGGCCACGGATTCCTTCCTTTCCGCCGCTTCCTTCCAGGAAACCACGAAGGTCCTTACTGAGGCGGCTATCAAGGGCAAGGTGGACCACCTCCTTGGCCTGAAGGAGAACGTGATCATCGGCAAGCTGATCCCCGCCGGTGCGGGACTTGGGGCTTATCGGGATATGGCGAAGACCATTGTCCCGGATGTCTCCGAGCCTGTGGATTTGGAGGAGGAGCACGAAAGCGATCCGCTGACGCACTCCTTTGATGAGGCGTAACCACAAGGGATAATAGAAATGAAGAGACGGGAGCTCCTATAGGAGTTCCCGTCTCTCTTGTTTGCTGAGCAGCAAAAGTGCAAACAGAGCCGTCGGCTCTGTTTGTGAGTTTCCGCTAAAAACAGCGGGCAAAATCTGACGAAATATTAAAACATCAGACCTATTTACATTTTGTCATTAAGAACTATTGACACTTTTTTGGTTCTGTGCTTTAATATATTTACACAAGGAAGCTGCGCTTCCCTTATAGAATTATGAGCACTTTGACAGGCCGACAGGCCGCCCGAAAGCGTGGAGCACTTATTTGCACGGGTGCGTCCGGAGATGATACCCTATAGCGGAGCCGCTGCGGCATCACAAGATCAGAAAGGAAGACAAGTCGATGAGCATTGAAAACAGTGTAGTCTTTTTTCCCTGCAAGGATATCAAGGAGACGTCCAAGTTTTACCAAGAGGTGGTAGGCCTGAAGCTGGTCCAGGTGCAGAATTCCGGTAATGAGTGCCATATTTTTGACACCGGCTACGGCTACATTGGCTTTTGCCACTATCCCGACGGGCGTCCCATTCCCTCCGGCCCGGTAGGGATGTGCATCTCCTTCAACTGCCATGACGAGGCGGATGTGGATGCCCACTATGAGGTGCTCAAGGCCAAGGGGGCCGAGATCATCTGCCCGCCCATGAAGCAGGAAAATTTTCCGGTATATGCCTGCTTTATCCGCGACCCCAACGACTACAAGGTAGAGTTCCAGCGTATTCTTTTAGAGGATCAGGAGCTGACCGGCGGGCGTAAATAAGCAAGCATCCCTTATCGGCTTTCCCAATATGTGGTAGAATGGCCTGCGCCATTTTATAAATTTTTTGCATGAAAGGAAAAATAGGATGAAAAAGCTGTTATCATTAGTTATGGCGTCCCTGATGATCCTTAGCCTGCTGGCCGCCTGTGGCGGTAACAACACCACCACCAATAATACCAGCGGCAACAACACCACTACCGGCAACGGCGACGACACCAGCAGCGATACCGAGGTGACGACTGTGCGCATCGGCATCGGCACCGACTCCATGCCCAACTGCTATCTGGACGAGGACGGCAACCTGGCAGGCGAGAACTACGAGGTCATGTGCCTGGTGGATGAGCTGCTGCCCCAGTATGAGTTCGAGTATGAGACGGGCACCCAGGACGCTATCATCATCGGCCTTGATACCGGCACCTACGCCGTCGGCGTGAACAACTTCTTCTACAGCGAGGAGCGGGAGGAGAAGTACCTGTTCCCCGAGTACCCCATTTCCGCCGGCGTCCGCGGCCTGATCCTGCGCAATGAATACAAAGATGTGATTACCGAGGGTACTACTGAGGAGATGCTCAGCCAAGTGGCAAAGCTGGGGTTGGTGAATGTTCCCTACAGCTCCAGCGAGTCCGGCTACGCCCTGTACACTGAGTTCAATGAGACTCACGAGGAGCAGCTGATCTTCGAGGTAGCTGAGCACGATCCTCTGCCTTTGGAGGTGCAGCAGGTGATTAACGGCCGTTACGACGTGATCTCTGATATGCGTGCTAACTACACCGCCATCAAGGAAGAGGCGGATCCCAACGACGAGACCTACTTTGTGGCCTTCAACGACTCCGGCTTCGGCACTTGGGTGCTCTACGGCCAGGGTCAGGAGGAACTGGTGGCGGCTGTTGACGGCGCTATGGAGCAGCTGTTTGCCGACGGCACCATGGCCGCTATGTCCATCAAGTACTACGGTGAGAATGTCTACCAGTACATCGAGGGCTTTGAGTATGCGGATGTGGAGCCCAACCCCGACTACGAGTATTAATCTTCGCACTGCTCCCCTGTACATACTGTAATTTACTCAATGCTGTTCTCCAGTATGGCGGCCCAAGGGCCGCCATACTGGGAGGAGCTTGATGCAGAAGTGTGGGCACAGCGGCATATGCCGCTATTTTTTGTACAAAATTTGGGGAAGTAGCGGCGACCTCGCGCAAGAAAGGTAGAGACTATGGAAATTTTTTCGATTTCGGCTTTCCTAGAAAGCCTGCCCGTGCTGCTGGAATATCTCCCGTTTACAATCGGTATCCTGGGCCTGTCCCTGATCTTCTCCCTGAGCTTTGGTCTGTTCTTCGCATGGTGCAAGCTGCGTAAGAACAAATTTGTCCGGGGCTTGGTGGCCTTTTATGTGCAGATCATTCAAGGGACGCCCTTTATCGTCTTGCTGTTTATCACCTACTTCGGGATTCCCAAGGTGTTTTCCTACTATTTCGGCGTGGATATTACCAGCTGGAACAAGGCGTTCTATATGGTGCTGACCCTCTCCATGTTTGGTTCCGCCCGTATGTCCGAGGCCATGCGCTCCGCTTATTTGGCCATTCCTAAGGGGCAGATGGAGGCAGCTCACAGCTGCGGTCTGAGCACGCTGCAGGGCTTCCTCCATATTGTGATGCCCCAGGCGCTGTATATTGCTCTGCCGAACCTGGGCAACCTAATCGTCAGCAACCTGCTTGAGACCGCCGTGGGCTTCTCCATCGGCGTCATCGATCTGGTGGGCAATGCGCGCAATTACAATACCCGTACATATAACCTCCATGTCTTTGAGGTGTATGTGGCCCTTGCATTGATCTACTGGCTGATGTCCATGATTCTGGCGAAGCTGATCGGCGAGGGCGAAAAGGCCTTAGGCAGACGCCAGGGACTGCGTGCCTTCGAGAAGAAGGAGAACAGAAAGAAGGTGCAGACGAGCAATGTTTGATGGAAGATTTGCGTTGGAAACACTGGTCAAGGTTGTCACTGAGGGGCTGCCCGTCTCTCTGCTGATTGTGCTGCTGACTGTCGTGATTTCCATGCCCCTTGCCTTTCTTGTAGGACTGCTGCGCTACAAGCGCGTGAAGGTTGTCACACAGATCTTCACAGTACTGATCTCCTTCTGCCGCGGCGTTCCGCTGATGATTTTGATTTTCCTTTTCTACAGCGCCATGCCGGATGTGCTCACCAAGCTGGGAAGAATGTATGGCTGGGGGATTGATTTTTACAATATCAACCGAATCGCCTACGCGGTGTTTATCTGCTGCCTGTTCACGGTGGCCATTATGTCTGAAATTTTCCGCAGCGCTCTGGCCGCAGTGCACTCCAACCAGTTGGAGGCGGCCCACTCCGTGGGACTGAGCTCCTTCCAGGCCTATATCCATATCATTATTCCCCAGGCGCTGGTCAGCGCGATTCCCAACTTGGGCAACAATGTCGTCAACCTCTTTAAGGGCACTTCGCTGGTGTTCTACATGGGCGTGGCAGATATTATGGGTGTGGCACAGTCGGCAGCCGGCGTCAACTATAACTACTTAGAGGCCTATGTGGATGTGTTCATCGTCTATGTGGTGGTCTGCTTTATTATGCAGAAGTGCTTCGAACTGCTGGAGCGCAGGCTGAACGTCTACAACGCCCGCTGACGAAAGGGACGGAATAATCAGAAATATTGGAGGATAAGATCCCATGATTGAAGTCAGAAATGTGAAAAAAGCCTTTGGCGACAATGAGATATTGAAGGGCGTGGATATAACGGTGCAGAAGGGCGACGTGGTGGTCATCCTCGGCCCCAGCGGCTCCGGCAAGACCACGCTGCTGCGCTGCATCAACTTCCTGGAGAAGGCCGATGAGGGTCAGATGACCATCGGCGATATGAGCATCGATTTCAAAACTGTAAAGAAGAAGGAAATCAAGGCAATTCGTGAGAAGAGCGGCTTCGTATTCCAGAATTACTGCCTTTTCAATAATAAGACGGCCCTTGAGAATGTGATGATCGGTCTGACCATCGGACGCAAGGTGCCCAAGGACCAGGCCCGGGAGACGGCCATGAAGATGCTGGACCGGGTGGGACTCTCTGAGCGCTATGACTACTACCCCAGCCAGCTCTCCGGCGGCCAGCAGCAGCGTGTGGGCATCGCCCGAGCCATCGCCCTTAACCCGGAGGTAGTGCTTTTTGATGAGCCCACCTCCGCCCTGGACCCGGAGCTCATCGGCGAGGTGCTGGAGGTTATGAAGGAGCTGGCCCGGGACGGCATCACCATGATCGTCGTCACCCACGAGATGTCCTTTGCCCGGGATGTGGCCAACCATGTGATCTTTATGGACGGCGGCGTGATCGCTGAGGAGGGTACGCCTGAGGATATCTTCGACCATCCCCAGAATGAGCGCACCAAGCAGTTCCTCAAGCGGATTCTCAGAGAAGATGAGGAGAAGCAGCATCAGATATGAAAATTAAAAGTATCGAGATTTTTATGCTGGACGGCGGTCGCCCCACTTGGCGGCCGGTGGTCTGCCGCGTCAATACCGACGAGGGGATCAGCGGCTACGGAGAGGCGTCCCTGGGCTTTGATAATGGCGCCCACGGCGCGGTGGGCATGCTGCAGGAGATTGCCCCCATGGTCATCGGCATGGACGCCATGGACCACGAGGTGGTATGGAACCACATGTTCTCCGACTCCTTCTGGGGGCAGGGGGGCGGCGTGGCGGTGCTCAGCGCTGTCAGCGCCATCGACACAGCCCTGTGGGATATTAAGGGCAAGGCCCTGAACCAGCCCATCTATCAGCTTTTGGGCGGAAAGTTCCGGGACAAGCTGCGCGCCTACGCCAGCCAGCTCCAGTTTGGCTGGAGCAAGGAGGGCATGCGCTTTGACCAGGGCTTCCGCAAGGAGGATCTGGCCGCCCATGCCGCCCGGGCTGTCAGCGAGGGCTACGACGCGGTGAAGATCAACTTCATTACTTACGACGAGAAGGGCGGCCGCCTCGGCTTTCTCCGGGGGCCCATCCCTCTGAAGACCCAGCACATGATCGAAGGGCGGATTGCCGCGGTGAGGGAGGCTGTGGGACCGGATGTGGACATTATGCTGGAAAACCACGGCCGCACCGATGCGGTCTCGGCGGTGCAGCTGGCTCATATCGCCCAGCCCTACGGCATCTACTTTATGGAGGAGCCCAACACCCCCATGCTGCTGCAGAGTGGGAAGAAGATCCACGACGAGTGTGCCATCCCTATCGCCGGCGGCGAGCGGATGTACGGCCGCTGGAATTTCCTCAACTACCTCCAGCAGAACGCCCTCCAGGTGCTCCAGCCGGATATCGGCATCGCCGGCGGCATTACAGAGGTCAAAAAGATCTGCGACATGGCCCACGCCTTCGATGTGACGGTCCAGGCCCACTGCTGCGGCAGCCCGATCATTATCGCTGCGGCCATGCAGTTGGAGGCGGCCATCCCCAACTTTGCCATCCATGAGCACCACGTGACCCACTGCTCCGCGGCGAATATCTCCTTGGGCAAATATGACTACCAGCCGGAGCAGGGCTACTGCAAGGTCCCCGATCTGCCCGGCCTCGGCCAGGAGCTGTCGGAGAAGGCCATTGACACCGCACTGATTCACGTGACCATCGACCAGCCCTGCTGAGAGATGCGATGGTGCCGGCAGGGCAGGCGCGTTTCATAGGCGCTTGCCCTGCCTTTCTTCTGCAAAAATGATCTACAGAGGGAGATATATGGAAAAGATAAGGATTCTTGTGATCAATCCCAACAGCACCGCCACTGCTACAGCGGGAATTTTAGAGGACGCCCGCCGCTTCGCCGGGGAGGATTTTGAGGTGGATGTGTTGGGCAATCCGGATGGCCCGACTTTCATTGATACCGACGCCGACCGGAAAGCTGCCGCGCCGGGAATGGAGCGAATTCTCCGGGAGAACGAGGGGAACTACGACGGCTTTGTGGTGGCCTGCCACTGCGACCCCAATGTGCCGCTGCTGCGGGGCATGACGAAAAAGCCCGTGGTGGGGATTGGGCAGGCCTCTCTGCACATGGCCGCTCTGGAGGGGGAGCCCTTTTCCGTGGTCACCACCGGCGAGGACTCGGCGGCGGAGAAGCGGGAGCAGGTGGGCCGCACTTTACTGCAGGGCAGCTGCGTCTCTGTCCGGGGCGGCGTTCTCATAGAGGGCGGCAGCGCCGTGGAGAACGCTATGGAGCAGCGGATCCTCCGGGGGGCCCGCCTTGCGGTGGAGCAGGACGGGGCCAGACGGATCGTTCCTGCTATCACCGGCTTTCCGGGACTCAGCCGCGCTGTTGAGGACGCCTTAGGGGTCCCGGTGCTGGACAGCTTGGCCTGCGCCATGTTCCTCGCCCGAGATCTGGCTATGTACCAGCGCCTGCAGGCCCCAGCGGCGAAGAAGTCTTAAGAAAGAGGGTGGAAGGAATGGCATATGATTTTACAACACTCCCTGACCGGCGGAGGAACCATGCGGAGAAGTTTTGGAACATGCGGCAGAAGTGCCCGGAGGTGGGGGAGGATATTATCCCGTTCTCCGTGGCGGACATGGATTTTCTCCCGCCGCCGGAGCTGATCGAGGGGATGCAGGAGTACCTTGGCAGCCAAATTTTGGGCTATACCCTGCCGTGGGACTCCTACTATGAGGCGATTTTGCAGTGGATGAAGGAGCGGCACGGGCTGGAGATCCCCCGGGAATGGCTGGTGGATGCGGACAACGTCATCGGCGCCATGCGGCAGATGATCTGCGCCTACACCAAGCCGGGGGACCAGATTCTGGTGTTTACCCCGGCCTATCCCCCCTTCCTCTTCACGCCGCCCGCCCTGAACCGGAGGCTCTTAGAGTGCCCGCTCTCGCTGGGGGAGGACCTGCGGTATGAGATCGACTTTGAGCGGTTGGAGGACTGCTGCCGGCGGGAGGACGTGACTCTGTTGGTCTTCTGCAACCCCCACAACCCGGTGGGCCGGGTGTGGAGCAGGGAGGAGCTGGAGCGTGTGGCGGAGATCTGCCTGCGCCACAATGTATTCATTATCTCCGACGAGATCCACTGGGATCTGATTCTGCCCGGGGCGGCCTTCACCTCCATGGCCAGCCTGCCCCAGCGCTATTTGGCCAACTGCGCGGTGAGCACGGCCTCCACCAAAACCTTCAACACGGCGGCGCTGAAGGGGGCCACGATTATTTTGGCGGACAAGGACCGCCGAGAGGCATATACGGCGCTGAACGGGATCGCAGGGCGGGGGATTATGTCCTACGTGGCCTGCGAGATCGGCTACCGGCGGTGCGGAGGGTGGCTGGACGAGCTGCTCACGGTGCTGGACGGCAACCGGCGGCTGATGGCGGAGTTCATGGCGGAGCGGCTGCCGGAGGTGGGGGTGATCCCCTTGGAGGCTACCTATCTCCAGTGGCTGGACTTCCGCTTTTTGGGGATGGAACCCAAGGAGCAGGAGGACTTTATGGCGGAGAAGGCCCAGTGCTTTTTCACCGAGGGATACAAATTCGGCGGCGCCGGCGCTGGCTTCGAGCGGTGGAACTTGGCCTGCCCGCGCCACACTCTGCTGGCGGGACTGGAGCGCATGGAGCGCGCCATCCGCAGCCGGTAGACAGTACATAGAGAAAAAAGCTGGGGCTGTTCCTTTTGGAACAGCCCCAGCTTTTTGCCGCTTAAGCCTGCCCGAGGGCCTCAGTCAGGGCGATGGCCAGCTGATCGGGACAGGAGGTGCTTTTGAAGCCGCACTTAATGCCCTTCATCCGTTCGATAGCCTCCTTGGCGGTCATGCCCTCCACCAGGTGGGAGATGCCCTGGAGGTTGCCGCTGCACCCCCCTTCGATCTCCACATGCTTGATGACGCCGTCCTCCAGCTCGATGCGCATTTTGCGGGAGCAGACGCCCTTGGGCTTGTATGTATAGGTCATGGTGAGACCCTCCTTCATTTTATACAATAGAATAGTAGCAGTATACCACAGTCCCCGGCTGTTGTCCAGCCAGCGCTGAGGCACCAGCGCCGCCGGCGGCGCATAGACTATGGCGAGCAGGAGTGTGAAGTACTTATGGCATATTCAGATGTAGAGCTTCTCGCAAGGCTGATCCAATGCGAGGCGGGGGGCGAGGGGGAGCGGGGGATGGCCGCGGTGGCTAGCGTGGTGATGAACCGGGTGAATGCCGCCGGCGGCGAGTATGCCCGGGTGGGGCAGGGCAGCATCCGAAAGATCATCTTTCAGCCCGGCCAGTTCGTCTGCGCCAGCGAGACGGAGGGCGGCTCCTACAACCCGCAGAACATCTACAACATGCGGCCGGAGGAGATCCACTATCTCATCGCCGAATGGGCGATCAACGGCGGCCGTGTGCCGGAGGTGGCCAATTCTCTGTGGTTTTACAATCCCTTTAGTCCCAACTGCCGCCAAAATTTTCCATCGTCGGTGGGATACTTGCAGGTCCGCATCGGTGACCACTGTTTCTATAACCCAACCGACGCCTACTACCAGACATAGCTGTAATTTAAGAAGGAGTGTGTTCGCGCTTATGGCACAAAATGATACCAACATGACCAATGGCTCTCAGATGGATGTGGACTGGAGCACGGAGGTGCGCTATCCCGACGTGCCCGCCCAGCCGGCGGAGCAGATCAGCAATCAGGTTTCCATGACCGCTCTGCCCACTCAGCAGGGCAGTCCCTTCTACCATATCTCCTATGCGGAGCTGCTGGGGGAGGATTTTCCCTCTGTCAGCCGCCGGGAGCCCTTAGATATGGAGAATCCTCTTTCTCAGGAGTCGATGGCCAACCCCATGAGCAACGAGGAGGTCTATCAGGGCTCTATGAAGAGCCTGCTGGCCCGGAACGTGGGCTACTATGTCTTGGCAACCTTCCAGATCGGCAGCCAGGGCACCGTCACCGTACCGGGTATTCTGCACACGGTGGGAAACGACTACATCATCCTTTACCAGCCGGAGGAGGGCCGCTACGTAACCGGGGATTTCTACGCGCTGAAATTCGTGGACTTCCACGAGACCGACAGCATCCCCAGACGGCAGCCGTAAAATGCGCAATAAAAGAGGCCCCGCTTCTTTTAGAAGCGGGGCCTCTTTTGCTGTGTACCGCAATTTGCAGGGGGGCTGCCCTCTGTTTGACGACCGGCCTACCTCCGCCGTCCGCGGTAGGAGCTGCCGTAGGTGTAGGTACGGCTGCGGCCATAGCGCCGGCGGCGGCGGCCGCTGAATTTGATAAACAAAAGAATGGCGATGATAAGCACCACAACGACCACCGCGGCGATCTTTACCTCCCGCCGCTGGATGAACTCCAGCGCGTTCCGGCGGAAGACCAGCAGCCGGGAGGCGTCCACATCGGTGAGGGCCAGCAGGGGGACGGTGGCATAGACCGTGTCACCGTAGCTGATGACGATCTCACCCAGCACATCCCCGGCAGAGATCGGGGCGTCCACCATCTCGCTGACAGGGGTGATGGTGCGCGTCAGGTCCTCCACATTCAGATCGTTGGGCAGCAGCCGCTCCACGTCCTCCGCGGGATGGAGGACCACAAAGTCCCGCTCTGACAGGTCCACCGGCAGCTCATAGACCAGCTCGTCGCTGGTGAGAATGGTGCGGCGGGTAAAGTTGTCAAAGCCCCAATCAAACAGGTCCACCATCTCCACAAAGCTCATCACACGAGAGGAGCCGTCCTCCTGTTCCATCCGGTCCGCCCCAAGGATCACACCGAGGAGGGTGCGGCCATTCTTGGAGGCGGTGGAGATCAGGCAGTTGCCTGCATTGGAGGTGTAGCCGGTTTTGATCCCATGGGCGTATTGATAGAGGTAGCCCAAAGCCCGGTATTGGGAGAGGAGGTAGTTGGTGGTGTAGTAGGTCCGGGAATCGTTGTACTCCGTGGCGGGGAGGGTGAAGTACTGGGTATCGCAGATGGTCATAAAGTCCTCGTGCTCCCGGGCGGCCTTGGTAATCAGGTAGAGGTCCCAAGCAGTGGTATAGTGGTCGTCGTCGTGGAGCCCGTTGGCATTGGCGAAATGGGTATTTTCGCAGCCAAGCTCGGCGGCCTTGGCGTTCATGGCCTCTACAAAGGCGTCGATGGAGCCGGAAATCTCCTCGGCGAAGATATTGCACGCCTCATTGGCGGAGACTACCAGCATGCAGTAGAGAAGGTTTTCCACCGACAGGCTCTCCCCCGCCTTGATGTTGGCGGTGCTGGCGTCATAGGGGACGGAGCTGATAGCTGTCTCGCTGGCGGTGAGCATCTGGTCCATGGAGAGCTCTCCCCTGTCAATGGCTTCAAACACCAGAAGGGCGGACATGATTTTCGTGAGGCTGGCGGGATAGAGCCGCTCATGGATATTTTTTTCATAGAGGATCTCCTCCGTAGCAGGGTCGATCAAGAGGGCGGCTCTGGAGGTGATCTCCGGGGCGGCCGCGGCGCCGGTCTCCTCAGCGGCGTAGGCCGCCGGCGGCAGCAGGGTGGAGAGGAGCATTATAAAGAGGAAAAAAAGAGAAAAAAGACGGCGATTTTTCATGGCATACTCCGGATTGATATGTTATACTAAAAAATAGATGTTTCTATTGAAAAAAGAAACAGATAATTCGACATATTTTACAGTATAGCAAATTTGGCGGAGGAGTTCAACCGTGAATATCGGGAGTCTGCTGACAAAAACGGAATACGGCCTCCTCCTTTTGACGGCTCTGTTCTTCTGCCTGCTGTCGGCGCTGCTCTACTATGAGGATGATCCGGGGGAGCTGGCGGACTACACGATTTCCACGGAGCAGACCGCAGAGAATGTGACGCCGGAGGTGCTGCCGCCGCTGAACATCAACACCGCCACCGCCGAGGAGCTGGAGGAGCTCAACGGAATTGGCCCCGTGCTGGCCCAGCGGATCATCGACTACCGGGAGGAGCACGGTCCCTTTGCCGATGTGGAGGGGCTGCTGGAGGTCCAGGGTATCGGGGAGAGCACCTTAGAACAGTTTCGCGATGAGATTACCACCAAGGAGGAGCCATGAAAATTTTAGTTGTAGACGACGAGCGGCTGCTGGTGAAGGGGATTAAGTTCAATTTAGAAAACGAGGGGTACCAGGTGGAGGCGGCCTATGACGGAAAGACCGCGGTGGAGCTGGCCCGCACCGGCAATTTTGACCTGATTATTCTGGATCTGATGATGCCGGAGATCGACGGGCTGGAGGCGTGCATGCAGATCCGGGAGTTCTCCAACGTGCCCATCATTATGCTCACCGCCCGCAGTGAGGATACGGACAAGATCATCGGCTTTGAGTGCGGCGCTGACGACTACATCACCAAGCCCTTCAACATTCTCGAGCTGAAGGCCCGGATCCGGGCCATGCTCCGCCGGGCGGGGAGCAGCCCCCAGGCCAAGCAGCCCACCCACCTCACCGTGGGGGATCTCACCTTGGATACAGAACAGCGGGTGGCCCTGCGGGATGGAAAAGTGGTGGAGCTCACGGCTAAAGAATATGATCTGATTGAGCTGCTGATGAAGAACCCCAGGCGGGTCTACAGCCGGGACAACCTGATGAACGTGGTGTGGGGCTACTCCTACGCCGGGGACTATCGGACGGTGGACGTCCATATCCGCCGCCTGCGGGAGAAGTTAGAGAAGAATCCGGCAGAGCCGGAGCACATTCTGACAAAATGGGGAGTGGGCTACTATTTTAAGGGGTAGGACAAGCTTACAGTTCAACATAGGGGCCAGCTACATTGTGGTGATCTTTGCCGTTTTGGTGCTGATGAACAGCTATCCGCTGCGCAGCTCCCAGCAAATGATCTTCACCTCTAAGGAGAGCGCCCTCAAGAGCAGCCTTGACACCATGGCCTCCGCCCTCTCCGGCCTCAGCGAGCTTACGGAGGAGAACGTGGCGGAGGGCCTGGCCACGGTGGAGATCACCGGCGTCTCCCGGGCCATTGTCACTGACAGCAGCGGAAAAATTTTATACGACACCCGGGAGGTGGGCAACGCCACGGGCTATCAGGTGTTCTACACCGAACTGGTCCAGGCCCTGCAGGGCTACGACGCCTTTTACACCACCTATAAGGACGACGCCTTCCGCAGCACCGCCGCGGCGCCCATCGTCTACCGCAGCGATATCATCGGCGCCGTCTATGTCTATGAGTACGACCGGAGCCAGGCGGAGCTGCTGCAGAATCTGCAGAAAAACCTGCTGAGCATCTCCGTGGGCATCGGCGCGGTGGTGTTGACGGTGAGTATTCTGCTCAGCAAGCTCCTGACGGTGCGCATTGAGGACCTGCTCGCCGCCATCCGCGGCGTCCGGGAGGGGTCCTACAACCACCGGGCGGATGTGGGGGGCCACGATGAGATCGCCCAGATCGCTGATGAGTTCAACGACCTGACCAACCGCCTGCAGGTGACGGAGGACGCCAGACGGCGCTTTGTCTCCGACGCTTCCCACGAGCTGAAGACCCCCCTGGCCACCATCCGCCTGCTGACCGACTCTATTCTGCAGGCGGAGAACATGGACGAGGACATGGTGCGGGAATTTGTGATGGATATCGGGCAGGAGGCGGAGCGGCTGAGCAATATCACCGAGGACCTGCTGCGGCTGACGAGGCTGGACAGCGGCCTCGAGGAGGAGGCCCAGGCGGTGGAGGCGGCCCCCATCGTCCAGCGGGTGTGCCACTCCCTGCGCCTGCTGGCCACGGAGAAGCACATCTCCCTGGAGGTCAACATCGAAAATGAGTGCACTGTGCTGGCCACCAAGGGGGAGCTCCACCAGGTGGTCTACAACCTGGTGGAGAACGCCATCAAGTACAACCATGAGAACGGTTTTGTCCGGGTACTCCTCTCTGCGGGAGCGGATCAGGTCTACATCACGGTGGAGGACAACGGCATCGGCATCCCTGAGGAGGATATGAGCCATATTTTTGAGCGCTTCTACCGGGTGGACAAGGCCCGCTCCCGTGCCGCCGGCGGCACCGGGCTGGGGCTGTCCATTGTGCGGGATACCGTCCGCCGCCGTGGCGGCGCGGTGGACGTGAGACCCAGGGCGGGAGGCGGATCGATCTTTACCATCCGTCTGCCTAAGAGCAGAAAGGAGGGCGGCGAGAAGTGAAAAAAACCGCTGCGTTGCTGCTTGCCGCGCTGCTGCTGCTGACCCTTGCCGCCTGCGGCAATCGGGAGGAGGAGCAGGAGGAGGGCGGTTACCTCCTCTATTTCCTTGCTGACCCGGAGAAGTCCGGGGGTGGGGATGCCATTACCGGCGTCCAAGTGGCCCTGGAGCTGCCGGAGGGGGCGGATTTAACGGCACAGGCTACCGCCGTTGTGGAGCAGCTGATTGCGGGCGTGCAGGGGTATGAGAGCCCCATCGGACGGGATATTCAGCTGCGCGGCCTCACCATCCAGGGCCGGCGGGCCTATGTGGACTTCTCCTATGGCTACGCCTCCCTGGCCGGGATCGACCTGAGCCTCGCCGACTACTGCGTCACCTTGTCGCTGACTTCGCTGGAGGGGATCTCCGCAGTCTCCATCACCGCCGGCGGGAGGGAGCTCTTCCGTCACAGCAGCGAGGTGCTCATGGGCCGGGATGTGCTCTTCAGCAGCATGGAGGACGTGATCGAGACGGTGCCCGTGACCCTCTATTTCCAAAATGAGGCGGGAGAGCTGGTGCCGGAGGAGCGGCAGCTGGACCTCTACGAGGGGCAAACACTGGCGGAGAGCCTGATTAGCGCCCTGCTGGAGGGGCCGAGGGACCGGGCGCTGTCGCCGCTGATCCCCGAGGACTTTGAGGTCAACGCCATTCGCGTGGAGAACCGGATCTGCTATCTGAGCATCTCCCACAGCGCGCTGGAGACCCTGCCTGCGGATAGGGAGGAGCAGGAGAAGATTCTTTTGTCCATTGGACAGAGCATCTATTCTATGGATACAGTGGATGAGATCTATATCCTTGCCGACGGCGAGGAGCTGGAGTATTTCGGGGAGGTCCCCATGGACCTGATCCGCATCCGGCCGGAGGAGCCGGAGGAGTAAGAGGCGGCAAAGACAAACAGGGGGCGGAGCCCGAAGGGCTCCGCCTCTTCCTATGTCAAGAAGAAACCCCATGCCTTTCCCCCTGCGTCCGTCACGCCGCCGGGGCGGCGTCCATATGATGACGTAGAGGGGGAATGAGTGATGGAGAAGACCTTTTCAGTCCTCGGCGGGGATCAGCGGCAGCTGTACCTGGCGGAGCTTTTGGAGGCGGACGGCCACCGCGTGGGCCGCTATGGTTTTGAAAAGAGGGGGATTACGTCCCTGCTGTCCCTTAAGCAGGCGGCAGAGGCGGACTGCGTGGTGCTGCCCCTGCCGGTGACCCGGGACGGGGAGCGGCTGCACATGCCCCTTAGCGGCGGGGAATTGCCGCTTGAGGAGCTGTGGCAGCTGCTGCAGGGGAGCAGGGCGGTCCTGTGCGGCGGAGCTATCAGCGAGACGGTGCGGCGGCAGGCCGCTGCGCGGCAGCTGACCATTGAGGACTACTTCGACCGGGAGGAGGTACAGGTGGCCAACGCCGTCCCTACGGCGGAGGGCGCCGTCTACGAGGCCATGGCCGCCTGTCCCGCCGCCCTCCACGGGGCTAAGTGCCTGATCATCGGCTACGGCCGGATCGGGAAGGTCCTAGCCCATCGGCTGCAGGGTCTGCACGCCCAGGTGAGCGTATCCGCCCGGCGCCTGAGCGATCTGGCGTGGATTGAGGCCTACGGCTGCCGCCCCCTGCGGACCGGGGCGCTGAGCGGCCATCTGGGTGACTTTGATCTGGTCTTCAACACAGTGCCCGTTCCCCTCCTGTGCCGAGCGCAGCTGCAGGAGCTGAAGGAGAGCTGCGTCGTAGTGGATCTGGCCTCCGCCCCAGGGGGGGTGGACCTGAACGCGGCGGCGGAGCTGGGCGTGCCTGTCCGCCAGGCCAGGGGCCTGCCGGGAAAAGCTGCACCCCTTACAGCGGCCAAGGTGCTGCGCGGCGCAATTTATCACATATTGGAAGAACGGGGTGAACCCATTTGAACAAGACGCGTGTGGGATTTGCTATGTGCGGGTCCTTCTGCACCCATCAGAAGGTCCTTTTGGAGCTGAAGAAGCTCTGTGATACCTATGATGTGATCCCTATTGTATCGGAGATCTCCGCCGTCACAGATACTCGCTTTGGCAGTGCGGAGAACTTCCTTGCCGCAATAGAGAAGATGACCGGCCGCCGTCCTCTCAGCTCTGTAGAGGCGGCGGAGCCTATCGGCCCCAAGGCCCTTTTGGATGTGCTGGTGATCGCCCCCTGCACCGGCAACACCGCCGCCAAGCTAGCCCAGGGCATCACGGACAGCGCAGTGACTATGGCCGCCAAGGCCCACCTGCGCAACGGCCGGCCGGTGGTCGTGGCCATCGCCAGCAACGACGGTCTCTCCGCCGGCGCAAGGAATATAGGGGAATTGCTGGTTCGAAAGAACTACTACTTTGTCCCCTTCGGACAGGACGACGCCTTCGGCAAGCCCTGCTCCCTGATGGCGGACTTTTCCAAGATCGGCGATGCGGTGGAGGCGGCTCTGGCCGGCAGGCAGCTGCAGCCTATTTTGCTGCGGTAAGGGGGAAGATGCGCAGCGGGAAGCGGCTTTATCGCCGCCTTATACCACAAGGCGGCTGTCACAAAGTAAAAACAGGAGGGGCGCTATCTCAGATAGCGCCCCTCCTGTTTAGCATAGATGATTATGGTTGCATAAGTGCGAAGCCACGTGGGAAGATGGGATAGCATAGAGCCAATCCCTTAGTAGGTGCAGAACAGATCCAGCAGGTGGGCCAGGTCCGCTGCAGGCAGATAGGTGGTGCCATTTTCCAAATAGCAGCTGCCGGAGAGGGTTCTCTGTCCGGAGGCGGTGACGGCGGTGTTGGTCCCCGGGAGAATGGAGAACACGGCTGTTCCGCTGGACTGGGTTACGATAGCACCCTGGGCAGATGTCCAGTTGGCTGTATAGCCTGCTGCTTCCGCAACGGCCCGGATGGGCAGAAGGATCTCCCCGCCCAATACCTTGCCGCCAACGGAAAGGGCCCGGCCGTTGACCATGGCGGTTCCCGCCTCGTCCCAGGAGAGATAGCCCTGATAGTCATAGGCAAAGAGCATCACCTTGTCGACGTCACCGGCGGTGTCGGTCCAGACCATGATCCGGCTGCCGGGGCGCAGGGAGTCCAAGCTCACCGCCTGCTTCGTCAGGTAGGGGAAGAGTGTGGCGTCGCTGGTGACGGTAAATTCCTGACCGCTGGTGGTGACCAGCTGGATCTCAGTGGCCGGCGCGGTCCCGCCCTCCGCAGTGGGGGTGCCGCTGACTCGCCTCGTTATTTTGGCGATCTCGTAATACTGGGGAACAGAACCATCTGCGGGGATGTTGGCTACGATGATCTGGGCGGTGGCGTGGGGAGGGAGACTGGAGGTCACGGTGGAGCCAATCCAAGCATAAATGGTCTCACCGTCGTTGAGCTCCCGGTCCAGCGGCATTCCGGAGACGGCATCCAAGAAGAGAATGCTCTCCCCATGAAGGACGATCTCCTGATAGGGGGCGTCTTCGCTGCTGTTCTGTACCAGCAAACCACCGTCGTCCAGTTTGGTCACGGTGCCCCAGACACAGGTGGAGGCCGGTGCTTCGGCGGCATCCGCGGCATTTGCCTTGGTGGCAAGAACAGGCAGGGTACACAGCATGGCGGCGCACAGCGCCAGGGAAAGTATGCGGGCGATCAGCTTTTTCATAGCGGTTTCTCCTTTCTTAGATGTTCCCTTTATAGTCGTATGAGAACAAAAATCCCTTCCTGTAAAGGCTTTATGAAATTTCAGCAGTTACAGCCGTTTCATAGCAGCCCCCCTGTCTCGTTGGGATGTTACTCCTTAGTCGTGGGGGAAGGAGAGAAAGTTCCTGCTTTCTCCCAATTTTCAAAGAAAAATTTGGCGGCTTGTAGGGATTCGATATGCTGCGCGCCTCACCGGCCGCCTATGCGGCCCTCCTGAAGAAGAAAACGCTCAAAGGCCTTTGCCGCAAGGCTCAGGGGACGGCTCTCATTGACTGCGAGGCAGACCTGCCGGCGTTCCACCGCCTCTATGAGGGGGACGGGGAACACCTCCCCCTTTTCGATGGCCTCCGCCGCTAAGATCTCCGGCACGAAGCCCAGACCTAAATTCTCCCGCACCAAGGGGACGATCAAATCGGAGGTGGCGGTCTCCATATCCGGGGACAGAGGGACGTTGTGCCGGTGGAAGAGGGCCTCTACGAAGGCCCGGGTGGTGGTTCCCCGGTCCAGACAGATCAGAGGATAGCCGCTCAGCTCCGACAGGTGGAGCTTTCGCCCCCGCAGGGCGGCAAACTGGGGACCGGCGATGAGAATATCCTGAAAGCTGCACAGGGGCCGCTGCCGCAGCGGATGGGTCAGGGAGAGGGGGGAGGGTACCACGGCCAGATCCACGGATCCGGCCCGCAGGGCCTCCACGGCGCTGGTGGTGCTGTCGTTGGAGATGCGGAACTTGATGCCCGGCCGACTCCGGTGAAACCGGCCCAGAGCGCCAATCAGAAAGCAGCGCAGGGCGATCTCCGTGGCACCGAGATAGATGACGCCGCTGTCTAAGGTCACGGCGTTGGTAATCTCCGCTTCCCCCCTCTGGAACTGCTCGCACCCCGCCGCGGCAAATTCGTAGAGCCGCCGGCCCTCTGCCGTCAGCTCGATGCCCCGGCCCGTGCGGCGGAAAAGCTGGCAGCCCAGCTGCCGCTCCAGGTTGGCGATGGTGTGGCTGACAGAGGACTGGGTGGTCAGCAGTTCCTCCGCTGCCCGGGTGAAATTTCCATGGCGGGCCGCGCTGCAGAAGACCCGGTAGTAGTCGTAGCTGATCATGTGGAACAGGCCTCCATTCATGAAAAATAACTATATCTGATATAGTATATTATCATTTTACAGCATGATTAGCAAGGGGGTATAATCAGTGCGTTGAAAACGGCTTTTAGGAGGATACTATGAACAAGGATCTGACGGTAGGAAATCCCAGATCGGTACTGTGGCGCTTTTCCCTGCCTATGTTTGGCAGCATCATTTTTCAGCAGCTCTACAACATCGCCGACAGTCTTGTAGCGGGCAAGTTTGTGGGGGAGAACGCCTTGGCGGCGGTGGGCAACGCCTATGAGATTACCTTAATTTTCATCGCCTTTGCCTTTGGCTGCAACATCGGCTGCAGCGTGGTGGTCTCCCGGCTCTTTGGCAGCAAAGAGTGGGGGGAGATGAAGTCGGCGGTGACCACCACCTTCCTCGCCAGCGTGGTGCTGTGCCTGGTGCTTATGGGCCTTGGCTTCTGGCTGTGTCCGGCGCTGCTGCACCTGATTAACACCCCGGAGGAGATCTTTGCCGACAGCCTGCTGTATATGAACATCTACATCGGCGGACTGCCCTTCCTCTTCCTGTATAATGTGGCCACGGGCATCTTCTCCGCCATGGGGGACTCCCGGACGCCCTTCTTCTTCTTGGCCGCCTCCTCCACCGCCAATATCTTTATGGACATCCTCTTTGTCACCAGCTTCGGCATGGCGGTGGACGGCGTGGCGTGGGCCACCTTCCTGTGCCAGGGGGTCAGCTGCGTGCTGGCGGTGATCGCGGTGCTGCGCCGGCTGCAGACCGTCCCCACCGCGGAGAAATCCCCTCTGTTTTCCAAAAAGCTTCTCCGGGAGATCAGCGTGATCGCCATTCCCAGCATTCTCCAGCAGAGCTTCATCTCCGTGGGCAACATCATCCTGCAGGGGATTATCAACGGCTACGGCCCCGGGGTCATGGCTGGCTACTCCGCCGCCGTCAAGCTCAACAACATGGTCATCACTGCCTTCACCACACTGGGCAACGGCGTGTCCAACTTTGTGGCCCAGAACCTGGGCGCTGGGAAAAATGAGCGGGTGGGAAAGGGCTTCTGGGCAGGGGTGCAGATGGTCTACCTCCTGTGTATCCCCATCGTGGCCCTCTATCTGATCCTCAGCGGCAATTTGGTCCACCTGTTCATCGACAATCCCTCCGCGGAGGCCATGGACACCGGGGTGATCTTCCTGCGGATCCTCTCCCCCTTCTACTTTGTGGTCTCTGTCAAGCTGGTGGCCGACGGGGTGCTGCGGGGGGCCGGCGATATGGGGCATTTCATGATCGCCACCTTCAGCGACCTGATCCTCCGGGTCTCCCTGGCCTACCTGTTCTCCTCTGTGCTGGACTTTGGCTCTGTAGGGATCTGGTGCGCATGGCCGGTAGGCTGGATCATCGGCACGCTGATCTCCGTGACGTTTTACCGTCGGGGCCCTTGGAACAGTCCCGCAGCGGCGCTGCAGCGGCAGATGGCAGAGTAAGATGATTTTCTCTTTGCGCTTGAACAGAAAAAACGGAGGAAGCGGCTCCCACAAGAGCCGCTTCCTCCGTTTTACAGATTTAGTGGGTGTGGCCGTGGCTGAAAATCAGCAGGACGCCGAGGGCGAAGCCCACCACGGTAAAGAGGATTGCCCAGGGGGACCGCCACTGGCGGTAGGCCTCCGGCAGCAGTTCAAAGAATACTACATACAGCATAGCCCCGCCAGCGATGCTCAGCGCCACGGCTAAGGCCATGGGAGTCTGTACCCCCACATAGTAGCCAATCAGGGCGCCGAGGATGGTGGGTACACCGCTGAGGGCGGCTACCGCCACGGCGGAGACGGCCTTGGAGCCGTCGTGGAGCAGGGGGATAGAGATGCTCATGCCCTCGGGAATGTTGTGCAGGGCGATGGTGACGGCGGCGAGAACACTGGCGTAGGATATGCCGGAGGCAGCCACCGTGGTACCGATGGCCATGCCCACAGGCATGTTGTGCAGTGCCACTGCCGCAGCCAGCACAATGCCGGCGGTGTGTAGGTCGTGGTGGCCGCAGGCGCACTGGTGGGGATGGTGGTCGTCCTCGTGGTGGACACTCTTGTCGATCCAGCAGTTGAGCAGAAAGGTGACGCCGAAGCCCAGCACCAGACACAGCGGCGCCACATAGAGCGTCTCGATGGCCTCCATGGCCTCCGGGATCATATCAAAGGACACAATGCAGAGCATCAGCCCTGCGGTGAAGCTCAAAAGCAGGCTGGTGGTTTTCGGGGACTCCCGGCGAAACAGGGTGGCCAGCAGCCCGCCAAGGCCCAGTCCCCCCACGCCGGTGACAGCGGTCAGCAGGACAATAAACAGCAATGAATCCATTTTGTAACAGCTCTCCTTCATAAAATCCTTGTCTATCTTACCCGCAAAGGGACATTTTGTCAAATGTAATAGGGAAATTTTCCCATTTCCCTTCTCCTCGACAAATTTATTTTTTCCGTTGTGAAAAAGTGGGAACTATGCTATACTGACTCTCGTCTAAAGAACAAACGCCTGCGGATGCGTACAAATGATTACGGAGGTCGTGAACAATGGCAGGAAAACGTGTATATAGACGGCACCGGCGGCTCAAATCCTGGGCAAAAGCGGCGGTGCTGGTGCTGCTTTTGGGAGTAGTAGTCGGTGCCGCCTTGCTGCTCAACAGTTGCGGCGGGAAGGGAAATACAACCAATAGCGGCAGCGGACAGGGAAGCGGGGAGCCATCTGTCGGCAACATCGATGACAGTACGGTGAATAACAGCCCAAGCGAGCCAGATGACAGCCAGCAGGCTGAGGAACCGGAGCCCCCAGTTGAGGATCCTTATGCTGGTTACACGGTGTTGACCATGACAGAGGATGATATGCACCGTGGCGAGCTGATCCTGGTGAGCAACGAGCATGCGTATACGTTCCCTGAGGGGATTGAGGACGAGCTGGTAACCATTATCGACCACAAGAGCGGCTCCTATACGGTGAACCTCTATGAGACCATGGTGCTGCCGGTGACGGTGGAGCACCTCAACGAACTGATGGACGACTATGTAGCGCAGGGAGGACAGCAGGACGTGATGGTGGTCTCCGGCTACCGCACCTACGACTTCCAGCAGGGACTCTTCGACCGCAGCGCTGCCCGCAACGGCCTGGAGCACGCCCAGCGCTTTGTGGCCCAGCCCGGCGGCAGCGAGCACCACACTGGCTACGCCGTGGACCTCTACAGTACCACACAGGGGGACTATTTAGAGTGCACCGGGGAGTACGCTTGGATCGGGGAGCACTGCCACGAGTACGGCTTTATCCTCCGCTACACCAGTGAGAAGGAGGAGTACACCAAGATCGGGCCGGAGAGCTGGCACTTCCGTTATGTGGGCGTGCCGCACGCCTATATCATTGTGGAGAATGGTTTCTGCTATGAGGAGTATGTCGACTACCTCCGCCAGTTCCCCTTCGACGGAGAGCATCTCACTTACACTTTGGACGGCACGGAGTATGAGATCTACTTTGTGGAGGGGCTGGAGGTTCCTGTTCCGGAGGAGGGAGAGTATACCGTCTCCGGGAACAACGTGGACGGCTTCATCGTTACAGTGACCAAGGGAAGCTGAGAGTTCTTTCCCAAACTGAATTCCTTTCATGAGAATTGGCCGCACCGCAGGTTTATGCCTGCGGTGCGGCCTTTGCTGCAGAAAGGGAGGCTCCAGGGGTACTGGTTAGGGGAAAAGCCTCCCTTTTTTATAGAAAATTTTCCCAGAAAGGGGCAAAGAGGCTAATTCTGCGTTGACAAGCTTTTTTCAGCGGTATAAAATTATTGTGTTGCGATACCAGAACAGAGGAGGACTGTCCACTATGGAGATTAAGATCTGTCGCACCACCCATCCTGCGCCCAAGCCGGAGGACCCCCGCAAGGCCGGTTTCGGCACAATTTTTACCGATCACATGTTCCTCATGGACTACAGCCCCGACAAGGGCTGGCATGACGCCAGAATTGTTCCCATGGCGCCGCTGAGCATCCACCCCGGTGCCGCCGTATTCCACTACGGGGCTGAGGTGTTTGAGGGACTGAAGGTCTACCGCACTCCGGACGGTCATGTTCAGATGTTCCGCCCCATGGACAATGTGGAGCGTATGCGCAACTCCGCCGAGCGGATCCAGCTGCCCGATTTTAAGCCGGAGGATATGCTGGATGCCATGCGGACTTTGGTGGCCCTCGATCAGGACTGGGTCCCCTCCGCTCCCGGCACCTCCCTGTATGTCCGGCCGGTGGAGTTCTGCAGCGACGTGGATCTGGGCCTGCACAGCATCACCAGCGCCACCTTCATGATTTTGCTCTCCCCGGTGGGTTCCTATCTCTCCGGCGGCCTGCGTCCGGTGAGCATCCTCATCGAGGACCAGGACGTCCGCGCTGTCCGGGGCGGCACCGGCTACGCCAAGTGCGGCGGCAACTACGCCGCGGCCAACCGCGCCGCCTACCGCGCCGAGCAGAAGGGCTATGACCAGGTCCTCTGGCTGGACGGCGTCAACCGCCGGTACATCGAAGAGGTGGGCGGCATGAACGTCATGTTCAAGATCGACGGGAAGATCGTCACCCCCGCCCTCACCGGCTCGGTGCTACCCGGCATCACCCGCCGCTCCTGCATCCAGCTGCTCAAGGACAAGGGCTACGAGGTGGAGGAGCGCCTGTTCCCCGTGGACGAGCTGGAGGAGGCCCTCGCCAGCGGCCATCTGGAGGAGGCCTGGGGCTGCGGCACCGCGGCGGTCATCTCCCCCATCGGCAAGTTCTGCTATAAGGACCACGTCTACGAGTTCAGCAAGGAGAACGGCCCCTGCGCCCAGTGGCTGTACGACACCCTGACGGGGATCCAGTGGGGCACCCTCCCCGATCCCTACGGCTGGACCTACCCCATCCCCAAGGAAGTGTAAGACCACTCCTGAGACAATTATCAAAAAACACAACAAGCCCCCTGCATCCAAAGGGATGCAGGGGGCTGTTTTTCAGAGGTCCTCGCAGCGCTCGCGGCTGCTTGCTTACCGCAGGGCCTGGCGGAGCCGGTCGGTGATCGCCCCCTCAAAGAGGGGGGCGGCGTGGCCGTGGAGGGTCTCCAGTGCGCCGGCGGCCAGCATGGGGGCCAGCTGGCCGCCCATGTAGAGGTCAAAGTCCAGCACGAATTTGACCTCGCTGTCCTGCGGGGCGTTGGGCGCAGTCTGCTTCACCAGACCGGGACCGGCGTGTACCTTGGTGCGGCAGCTGTTGTCCAACGCGACATCGAAATTGATATGGGAGGCGGCTACCTGCCGCTCCTCCAGATCCTCGGCCAGTACGCCGAGGTAGGGGGCGGTGAAGAGCTCCCGCCAGGGCGTACCTTCGAGTCCCAGGGACTTTCGAGAAAATAAGTTGACATAACGAAGACCGATTCTTTGGAAAAAGGCCGGCTGATAGAGGCGGATAAACTCCGCCAAGGGCCGATCCAGCATCTGACCGAAGCTTTCCCAGCCGTCGTAGGATAGGGTGGACAGGGAGATGAAATCCCTTGTAAGGTTCAGCTTCCACTTGTTGTCCGTCGAGAGAAAGTGGTAGTTGGTAACGCTGGGGGGCGTCTCCATCTGGGGCGTGCCGTTGACCACGGTGAGCTTAGGCGGCAGCCGGTCCTGCTTCACCGCATAGCGGGGAAAGGTGCGGCGCACCGCCTCCTGAAATGCCGCGGGCTCCTCGGCGCCGATGGAGAGGATGGCGGGAAAGCGGATCTGACAGATTACCTCACGCAGCTGCGCATGGGCATAGTGGGCTCTTGGCTGATGGGAAAACAACATAAGGGCGGCCTCCTTTGGTTAGGAATCATATTCCCTTATATTGTAAATCCTCCCTGCCTTTTTTACAAGAAAAATCTGTGGTTGCCGATGGTCATATGGTAGGGCCGATTGGCGTTAATCCACGTTCCGGCGGACAGGGCCGGGGCGTAGAAGAAGAGACTGTTCCCCGCCACACGGACGCCCTCCAGGCACAGCCGGGCGGCGCGGATGCTGGAGGCGGTTGGTTCCCAGTAGATGGCGCCGTTGGACACCGGCTCGAACTGGGTGCCGCCGTTTTCGTCAAATATGACGCCGGTGATGGTGTTGGGAAAGCTGCTGCTGGCCACCCGGTTGAGCACCACCGTTCCCACGGCCAGCTGCCCTAAGAAGGGCTCCCCTTGGCTTTCCGCGCTGATGATGCGGCTGAGCCAGTAGAGGTCCTCCTCACTGTAGGCGGGATATGTAGCGCTCAGCAGGATAGGCAGCCGGCTGCCCTGCCACTGTACGCTAAGGCCGCACAGCTGGGCCAGGGACCGCAGCGGCACATAGGTGACGCCGTTTTTCAGATAGCTGACACTCACGGAGTAGGGGGTACCGTCTAACAGCATGGTCCGGCCAATGGGGAAGGAGAGGGTAAAGTGCGGGCCTGTCGCCGTAGCGGTCCGGCTGCTCCCATTCCAGCTCAGCTCCCAGCCTCCTACCCCGTCGAGAAACTCCCGAAGGGGGACATAGGCGGTATTTGCCACAATATCCACGGAGGTGGAGATCGTCTCCCCATCCAGCTGCACATCTGCCGCCTCTGCCCGGCCGGCGGTGAGAAAAACCACCAGCAGCGCCAGCAAGCAGACGAGATCCTTCCATTTCATAGGTCTCCCTCCTTTCTGTTCTGTGATGCTCCCAGTATACCGGAGGGGGCGGGGCGGGGCAAGGCGTAAATGCTGGAAATGGGTCGAGAAATGTCATATAGGTGGAAAAACGAAGGATATCTGCAATTTTTCCCGGGGAATATGCACAGCCGCCGTATCCTGTTGCGCAGTGGGTTGCCCTCTTCCGCCGGTATGTGCTGTTGGAATAGGGCAGCAGGGCCGGCAGTACCTCGGGTAGGGGGCGTGGCGGTGGGAAAAAAAGATTGACAGGAGAGGCAGCCTGTGGTATATTCACTATAGTTAGCCGACACTAACATTCGGAGAGGGCACAAGCCCATTTCTTTTGCGAAATTAGTTAGCAATAACTAACCGACGGGAGGACAGAAAGATGGAGCAGATCGCAACGACCTTTGACTGGGCGCTGGCCTACCACTGTGCCCCCGCCTTAGCGGGAATCAAGCCGGCGGACCTGTTCTCATGGCCGCTGACGGCCATGGAGGAGATGCGGGAGTACCAGAGCGCCTTGGCGGCGTGCGGCGTCCAGCTCCGGGTACTGCGGCAGGGCCGGCGGCAGCTGCTGCTGGTGTACCGCGCCAAATGCTTGGAGCGATGCCTTGCGTGCGCCGCCGTGCGGCAGATGCTTCTTTCGGCAGGCTATCCGCCGGAGGGGACGGTGGAGGAGCTGCTGTCCCATCTAATGACGCGGCTGCAGGGGGAGAGCTTTCCCCACGAGATCGGCCTCTTTTTGGGCTATCCTCCGGCGGATGTGGAGGGATTCTGCAAAAATAAGGGGCAAAACTACAAGCTCTGCGGCCGGTGGAAGGTCTATGCCGACGCGGAAGCCGCCCAGCAATATTTTGACCGCTGTGACCGCTGCCGGGCGGCGATCTGCCGCCATGTCCACGGGGGAAAACGGATCACAGAGCTGTTTCGAGCTTCTTGAAAGCTGCCGCGCCAGCGGTAATTTTTCTGACAGAATAAACGGAGGAAAGTTGTATGCCCAATATGTATGTTGTCTACTGGTCCATGAGCGGCAATACCGAGGCCATGGCGCAGGCCATCGCCGAGGGGGGAAAGGAGGCCGGCGCCCAGGTGACGCTCCGGAGCGTCTCCGACGCAGATGCTGCTGCCCTGCTCTCCGCCGATTTGCTGGTTCTCGGCTGCCCGGCTATGGGGGACGAGGTGCTGGAGGAGAGCGAGTTTGAGCCCTTCTTTGCCGGGATCGAGGGAAAGATAGCGGGAAAAAAGGTGGCCCTCTTTGGTTCCTATGGCTGGGGGGACGGCCAGTGGATGCGGGACTGGCAGGAGCGGGTAAAAAAGGCCGGGGCGGACCTCTTCCGCGGGGAGGGGCTGATCGTCAACGAGACCCCCGATGACGCCGCCTTAGCGGAGTGCAGGTCCTTTGGCGCCGATTTTGCCAAGAACTGACAGAAAAAGCCGCAGCCAAAATAGAAGCAGCTGCAGCATGCGGGTTACATGCTGCAGCTGCTTTTTGCTATCTAAAAGCACAGAAAAATTGGCCATGTGCCGCTGAAAGCGGCACATGGCCATGAAATCAAAAGCGCGTGAGCCGGGACGGCTCACATGCACAAAAGCTTCATGCGCTCCGGCTTTTGCCTGTGTTCATGATGCGCTTTTAGCCTATGAAGTTCTGCACGAAACGGCATTATTCCGGCGGACCCTATTCCACCCGGGCCCAGCCGTAGGAGCACTGGACCGCCCGGTTCCAGCCGGCAAGCTTCTCCTCCCGCACCTTGGGATCGATGGCCGGGAGGAAGGTACGGTCAATGGACCAGTTTTTCCGTACATCCTCCTTGCTGTTCCAATAGCCCACAGCCAATCCCGCCAAATAGGCGGCGCCCATGGCGGTGGTCTCCACACAGCAAGGACGGTTCACCGGCGCTTGGATAATGTCCGCCTGCAGCTGCATCAGCAAATTGTTGGCGCTGGCGCCGCCGTCTACCTTCAGCGCGCTCAGAGCGATGCCGCTGTCGGAGCGCATGGCATCCAAGACGTCGTTGACCTGATAGGCGATGGACTCTAAGGTGGCCCGGATGATGTGGTTCTTGTTGACGCCCCGGGTCAGCCCCACGATTACGCCACGGGCATACTGGTCCCAGTGGGGGGCGCCGAGGCCGGTGAAGGCGGGAACCACATAGCAGCCGTTGGTGTCTTGGACCTTGGCGGCGTGGTACTCGGTGTCCGCTGCGGAATCCACCAGCCTGAGCTCGTCCCGCAGCCACTGGATGGCGGCACCCGCCACAAAGATGGAGCCCTCAAGGGCGTAGGTGACGGCCCCGTCTAAGCCCCAGGCGATGGTGGTCACCAGTCCGTTCTTAGAAAAGACAGGGGTCTTGCCTGTGTTCATCAGCAGAAAGCAGCCAGTACCATAGGTGTTTTTGGCCTCGCCGGGGGCAAAGCAGGTCTGGCCGAAGAGGGCCGCCTGCTGATCCCCCGCGGCGCCGGCGATGGGGATGGGTCGGCCGAAGAAGCTGGGATCCGTCTCTCCATAGACGCAGCTGCTGGGCATGACCGTGGGGAGCATGCACCGGGGGATGTTCAGTTCGGCGAGAATCTCCTCATCCCACTGGAGGGTGTTGATGTTGAAGAGCATGGTGCGGGAGGCGTTGGAGTAGTCGGTGACATGGACCCTTCCGCCGGTAAACTTCCAGATGAGGTAGGTCTCCACCGTGCCGAAGAGGAGCTCCCCACGCTCCGCCCGCTCTCTGGCGCCGGGAACATTCTCCAAGATCCAGCGCAGCTTGGTGCCGGAGAAGTAGGCATCGATGACAAGTCCGGTTTTGGCGCGGAAGAGCTCCGTCAGCCCCCGCTCCTTCAGGGAGTCGCAGTAGACGCTGGTGCGGCGGCACTGCCAGACGATGGCGTTGTACACCGGCTCCCCGGTGGATCTGTCCCAGACGATGGTGGTCTCCCGCTGGTTGGTGATGCCGATGGCCGCGATGTTTTCCGCGGTAACGCCGGCCTTTCCCATGGCCTCCACCGCCACGCCTAACTGGGTAGCCCAGATCTCCTGGGCGTCGTGTTCCACCCAGCCGGGCTGGGGGAAGATCTGGGTAAACTCTTTCTGCGCCGAGCTGCACACGCTGCCGTGCTCGTCAAAGAGAATACAGCGGTTGCTTGTGGTGCCCGCGTCCAGCGCCATGATGTATCGTTTCATATCGCTCCTCCTACTGCAGCGGCAGATTTCCTTGGGAGTATTATAGCAAAAACTTCCCGCCATGGCTATGGCCCAGGGAGAAAAATACGCCGCCATACCGTGGATTTCCCGTATAGGGACAGTCTCTTCCCTCATAAAAATGGACGGAAGAGGTGATGAAATGTTTACAACGGCGATGCTGCTGCTGCGCAGCAGCCTTTTTCTTTCTCTCCATTTAGCGGGGAATATCAGTTCCTTCCCCAAACCCCTCACGGCGGAGGAGGAGCGGAAGTACCTTCAGCGCTATGCGGAGGGGGATATGGAGGCCCGCAATATCCTCATCGAACGAAACCTCCGCCTGGTGGCCCACATTATTAAGAA
>CAJFUI010000075.1 GCA_904420145.1 uncultured Oscillospiraceae bacterium
AACTAATTTTCCTTGCTTTCACCATCGAAAAAGTTAGCTGTAAGAGGGGTATTATCGCCCCTTAGGTTTGTGAGAATTGATAACGAACTCTATTGAAAACAGGAGAAAAGCTCAGCTGTAAAACTACGCCGGGTAGCACCGCGGGTAGCAGAATCGGTCAAAATCCGCCCGAAAAAATCCACCAATCCCTTGTGCCCCAACGCCTCCGTCCGGGTAGCCATTAGGTAGCTGTTGAGAAAAAATGGCAAGGCAGGGAGAAATTTTGCCGTTATACAGAATTACAGGAATTCCTGCTCCATTATGGCTTGGGGCGTCAGAAAGAAATTTGTATAAATTTCGGGAAAGTTTCCAAAAGAAGCATTGACGCGAGAGCGGTGATTCGATATTATGTAAAGTGAAGGAATAACTGCGGGAGGTGCAGATATATGGATATGCGAAAATGCGATGTGTGCGGAGAGATGTATTCCACCACCTATCGCACCTGTCCTTTTTGCGAGGAGGAGGAATCCATCCGGCGGGGAAAGCCGATCCATCGCCACGCAAAGGACTTCCGCAACAAACGGGGCAGCCACGCTGCAGGCGTTCTGCTGTTGGTTGCTGTGCTGATTCTTGCCGGCTGGGGTATTTTCTCTCTCTGGGGGGATAATATCGCCGCAGCTTTGGGAATGCGGGAGGCCAATTTGCCAGAAGACGAGAATGGTGGAGCTTCTGTCACCGATCCTGACAACACCGGAAGCGGTACAGATGACCCCCAGATGCCAACGATCGATGACCCTAATAATGAGTCGGAGACACCCTCCCAGGAGGAACCTCCTGAGACGCCAGTCACCCTGAGCAGCAATGATTTTACACTCTTCAGCGCAGGGGAGAGAGCCCAGCTCACCGCTTCGGGCGGTTCTGGCAGCTATACATACAGCATTGACAATACGCAGGTGGCCACTGTTGCCTCAGATGGCTGGGTCACAGCGGTAGGCAACGGGACAGCCACCGTAACAGTAAGCGACGGGTATACGACAGCCACCTGTACCGTACGGGTGCGGGGCGTTTCTTCAAGCGGCGGCGAAGGCGGAACCACGACCTCTGGCGGCACTCTGACCCTCAGCCGGGAGGATTTCACGCTGAACAGTACCTACCCCACCTATACTATTACAGCCAGCGGTGCCAGCGGAACCGTCAGCTGGAGCAGCAGCGATACCAGTGTTGCTACGGTGGACGCCAATGGAACGGTCACACGGGTAGGAAGCGGTACCTGCACCATTACTGCTTCCTGCGGCAGCCAGACAGCTACCTGCATTGTCCGTGTCTCATAAAAAGAGAAGATAAGAAAACAGGAAAGAAACCCTCCGGAGACCATATTCCGGAGGGTTTTTCCCGGTTGCGAAACCCAAAAGCCTATGATAGAATAGCACCGGCGAAGACCATGTTTCGATTCATGGTAAGGATGGAGAAGGAGGAAAACAGACATGACTACCCGCGATTTCCAGACGAAGAGCACGCTGCGTATTTTTCTCAGCTATTTTAAGCCCCATAAAAAGCTCTTTCTGCTGGATATGAGCTGTGCTTTCTGCATGTCTATGATCGACCTTGCGTTCCCCTATGTGTCGCGGCTCTGTATGTATGAGCTGCTGCCTAATAAGCTCTATACCACTTTTTTTACCATTATGGTGCTGTTTTTAGCAGCCTATGTAGTCCGTTCCCTGCTGCAGTATGTGGTCTGCTACTGGGGACACACCTTCGGCATTCGGGTGGAGGCAGACATCCGTAAAGATCTGTTTGCCCATATTCAGACGCTGTCCTTCGGCTTCTATGACAAGAACCGCACCGGCCACCTGATGAGTCGGATGACGGCGGAGCTGTTTGACATTACCGAGCTGGCCCACCACGGCCCAGAGGACCTCTTTATTTCCTTGGTCACTGTGATCGGGGCGATTGCGGTCATGTTTACCATCCGCTGGCAGTTGGCGCTGGTGGTTATGATTTTGATCCCCATCTTTATTGTGGTATGCATTGTCAACCGCACCGCCATGCGCTCAGCCTCCCGGGTGGTCAAGCAGACCATGGCCGGCATCAATGCGGACATTGAGTCCAGCCTGTCCGGCATGCGAACCGCCAAGGCATTCTCCAATGAGAACGCCGAGGCTGCCAAGTTCAACAGCGCCAATGAACAGTTCAAAAATTCCAAGCGCAACTTCCACAAGGCCATGGGCCGCTTCAACGCCTCTATGGAGTTTTTCATGTGCGTGCTGCCCTTAGCCGTGATTGCGGTGGGCGGAATCTACATCATGCGGGGCGAGATGAGCTATGTGGATTTAATTACGTTTAACCTCTACATCAGCACCTTCATCAATCCCATGCGGAAGATGGCTAATTTCAACGAGCTCTTTGCCAACGGCTTTGCCGGCCTCCACCGCTTTATTGAGCTGATGCGCATTGAACCGGATCTGAAGGACAAGCCCGACGCGGTGGAGCTGAAAAACGTCCGGGGTGAGATCGCCATGGAGGATGTGAGCTTCTCCTACGAGCGGGACGACACGGAGGTGCTCCACCACATCAACCTCCACGTCAACGCCGGGGAGACCATCGCCGTGGTAGGCCCCTCCGGCGGTGGAAAGAGCACCCTGTGCAATCTGATTCCCCGCTTCTACGACGTGTCGGAGGGGCGGGTGACCATTGACGGACTGGATGTGCGGGATGTAACCCAGCGCAGCCTCCGGCGCAACATCGGCGTGGTGCAGCAGGACGTGTTCCTGTTCGCTGCCAGCATCATGGAGAACATTCGGTACGGCCGCCCCGGCGCCAGCGTGGATGATGTGATTGCGGCGGCCCGCCGGGCGGAGATTTACGACGACATCATGGCCATGCCGGACGGCTTCAACACCTATGTGGGCGAGCGGGGCTCCCTCCTCTCCGGCGGTCAGAAGCAGCGCATCGCTATCGCCCGGATCTTCCTGAAGAACCCCCCTGTGCTGATTTTGGATGAGGCCACCTCAGCCTTGGACAGCGTCACGGAGGCCAAGATCCAGCACGCCTTCGATGAGCTGGCCAAGGGGCGGACCACGATGATTATCGCCCACCGCCTGTCAACAGTGCGCTCGGCCAACCGTATCTTAGTGGTACGGGACGGCGTCATTACTGAGGAGGGCACCCACGGGGAGCTGCTGGCGAAAAACGGCGACTACGCCCAACTCTACAACACCCAGAACCTCCATGGATAAGGGGACGCTGTTGAACCGCGCCGCCTCTTCGGCGGAGGAGCGAGTGCTGCTGGCAAGAGTGCTGGACAAATATGAGCAGATGGAGCGGCGCAATATTCCCACGGCCACAGGCTTTCTCTCTGAGGGGGAGCAGGCGGCGGCAGGGCGGCTGCTGAGCGCGGCGGGAATTCACGCCGGCTATGTGTGG
Source organism: uncultured Oscillospiraceae bacterium (assembly GCA_904420145.1). Classification (GTDB taxonomy): domain Bacteria; phylum Bacillota; class Clostridia; order Oscillospirales; family Oscillospiraceae; genus CAJFPI01. Next base: position 3,403 of record CAJFUI010000075.1, read on the forward strand.
AACGGCGGCTATGAGGGCGCCGCGCGTAAGCTTCTGCAGTTTCTGCCCGACTGGGCGGAGGAGGATATGGGCGTCATCGCCTGCCTGCGGGCGTCCTTCCGTGGAGATAAGCCCCCCACCCACCGGGATTGCCTCGGCAGTCTCATGGGCCTTGGCATTGTCCGGGAGAAGGTGGGGGATATCCTGATCTCTCCGGAGAGCTGCGATGTACTGGTGACGGCGGATATTCTGCCTTTTCTGCTGCAAAGCTGGGACAGCGCGGGCCGCGTCCGCCTGTCGGCGGAGGAGATTCCCCTCTCGGCCCTGGTGGTGCCTGAGCAGAAGGTGCGGGAGATCCGGGACACGGTGATGACCCTGCGCTTGGACGCGGTAACCGCCTCCGGTTTCTCTCTCAGCCGCACCAAGGCCTATGAGCTGATCGCGGCGGGAAGGGTGCAGCTCAACCACGTGGATTGTCTCAAGCCGGACCGCCCGGTTGCCGCAGGGGACGTGGTCACTGCCCGGGGCTATGGAAAATTTGAGCTGGCCGAGGTGGGGGGACTCTCCCGCAAGGGCCGTACCGCCATCGTGATTAAACGGTATTTGTAAGGGCAATCCCCTCTGCAAGGAAGGAGAGAACCATGGATCCAAAAAAGATCGACCGCATCAACGAGCTATCCCATAAAGCGAAGGCCGGCCCTTTGACGCCGGAGGAGCAGGCGGAGCGGGCCGCGCTGCGGCGGGAGTATATCAACTCCGTTTTGGGCAATCTGCAGAGCCAGCTGGACAGCACCTACCTGGTGGATGAAAAGGGCCGAAAGACCAAGCTGAAGAAAAGAGGGGAACCGTAAATGCCGGAATCGAACTACAGGGGGTCCAACGGCCCGCGGCCGCCCCGGAAGAAGGGGAAGGACGACTCTGTCAACTGGGTTGTTGTCATCATCCTGTTTGTGATGGGCCTGTGGCCTATCGCACTGCTGTATCTTGGCTACCGGTGGCTTTCAGACAACAGGAACGGCCAGAGCCCGGAGGATAAGATCCGTCAGGCGCAGGAGCGGATGGACAGCGCCATTGACAGCGTTCTGCAGAATGCGGGTGCCGGGACCGGCGCCGCCCAGCGGGGGAAAGGCGCCGGGACGAAGTCCGCCGGAGCACCAGACGGATCTTCCTCCCAGACGCAGGCGAGGGGCACTGCCCAAGCAAAACCGCTTCAAAAGGATGGCGGAAAGAAGTTTCAGGTGGCCGGCGCCATCCTCATGGTCCTGGGCATGCTGATTTTGTCGGAGCCCATCGACGATCTGATCTGGCTGGAGACCCTGCGCTACAGCATTGAGGAGCTGATTTTAGGCCTGAACGTGCTGGCAGCTGGCGGCGTTCTGCTGGGGCGGGGCGTCTACCTCTCCCGCTTCTCCCGCCGCGCCAGGAAATATACCGCGGCCATCGGCGGCGCGGATTCTCTGGATATCCGCCTGATCGCTAAGCGGGTAGGCCGCAGCTATGAGCAGGCGGTGGGAGACCTTGAAAAAATGATCGACAAGGGCTTCTTAGGGGAGGACGCCTATCTCGACTTGGACCTGGGCTATTTCCTCCGCTTCGGCGCCGACCTGGAGCAGGTCCGCAAGGATAAGAAGCGGGAGGAGGGCGAGAGAAAAACAGCCGCCGAGGAGACTGCCGAGGCAAAGCCCGCCGGGGAGCCGGATTACGCCCATATCCTGCGCAATATCCGCCGGGCTAATGACCGGATCGCTGGGGAGGAGCTCTCCGCCAAGATCGACCGCTTGGAGCAGATCACCTCCCAGATTCTCAAGGAGGTGGCGGAGCATCCGGAGAAGCGGGCGAAGATGAACACTTTCTTTGACTACTATCTGCCCACTACCCAGAAGCTTTTGGACGCCTATGCGGACTTTGAGGAGACCGGTGTGGAGGGGGAGAATCTGCGTACCGCCAAGCGGCGGATCGAGGAGACCATGGACAGTATTGTGGAGGGCTTTGCCCATCAGCTGGACCAGCTCTATACTGCGGATGTCATGGATGTGGCCAGCGATATCAAGGTCATGGAGTCTATGCTCCACCGGGACAGCGCCACGGCGGCCAAGGACTTTGACTATGAAAAGTATAGGCAGCAGCCATAAAAGGCTCTGACGTCCCATACGGTGCTCTTGCAGCGAGGCCGGCGCACTTGCGGTGCGCCGGCCCTTTTGCTGACGGATAAGTCTGGGGAGAAGCGGGGACACTGCGGATTTCTCCATTTGCCCTTGCGTTTTCCCGCTGTTGTGTATATACTGAAACCACCAAAACACTACGGGAGGATAACCAATGGGAAAAGCGATTGTTCTGGCCGCAGGCAAGGGGACCCGGCTGCAGACGGAGGGAATCACCCTGCCGAAGGTAATGCGGGAGGCAAACGGAAAGCCGCTGCTGCACTATGTGCTGTCCAATTTATCCTTCTTGGAAAAAAAGGACACGGTGCTGGTGGTGGGCTACCACCGGGAGGATGTTTTGAGGGTGTTCGGCGACTATCCCCACGCGGTGCAGGAGCCCCAGCTGGGCACCGGCCACGCGGTGGCGGTGGCAAAGGACGCCATCGGCGACTACGACGGTCCGGTGCTGGTCTGCTACGGGGACATGCCTCTGCTCAAGCGCAGCACCTATGAAAATCTGCTCTCCGCCCATGAGCGGGAGGGAAATGTGTGCACGCTGCTCACCGGGACGTGTCCCTGGGACCTGCCCTACGGCCGGATTCTCCGGGGGGAGGACGGCGCTTTCCTCAGCGTGGTGGAGGAGCGGGACTGTACCGCGGAGCAGCGGAAGATCAGGGAGCTGAACGTGGGCGTCTACGTCTTTGACTGCAAAAAGCTCTTTGCCGCCCTTGGAAAGCTGAACAACAACAACGCCCAGCAGGAGTACTATTTGACGGATGTGCCCGCTATTCTCCGGCAGGAGGGCGGGCGGATCGGCGCCTGCTGCGCCTGCCGGGATGCCGAGCTGATTGGTGTCAATACGGTGGAGCAGCTGCGCATGGTGGAGGAGGAGCTGCGCCGCGGACAGTGACGGCCTCTCTGCCAAGAATACGAAAAATCTAAGGAAAAAGAAAAACGGAGGAGCGCCCCGCCTAAGCGG
>CAJFUI010000076.1 GCA_904420145.1 uncultured Oscillospiraceae bacterium
ATGCAGCGTGCGGCCCGTGCCACCGCCGGAAGCCACGGAGAAGTAATGCTTCCCGGCTTCCCAGCACTCCTTCTTGTAGGTGCCGGCCACGGGATGCTGGAAACGGGTGGGGTTGGTGGAGTTGCCGGTGATGGACACATCCACGCCCTCGTGCCACATGATGGCCACGCCCTCACGCACGTCGTCCGCGCCGTAGCAGCGAACCTTGGAACGCTCGCCATCGGAATACTTGGTTTCGTTCACAACGGTCAGGGCATGATCCTGCTTCACGTCGGCAGACAGGTAATCATACTTGGTCTGCACATAGGTGAAGCCGTTGATGCGGCTGATAATCATGGCAGCATCCTTGCCCAGGCCGTTGAGGATCACCCGCAGGGGGTTCTTGCGGACCTTGTTGGCGTTGCGGGCGATACCGATGGCGCCCTCGGCGGCGGCGAAGGACTCGTGGCCGGCCAGGAAGGCAAAGCACTCGGTCTTTTCATCCAGCAGCATGGCGCCCAGGTTGCCGTGGCCCAGGCCCACCTGACGCTGATCCGCCACGGAGCCGGGAATGCAGAAAGCCTGCAGGCCTTCACCGATGCACTTGGCCGCCTCGGCAGCGGTCTTGACGCCCTTCTTCAGCGCGATGGCCGCGCCTACGCAGTAGGCCCAGCAGGCGTTTTCAAAGCAGATGGGCTGGATGCCCTTGACGATCTCATAGGGGTCAAAGCCCTTGTCCTGGCAGATCTTGCGGCACTCCTCCACAGAGGAAATTCCATACTGAGCGAGGACACCGTTAATCTTGTCAATTCTTCTCTCGTAGCTTTCAAACAGAGCCATATTTTTTGTCCTCCTCTCAATTACTCGTGGCGGGGGTCGATGTACTTGGCGGCGCTGTCAAACTGGCCGTAGCGGCCCTTGGCCTTCTCCAGGGCTTCGTTGGCGTCCATGCCGCCTTTGATGGCGTCCATCATCTTGCCGAGGTTGACAAACTCATAGCCGATGATCTCGTCGTCCTTGTTCAAGGCGATGCGGGTGCAGTAGCCCTCAGCCATCTCTAAGTAGCGGGGGCCCTTGGCCTTGGTGGCAAACATGGTGCCCACCTGAGAGCGCAGGCCCTTACCCAGGTCCTCTAAACTGGCGCCCACGGCCAGGCCGTCCTCAGAAAAGGCGGACTGGGTGCGGCCATAGACGATCTGCAGAAACAGCTCCCGCATGGCGGTGTTGATGGCGTCGCACACAAGGTCGGTGTTCAGCGCCTCGAGGATGGTCTTGCCGATGAGGATCTCGCTGGCCATGGCGGCGGAATGGGTCATGCCGGAGCAGCCCAGGGTCTCCACCAGAGCCTCCTCGATGACGCCGTTCTTCACGTTCAGCGTCAGCTTGCAGGCCCCCTGCTGGGGAGCGCACCAGCCCACGCCGTGGGTGAAGCCGCTGATGTCCTCGATCTGCTTGGCCTGAACCCACTTGCCCTCCTCGGGAATGGGAGCGGGGCCGTGATAGGCGCCCTTGGCGACGGGACACATGTTCTGCACTTCGGTAGAATAGATCATGGCAATTCTTCCTTTCCTTTTCTCGTTTTCAGACGCGCCTCAAATCACGTCTGTATGCACGCTGCCGGAACGCCTCCATGCCCGCCCGGCAAAATCGCTTTTCCTTCTGAAGACAAAGCGGGAAAATCCCTGTCTATGTCGACATAAATTATAGGGACTCCACACCGCTTTGTCAAGGCAACAAGGGAAGTTAAGTGGCAAAACCGTGATAATAATGGAGGAAAAGCAATCTTTTCTTCCCTTTTTGTGCATAGATCACCAATTAGCAAGAAAAATTTTGGGAAGTGCTCCTCAGCCGCGTCCCCGCCTGCAGGGAGCACGGCTGAAGAAAGCTGTTTGACATTGCTTTGCAGCGATTGATTTTTCATGAAAAATGCGGTATATTGCTGCTTGAGGAGTTTTCCCAACAGGGATTTTTCAAAAGGAGCTATAAGAATATGAAAAGAAAGACAAGGATCGGCCTCGTTACCAGCGGCGGCGACTGTCAGGGGCTCAACGCCGCTATCCGCGGCGTAGGGAAGGCCCTGTTCCAGTATGTGGACAACATCGAGATCTTCGGGATGTACGACGGCTACCGGGGACTGATTGAGCGGGACTACAAATTTATGGAGCCCAAGGACTTCTCCGGCATCATCGCCACCGGCGGCACCATTCTCGGCACCTCCCGCCAGCCCTACATTCCCGGCAAGGCCATCGTGGACAAGGACGGCAACGATGTCATGCCCCAGATGCTGGATACATACAACCGCCTGAATCTGGACTGTCTGGTGGTTTTAGGCGGCAACGGCACCCAAAAGAGCGCCAAGCTCCTGCAGGATGCGGGGATGAACGTGATTACCCTGCCTAAGACCATTGACAACGACATCTACGGCACGGAGGAGACCTTTGGCTTCCAGTCCGCGGCGGATATCGCCACCAATGTCATCGACTATATTCACACCACCGCCCTGGCCCACAGCCGGATCTTCTTGGTGGAGGTCATGGGCCGGGACGCCGGCTGGCTGACCCTCACCGCCGGGATCGCCGGCGGCGCCGACGTGATTTTGATTCCCGAGATCCCCTACGACATCGAGAAGGTGGCCGAGGTCATCGAGGCCCGGAAGAAGACGGGGCGTACCTTCTCCATTGTGGCGGTGGCCGAGGGGGCCATCTCCAAGGACGACAAAATCCTCTCCGAGGAGGAGCGGCGGCGGAAGAAGGAGGCCAACCCCTACTCCACCATCTCCTACGACATCGCCGCCCAGCTGGAGAAAATTACCGGACAGGAGGCCCGGGTCACCGTTCCCGGACACTATCAGCGGGGCGGTCCGGCCTGCCCCTACGATCGGGTTTTAGCCACCCGCTTCGGCACCGCAGCGGCCCGGCTGATCATGGAGCAGAAGTACGGCTACATGGTGGGCATCGAGGGCAATCAGATCATCTATGTCCCTCTGGAGGAGGCCGCCAGCAAGACCAAGTTCCTGCCGGTGGACCATCCCCTCATCCAGACCGCCCGGGACACAGGCACCGTCTTTGGGGACTGAGGGCTGTCATTTTTCAAAAACAAAGGCGTCAGGTTAACATGCCTGACGCCTTTGTTCTGTTGTTCTCCGCTGGGCTGGTTCCTTTTATCTGTCACTTACTCCGGCAGTTCCACGGCGAACAGGCCGCCGGCGCCGCCGCTGTGGAGGAAGAGGATGTTCTCCTCCCCGTCAAAATAGCCCTTTCTGAGGAGCTCCAGGAAGAGGGCGAAGGCCTTTCCGGTGTAGACAGGGTCCAAAAAGATTCCCTCGCTTTGGGCCATCTCCTTCACGGCGGCGGTATCCTCCACGCCGGCGAGGCCGTAGCCCGCCCCCACGTGGAAGAGAATATCTACATCCCCTTTCTCCACCGTCAGAGGGCTCTCCAAGAGGCCGAGAGTCTCCTCCATCAGGCGGGGGACGATCTCCTCAAAGGGGTCGTCGTCCACGGCGATGCCCAGCACCTTGGTGCCCGGGGAGTAGAGCTTGGTACCCACAGCCGTCCCCGCCGTGGTGCCGCCGGAGCCGCAGACGCAGACGGTGTGGTCAAAGCGCACCCCCATCTCTTTGCTCTGGGCGTAGGTCTCCTCCATGGCGGCCACATAGCCCAAGGCGCCAAGGGCCGTGGACCCGCCTACGGGGATGTAGTAGGGAGTGTGGCCCTCTGCCTGCAGTTCATCGCCCATCCGGCGCATTTCGGCATAGACCTGGTCGTAGCTGTCGGTATCGATAAAGTGTACCTCGGCGCCCAATAGATGGTCCAAAATCAGGTTGCCCTTGGTCTCAGTCACCCCCCGTTTTTTCAGAAGCAGAACGGCCCGCATGCCCAGCTTATTGCAGCAGGCGGCGGTGAGCATGGCGTGGTTGGACTGGGCGCCGCCGGTGGTAAAGACCACATCCGCCCCCTTGGCTTGGGCGTCCGCTAAAAGGTACTCCAGCTTGCGCACCTTGTTGCCGCCTAAGCCCACGCCGGTCATGTCGTCCCGCTTGATGTAGAGGTTTTTGCCGTACCGCCGGCTCAGGTTCTCCAGCTTGTGCAGCGGCGTGGGGGTGATGCCCAGCGCCGCCCGGGGGAAATCGTGTATGGTTTTCATAGTCGGTCCTCCCTTGTTCAATCTGCCTCCACTATACCAGATGCTGTACCGCGGCGCAAGGGGAAGAAGGGAGGCGGAAGCGGTATGGGATTTCCGGCGGCTTCCGCCTTTTTTCTGTTTACTTTTCTCTTGAAAAATGGTATAGTGTCTCTGTTGTTATGTTTACTTGGAGGGGCGTCCCTGCTCAGCTTCCGATGAAATGCGAAGGAGATCACTATGAAGAACCTGCGAAAACCCTTGTCTATGCTGCTCGCTGTGCTGCTGCTGGTATCAGCACTTCCCCCTATAGCCTCCGGCGCCTACTCCGACGCCTATGGGGAACAGCTGGTCCAGCGGGAGATTCCTCTTCAGGAGGGTGTCGACCTACATAGCGAGATCTATTGGAGCAACTACTATTCCGACCTGCGTCAGGAATTTTATGTGACCTATACGCCGGGAGGCGGCGCCACGCCCATGGTCTCCTTCGGCGGCTATGTAACCAATCGGTCTACGGTGATGTCCGCCGCGCAGACCCTGGAATCCTCAGGGTACCGGGTTCTCGCCGGCTTTAATGCCGACTTCTTTGACAGCAACGGCACCCCCACCGGCCTTCTCATCTCCGACGGCGCACTGATCAGCAGTGACGGCGGGAACTACGCCGTGGGCTTTAAGGCCGACGGCTCCGCTGTCATCGGCTCCCCGGGGCTGAGTCTCTCCGGCAGCGTAAACGGCGGCAGCAGCTTTTCGATTGCCGGGCTGAACAAGGCCCGCAGCTCCTCCGGCGGCATCTACGCCTATACCTACGACTTCAATGCAGCCCACACCACCGGCACTACTGAGGCCGGTATCGATGTGGTTTTAGAGCCGGTGACCGCAGAGGAGGTTGCCGAAATTTTGGAGACTGCGGCATTGGAGGAGATGGCGGCCTCCCTCTCCATCACGGTGGAGGAGCTCAGTACATCCCAGCGCCGGGAGGCGCTGGAGGACCTTACGCTGCCGGAAACGGTCAACTCCACCCCCATGATCGGGGAATCTGCCCTCTATCAGGTGGTCAGCATCACGGAGCGCACTTCCGGGGCCACCCCCGTAGCGGAGGGGCAGCTTGTACTTTCGGTCAACGCCAAGGCCTCCTCCACTGAACTGGACATCCTGCGGAATATGGCGGAGGGGGATCTCTTCGCCCTCACCATTACCGCCAGAGATGAGGAGTGGAATGAGGTGGTGGAGGGCGTAGGCGGACTGTACCTGCTGGTAGAGGACGGTCAGGCCAAGACAAACCTCGGCACCACCAGCGCACCCCGCACCGCCATCGGCGTCACGGCCGACGGTGAAGTGGTAATTTACGCCGTGGACGGGCGGCGGAGCGGTTATTCCATCGGCAGCTCCCTCAATGTTCTCGCCCAGCGCATGGAGGAGCTGGGCTGCGAGACGGCCATCTGCTTTGACGGCGGCGGCTCCACCACCGCCGTGGCCACCTTGCCTGACGATTCCTCCGTCTCCCTGCTCAACCTCCCCTCGGACAACAGTGAGCGGGCGGTAACCAACGCCCTGTTTCTTGTCTCCAACGAGGAGGCCACCGGCCGGGCGGACCAGGTCTATCTCGACATCGAAAATCCCTATGTCCTCGCCGGCAGCACCGTAACCCTGCGGACAGCCCTGCTGGATACGGGCTACTATCCCATGTCTGAGGAGGTGGAGCTCTCCGCCGAGGCGGGAACCGTCTCCGGCTATACCTTTACGGCCCCAGAGGAGGGCGGCACGGTGCGCATCACCGCCAGCGCCGGTAGGGAGTCCGCCTCGCTGGATGTAGAGGTGGTTGACCGTCCGGACGAGCTGTGCCTGCTGAACGGCAGCACCGAGATCACCTCCCTGTCCGTCCAGCCCGGAGGCAGTGTGGACCTGACCGCCTCCGCCTACTACAACCACCTGCAGCTGACCAGCGCGGATACCGACTTTACCTGGACGGTAAGTGACGGCATCGGCACGGTGGATGAAAACGGCGTCTTTACCGCCGCCCAGCTCAGCGGCAGCGGCACGCTGACCCTCTCGAAGAACGACGTCTCCGTCACCATCCCCGTCACGGTGACCACCAAGGCCCTCCAGACCTTGGAGGACTTTGAGGGCGACATCAGCGGCTATGATGGCTACGGCGTCACCTTAAGTCAGGTGACCGGCGGCGACTACGTCCGCTACGGCAGCAGCGCGCTGCGGATCGACTATGCCCTCGATGAATCCGGCTCCGCCGTGGAGCTGGGGCTGACCCCCGCCTCGGGGTATAACTACCTCACCTTCTCCGTCTACGGGGACGGCAGCGGCAACACCCTTTCCCTCTACGACAACAGCGGCGTCACCACGCCTCTGACCACCCTCGACTTCACCGGCTGGAAGCAGATCTCTCTGACCCTTCCCTCCACCTGTACTACCATCAGCGCTCTGGTCATCAGCGGCGACACGGCGGAGGGGACCATCTACCTCGACCAGTTTGTGGCCTCCTACGGGAGCATCGTAGACAATACCGCCCCGGTAATCCATGCGGCTTTGGAGAACGGTATCCTCACCGGCACGGCCCAGGACGCGGTGGACGGCTATTTGGGCGCCGACCGCCTGTCTCTCACCTGTGACGGCGTCGATGCAGCCTTTACCGTAGACAGCGCCTCCGGCACCATCAGCGCCGACCTCTCCACCCTCCTCTCCGACGGGAAGGCCCACCGGATCTCCTTGACCGCGTGGGACGCCAGCGGCAACCGCAGCCGCACCTCCTGGGATATAGAGGCCACAACGGAGGGAGAGAGCCCCTTCACGGACAATGTCAACCCTGACGGCACCCCCCACTGGGCGGCCTCCTTTATTGAATACTTCTACGATCAGGGAATCATCACCGGCTATGAGGAGAACGGCCAGTTTATGGTCAAACCGGACAACAACATGACCCGGGCGGAGTTCGCCGTAATGGTGTTCCGCTACCTGGGACTGGACGAGGCGGACTATCAGGATTTAACGGTACCCTTTGCGGACCTCGACAGCATCGACGCGTGGGCCCTCCCCGCGGCCAAGGCCATGTACGCCCTCGGCATTATGAACGGCAACGGCACATCCGACGGCAAGGTCTACTTCTCCCCTAAGGACACCATCACCCGGGCCCAGGCCATCACTATGCTGGGCCGGCTGCAGGAAAAAGGCTATGAGAGCGCCTCCATCGACCAGTTCTCCGACAGCGCCGACGTGCCCAGCTGGGCCCTTTCCCACGTGCAGACCATGGTGGCCCAGGGGATCCTCACTGGCAGCGACGGCCTGCTGAACCCCAACGGCTACATGACCCGTGCCCAGGCCGCCAAGGTGCTGTACATGATGCGCTGAGACGCCCTTTTCCATGAATTTGACCTGTCAAAAGGCCCCGTTCTGCAGGAACGGGGCCTTTTGCGCGGTGTTACATAAATTTTTCGTTAAGTTTTTTCCACTTTTTGTGGCTTTCTCCATTGACTGGAGCAGGGCGCGGTGCTATCGTACAGACGGTTCAACAGAAGGCTTTTTTGACAAGCAAAAAAGTAAGGAAGAGGGAGTATAAAATGGAAGTGCTGTTGTGTTTGTCGATCTCTCTGATTGGCGGACTTTTGATGTCCCGGGTGGCGAAGAAGCTGAACCTCCCCGCTGTCACCGCCTATCTGATCACCGGACTGCTCCTCGGCCCCTTCTGCGTGGGGGCGCTGGGCATATCCGGTCTGGGCTTTATCAGCCTGGACGCGGTGGCGGATTTAGACGTCATCTCCAATGTAGCCCTGGGCTTTATCGCCTTCACCATCGGCAACGAGTTCCGTCTGACTCAGCTGCGCCAGATGGGCCGCCAAGCTATTGTGGTGGGGATCTTTCAAGCGCTGATTACCACTGTTGTGGTGGATATTGCCCTTGTGGCTCTCCATTTCCTCAAGCCTGAGGTGATCTCCCTCTCCTCCGCCATCACCCTCGGCGCCGTGGCCGCTGCCACCGCTCCCGCCGCTACGCTGATGGTGGTGCGCCAGTACAAGGCGGACGGCCCCATGACCCGGCTGCTGCTGCTGGTGGTGGCTATTGACGACGCGGTGGGGCTGATGGTATTCTCCGCCTCCTTCGGCGTAGCCCTCGCCTTAGAGAGCGGCTCGGTCAATATTGTCACCGTGGTGGTGGAGCCCATCGTGGAGATTGTGCTCTCCCTTGGCCTTGGTGCCGCGGCGGGTCTTGTGCTCTACTGGGTGGAGCGCTTCTTCCACTCCCGCAGCAAGCGGCTGTCCATCTCCATCGGCTTTGTGCTGCTGACGGTGGGCCTGTCCATGGTGGAGTTTGACGTGGCCGGTATCCACTGCGGCTTCTCGCTGCTGCTGGTGTGCATGATGACCGGCACGCTGTTCTGCAATATCTGCGATTTCTCCGAGGAGCTCATGGGCCGGGTGGACAGCTGGACCGCGCCGCTGTTCGTGCTGTTCTTCGTCCTCTCCGGGGCGGGGCTGGACCTGACAGTCCTCAGCAGTGCGGCGGTGCTGCTGGTGGGCGGCGTATATATCGTGTTCCGCTCTCTCGGCAAGTATGTGGGCGCCTACAGTAGCTGCGCCATGACCGGCTGCGACGAGAAGATCACCAAGCACCTGGGCATCACCCTGCTGCCCCAGGCGGGGGTGGCCCTGGGCATGGCGCTGACCGCCCAGGCCCTCAGCGACGGCGCTGTGGTGCGCAACGTGATTTTGCTCTCGGTGCTGGTCTACGAGCTCATTGGACCGACCCTGACTAAGATCTCCCTCCAAGCGGCGGGGGAGATCAATCCCGCGGGACGGACCTCCGCCCGGCAGAAGAACGCCTCGTAAGCGCACCTTTCTCCAGTTCCAACAAAACAGCAACACCACCGGCCCAGCCGGTGGTGTTCCTTTATAGAAAGGAGGGGCCCGGCGGAGAGAAAATCTCCGCCGGGCCCCTTGTATCGCTCTGTCTCAGAATCTCTCTCCATCTGCCGCCTCTGGTGATCCGGGCACTGCGGAAGTATCTGCGCTCTGCCGAGGTGCGCCAGGAGAAGTCCTCCGTCAAGCGCCCCCTCGGGGAGACTATCAAGCCCCTCTTAATTTCTTCTTGTAAAACACATAAGAAATCACACCCGGAATGCCAATCCACGCTGCCATCGCGCAAAAAGTAACTGCTTCAAAGTTGGAAATTGTTAAGCTGCAAGCGATATAGAGCAATGCAATGGGAAGTGCAGTATATCCTAAAATCCTATGCGCCACATCCCATGTCTCCTCATCCTGTACGGTCCACGGCAGCCGCAGCCCGGTGTGCTTGCTGTACGGTAGTTTCGGGGACACAATCCCAGAAAAGACTATCACACAGAACACCAATGCCATATCAAGCATTTTCTCACCATTCTCCGAAAATGCGATAACATCAAAGGCAGACAAGAGAACAAAGGCAATCCCCACGATGAAAACGACAATATTAAAAATGGTCGTGACACGCAGAACTCCTATTTTCAAATCATCAGTCGTTATGCTTGTCAATAAGGCTAAATTGCGGTACAAAACCATCAATGCCGCAGCCATGCAAACCCCTACTATCGCGATGGAGACGATTTCATTCTTGATAATCATAGCAGTTAGCATAGCCGCCATCGAGAAGGAAAGTATCAAGCCTCTTTTTTTATTTGCCTGTTGGAGCAGCTTTTCGCGCTGATTTTTCTTGGCCAGCTGCTCATTCAGGTTTTCCAATTCCTCGGATAACTCCTTGGTTGATTTACCTTCCGCCTCCATCCCCAAAAGTTGGCTGACGGACACCCCAAGGACCTCTGCCATGCGGATGAGCGCTTCTGCATCTGGAACCGATAAACCATTTTCCCATTTGGAAACCGTCTGCCGGACGACATTTAGCTTTACTGCCAATTCCTCTTGGCTCATTCCCTTGGCCTTGCGGAAATGCTTGATAGTTTCATTGATCATTGTTGCGCTCCTTTCTGCTGCGGTAAATGCACCGCCATTATACAGGCAGGCTTCTTCTGATACAAGCAACGAAAATTAACACAGCCCTCAAATAGGCTGAAAACACCGGAAGGGTCAAATAATAGCGCTGGAAGGGCGCGAGCGCCCCCTTGCTTTTTTCTCCCGTCTCTGCTATGATACCCTGCGGTGAGTTCGGAACCATCCTCACCGAACCGCTTTGCAAGCGGGGAAAAAACAAAACTAAGGAGAAATGCAACATGAAGCAAACCACCCCTGCTCGCACCCTGTGTCAGGGTGCCGTCATCGCTGCGCTGTATGTGGCGCTGACCTATGCCGCCTCCCTCTTAGGGCTGTCCTCCGGCGTGATCCAGCTCCGGCTCAGCGAGGCGCTGTGTATTCTGCCGCTGTTTCTGCCTGCCGCCGTGCCGGGGCTCTTCGTGGGCTGTCTGCTGGCCAATTTGCTCACCGGCTGCGTGGCGCTGGACATCGTCTGCGGCTCTATGGCCACTCTGATCGGCGCTGTGGGCACCTATGCCCTCCGCCGCCACTACCTGCCCTCCCTGCTGCCCCCCATCCTGGCTAACACCCTCATCGTGCCCTGGGTGCTGCGCTTTGGCTACGGCGCTCCCGACGCCATCTGGTACATGATGCTCACTGTGGGCACGGGAGAGGTTCTCTCCGTGGGGGTGCTGGGTACCCTGCTTTATTTGGCCCTCCGGCGCAGCGCCGTCCACCGGCTGGCCCAGTGACCGCTTTCAGCGGCACGGCCATGAGAGTAAAGCGCGTGGGCCATGACGGCCCCCATGCGCGAAACTTCACGCGCCGCGTTCTTTTGCCTGTTATCGCGGCGCGCCCGTTCCATGTACAAAAAGCCTCTGCCTATCAAAAGATAGGCAGAGGCTTTCGTTTTTCCAGCGAAAACATCTGAGGAGACTACACACCCCGAAGATCAAAGATGGGGGTATAGGAGGACTGGGCGGCGTCCAGCTCCTGGGTGTAGCCGTGGGTGATGCCCACATTCTCCATATAGGCCTTGGCCGCCCGGAGCTCCGCGCCGGTGATCCGCCGGGCCAGCAGCCCCTCCGCCCCAGCCTGCGGGGTGTACTGGGCCATCAGGGAGAAGAGGACCTCCCCAGGGGCAAAGGTACGGGCGACATAGTCCATGACGGCCCTGGTGTTCTCGATCGCGCCGGGCAGCAGCAGATGGCGGATGACCACGCCCCGCCGGAGGAGCCCATGGTCATCAAACACGCAGGGGCCCACCTGGCGCACCATCTCCCGGATGGCGGCCGCGGCCACAGGGAAGTAGTCCGCCGCGCCGCTGCAGCGCTGGGCCAGGGCGCTGTCGGCATACTTCAGATCGGGCAGGTAGATCTGGACCCGGCCCTCCAGCAGCCGCAGAGTCTCCACGCGCTCATAGCCGCCGGTGTTCCACACCACCGGCACCTGCGGCGGTTCCTCCAGCGCCTCCCGGATGGGCAGGGTGAATTGGGTGGGGCTGACCAAGTTGATGTTGTGGGCCCCTTGGGCGATGAGCTCCTGAAAGATCTCCCGCAGCCGCTCCACAGAAATGGTTCGCCCAAATCCGCCGTGGCTGATGCTTCCGTTTTGGCAGAAGACGCAGCCTAAGGGGCAGCCGGAGAAGAACACCGCGCCGCTGCCCCGGCTGCCGCTGATGCAGGGTTCCTCCCAGTGGTGGAGGGCCGCTAAGGCCACTACCGGTTCTGAGGGCGCGCCGCAGCGCCCCTCCCCCCGCTCCTTTGTCCGCACCGCGCCGCACATGCGGGGACAGAGATTGCAGATCATCGCTCACCCCGCTTTTTGAAGTCCGGCCCCAAGTCCCCCGCCATCCAGTGGCGGCGGCAGAGACTGACATACCGCTCGTTGGCCCCAAGGAGCACCTGCTCCCCCTCCCGGAGGACCCGCCCCTCCCCGTCAAAGCGGGCGTTGAAGGTGGCCTTTCTGCCGCACCAGCAGATGGTCTTTACCTCCTCGATCTTGTCCGCCATCACCAGCAGCTCATAGCTGCCGGGGAAGAGCTCCCCCCGGAAGTCCGAGCGCAGCCCATAGCAGATTACCGGGATGTCCCAGTCGTCCACCATATGGACCAGATAGCGGACCTCCTCCCGGGTGAGAAACTGGGCCTCGTCCACGATGACGCAGTCATAGGCCCGCAGGTCCGCCTCCTCCATGGCGCGCATCTCATCGAAGTACACGCAGGGACAGGACAGTCCGATGCGGGAGCAGATGACATGCTCCCCGTCCCTATTGTCCATGCGGGGCTTGACCATCAGGGCCCGCTGGCCCCGCTCCTCGTAGTTGAAGCGGGCCATCAGGGCGTTGGCCGTCTTGCTGGAGCCCATGGCCCCGTATTTGAAATACAGCTGTGCCATCTTCTTATCCTCCCTGCTCCGCCATGGGTCCGCCGTCAAGGCAGCGGCGGACCTCGGAGAGAAATTTTCCAAAGGCGGAGGGCACCGCCAGCTGCTCAAGGGCCTCGGCGTCCGCCCAGAAAAAGTCCGGCGCCTCCCCCCGCACGTCGAGGAGATAGCCGGTCATGTGCCACTCCACATGGGTAAAAATGTGCTTTGCCTGCAGCTTCTGCCGCCAGTCCACGGTTTTCAGCCCCCAGGCCTCCACCGGCCAGCCCGCCTCCGCATCCTCTAAAGCGCCGGACACATGGGGAAACTCCCACAGTCCCGCCAGCAGTCCCTCCTCCGGCCGCTTGCGCAGGGCGACCTTCCCCTCCCGCAGCATCAGATAGACTGTCATCGATTCAATGCGGCGCTTAGCCTTTTTCCGGCGGAGGGGCAGCAGCTCCTCCACGCCGCCGGCGTGGGCGGCACAGAGATGGCTGACGGGACAGCGGGCGCAGTCGGGCTCGCCGTTTGGCAGGCACACCGTAGCCCCCAGGTCCATCAGCGCCTGATTGTAGGCACCGGGCCGCTCCTTAGGCATGGCCTCCGCCACCATGGTGCGAAAGGTCCTGCGGACCTTGGGGTCCATAATGTCCTCCCGGAT
Organism: uncultured Oscillospiraceae bacterium; assembly: GCA_904420145.1. GTDB lineage: Bacteria > Bacillota > Clostridia > Oscillospirales > Oscillospiraceae > CAJFPI01. Next base: position 13,074 of record CAJFUI010000076.1, read on the forward strand.
ATCCGCTACACGGGCCACGATGCGCAGCGCGTTGCCGTCCACGGCGGGAACACACTGGTCAAAGGCGATGGAGGCGATGGCCCCGGCGGTGTAGTCCCCCACGCCGCTGAGGCGGATCAGCTCCTCATAGGTGCGGGGAAAGACACCGCCGTAGTCGGAGAGGATGGTGCGGGCAGCCCTCTGGAGATTTCGGGCCCGGCTGTAGTAGCCAAGGCCCTGCCACAGCTTCATCAGCCGCTCCTCCTCCGCGTAGGCCAGAGCCGCCACGTCGGGCAGCTCCACCATCCACCGCTCATAGTAGGGGATCACTGCCGCCACCCGGGTCTGCTGGAGCATGATCTCCGACACCCACACCCGGTAGGGATCCCTGGTCCCCCGCCATGGCAGCGTCCGCTTGTGGACGTCGTACCATGCCAAAAGGGGGGCGGCTATGGCGTTCAGCCGCTGTTGTTTCTCGTCCATGATTTCCTCCTGCTCTATCCAAACCGCTTGGCATAGCCGCACCGGCGGCACAGGGCCTCCGAGGGCTGCCGGCGGGAAAAGCCGTCGTAGAGGGCCTTGGCCCGCGGGCTCTGCAGAATGGCCGGCAGCTCCTCCAAAAAGATATTTCCAAGGGGGATGTCCCCCTCGTGGTCCAGGCAGCAGGGCACCACCGTGCCGTCCACAAGCACCGCCACCTGGGAGCGCAGAGCCTGGCAGAAGGCGGCGCCGGTCTCCTGGGCGGCAAGATCCGGCCAGTCGAAGCGCTCCGCCAGCTCCAGATACAGCCTCTCCCCCAGCCGCCAGCTTCCCCGCCTGGGCTGAGGACAGCAGAGCGGCGGCTGGCCGATCCGCTCCTCCAAAAAGGAGAGGATTTCCCCGTTGCGTGACTCGGCGCCGCCGAGGTTCCACAGCCGCAGGGCGCAGATGATCCCCCGCTCTGCCGCGGCGCAGGCAAAGGACCATGCCTCGCCAAGATAGTCCGTCAGCGCCATGGCACCGTTGCCCTCCATGCTGTGGAGGGAGACACTCACCTTGTGGAGGGCCGCCGGGGCGGCAAGGAGCGTCTCCCGCCGCGCCGGCAGGAGGGTACCGTTGGTGGTGAGGCAGACCTTGGCGTCCAGCTCACTGCAGATGGCTAAAATTTCTCGCAGCTCCGGGTGGAGCAGGGGCTCCCCCATCACGTGGAGATAGAAGTAGCCCACATAGGGCCGCAGCCGCTCCCCGGCGGTGCGAAAGTCCGCCGCCGTCATCTCCCCCAGAGTCCGCCGGGTACCCGGACAGAAGTCGCAGCGGAGGTTGCAGCGGTTGGTAATCTCGATGTAGGCTTTTTTCAGCATAGTGTACTCCCGGTGGTTATAGAGGTGATATGGCTACAGCACAAGGGGCTCCGGCGTCACGCTCCGGTGCCAGCGAAAGAGCTCCGCGTCGATCTCCTCTGTCCCCGGCGGCACCGGCACCTCCACCACCGCCGCCCGCAGGGGCAGGCCGTGGCGGCCGGCCTCCTGGTCGGCCTTGGCCAGGAAAAGCATGCTGGAGGCGGAGGAGACCACAGGGCCGCCGCCGGACTGGCTGACCGATGGGGTGGGAGGCGGTCCATCCAGCACGGACCTCGCCCGGATGTCGAGGGACAGCCCCTCCGCCGTCTCATACTCCACCACCGGCAGCAGCATCCCCTCGGGGCAGACAGAGGGCAGCAGCTCATAGAGACTCTCCTCCGCCCGGTCCGCCGCGGTGCGCTCCTCCGCCGTCAGTCCCGGACGCGCCCGGTACTGCCGGTACATCTCCCGGTAGGCCTCATAGGGGTCGTAGAGGTACGCCCGGTGGAGATAGACCGCGTGCTCCGCTCCGTCGCCGCCGAAGGTCACAGCCTCCCCCCTGCCGTCCCCCACTTGGAGGCGCAGAGGCTTCTGGACCAGATAGCTCTCCACCCGCCGCGCCGACATCAAGACCACAGGGCCCGCCGTAGAGATGTCTCCAAGGCTGGGCAGGCTCCGGCCGATCTCCGCCTCCAGCAGGAAGCACCGCTCCAGGGGCGTCTCGGTCAATATCCCCTCCGGCCGCCACCCGGCGCGCAGAAAGGTCTCCAAAAGCAGAATCCCCTCCCAGTCGGTCCCCTCTACCGCTCTATAGGAGGAGCCGGACACCGGATAGGCAACGCCGCCGATCTCCACAGACCGGAGGTGCTCCACCGTCAGGCGGGGCTCTGTCTGCCGCTGGCTCTGCTCCTGCTCCACCAGCTCCTCCCGGAGGGTGGCCGGCGGCTTGGGAGGATTGTCCATGGCCGAGAGCTCCGCCTCCTCCAGCCGCTCGCCGTAGGTGTCGTCATACTGGAGAAAGTAGAGCTTCGCCTGCTCCCCCTGCCGGGTCAGGCCTATCACGCAGCCGGTGCAGCTGCCCGAGGCAAAGGGGCGGCCGAGCACAAGACACTCCTCGATAGAGGGTATACCCTCCCGCAGCTCCTGTAAATTCATCGTCCTCCCCCTTCCAAAGGTTTTCCCCATTGTAGCACATCCCCCGTCCCGCCGCAATCCAAAACACGCCGCCGGCGGGGTCGGCACAGGCCAAAGCTCCATACCGCAGGGCCCTACCGCTCCTTCTCCATGACAAAGTTGGTCAGCTTGACGCCGCGGCGCTCCACCTGCTGCTCCCGCACCACCCGGTAGCCCCGCTTCTCGAAGAAGGGCCGGGCCGTGAGGGAGGCGTGGGTTACAATTTTCCCCGGAATCCTCCCCTCCAGCCGATCGCAGATGGCGGAGGCGATCCCCTGCCCCTGATAGGCGCGGTGGACGTACAGCCGGTCGAGATAGCCGGAGGCATCCATGTCCCCGAACCCCACGATGATCCCGTCCTCCACCGCCACCACCGTATCGTGCTCCTGAAAGGAGCGGTCCCACGCCGCGAGATCCACTTCTCCCGTAGCCCAAGCCCGCAGCTGCTCTGTGGTATAGTCCGCGGCGTTGATGGTGTGGACCGTCTCATAGAACAGCGCCGCCATCTCCCCGCAGTCCGACGGCTGATATGCCCGAAGCTCCATAGGCCCTCCTGCTTCCTGCCGTTTTCCGGCGACAGTTTGATCTTATTATACAGCGGCTCCCCTCCTTTGGGAATAGCCAAAGGGATGCCACAGGAAAAAGTCCCTGTTGACAAGGGGACCTATTCTTTTTATAATGATAAATGGACCTTATCAGGTTCTTACAATTTCATCCCTTATCAAGAGTGGCGGAGGGAACGGCCCGATGAAGCCACGGCAACCTGCTTTCGGCAAGGTGCCAATTCCGGCGGAAACGCAAGATGAGGAAACCAAAAGTTTCGACACGCTCCGCCGGAGCGTGTCTTCTCATTTTGCCCAGAAATTTCAGAAAGGAAAAGAAAGGAAGCAAACTATGGCAAACCGCATTTTCACCTCCGAGTCCGTCACCGAGGGGCATCCCGACAAGATCTGCGACCAGATCTCCGACGCGGTGCTGGACGCGATATTGGCTCAGGACCCCTATGGCCGGGTGGCCTGTGAGACCGTCACCACCACCGGCATGGTGATGGTCATGGGGGAGATCTCCACCAAGTGCTATGTGGACATCCCCAGCATTGTCCGCCGCACGGTGGAGAAGATCGGCTACACCGATCCTGCCTACGGCTTCGACGCCCGCAGCTGCGCGGTGCTCACCACCATCGACGAGCAGAGCGGCGACATCGCCATGGGCGTGGACGGGGAGAGAGACGAGGACGTCGGCGCGGGGGATCAGGGCATGATGTTCGGCTACGCCTGCGACGAGACACCGGAGCTGATGCCCGCCCCCATCGCCATGGCCCATGCCCTCACCCGCCGGCTGGCGGCCGTCCGCAAGAGCGGAGAGCTGAGCTGGCTGCGGCCCGACGGGAAGAGCCAGGTCACCGTGGAGTATGACGCAGACGGCCGGGTCCTCCGGTGTCCGGCCATCGTCCTCTCCACCCAGCACAGCCCCGACATCTCCATCGAGAGCCTCCGGGAGGCCATTGTGGAGACGGTCATCAAGCCCACCATCCCCGAGCAGTACATCGACGCCGAGACCAAGTTCTACATCAATCCCACCGGCCGCTTCGTCATCGGCGGCCCTGTGGGGGACAGCGGCCTGGCAGGCCGGAAGATCATCGTGGACACCTACGGCGGCTCCGCCAGCCACGGCGGCGGGTGCTTCAGCGGCAAGGACCCCACCAAGGTGGACCGCTCCGCGGCCTATATGGCCCGGTATGTGGCGAAAAACATTGTAGCCGCGGGTCTTGCCAAGCGGTGCCACATCGAGCTGGCCTACGCCATCGGTGTCAGCCATCCGGTGAGTGTGCTGGTGGACACCCAGGGCACCGGTACGGTCAGTGACGAGAAGCTCTCTCAGGTGGTGCGGGAGCTCTTCGACCTGCGTCCGGGCAAGATCATCACCTACCTGAACCTGCGCCGCCCCATCTATGAGCAGACCGCCGCCTACGGCCACTTCGGCCGCACGGACGTGGACCTGCCCTGGGAGCACACGGATATGGCGGAGGCCCTGCAGGCCGCCTTCTGACGGTGCGCCTCCGCTCTCTTTGATCTGCAGTCATAAAGCCCCCCTTCTGTGCCGAGAAGCGTCCTTTATGAAAGGGCGCTTCTCGGCACAGAAGGGGGGTGCTGTTCATTTTAGAAAAGCGGAAGTCCCAAATTTTGTTCAAAAATGACCAAAACAGGAGAAAATTTCCCTTCTCTTTAGCTTTTTCCGCCCTTGACAGACGCTCTGCACTGGTATATTCTCTAAACGAATATAAATTTGCTGCATTTTTAGGAGATTTTTCATGAAACCCTTAATTTTTCAAACTGATTTCGGCCTGCAGGACGGCGCGGTCTGCGCCATGTACGGCGTGGCCTACTCCGTCTGCCACGACCTGACGGTTCATGATCTGACCCACGACATCCGCCCCTACGACATCTGGGAGGCCAGCTACCGCCTGACCCAGACGGTGAACTACTGGGAGGAGGGCACGGTGTTCGTCTCTGTGGTGGACCCCGGCGTGGGCTCCACCCGGCGGAGCATCGTGGCCAAGACCGCCGCAGGGCAGTATATCGTCACCCCGGACAACGGCACGCTGACCCATATCAAGCGCCACGTGGGGCTTGTGGCCGCCCGCAGCATCGACGAGAGCGTCAACCGCCTGCCCAACTCCGGGGAGAGCTACACCTTCCACGGCCGGGATATCTACGCCTACACCGGCGCCCGCTTAGCCGCCGGCGTCATCACCTTTGAGGAGGTGGGTCCCGAGGTGGAGGTGGACTCCGTCATCGAGCTGCCCACCACCCCCGCCCAGCGCACCGCCGACGGCGGCGTCACCGGCACCATCGACGTGCTGGACGTGCGCTTTGGCAGCCTGTGGACCAACATCCCCAACACCCTCTTTAAGGAGCTGGGGCTCCAGTTTGGGGAAAAGGCGGAGATTTTAGTGGAAAACGACACCCGGACCCTCTACCGCAACATCCTCACCTACGCCAAGAGCTTTGCCGACGTCTATGTGGGCGAGCCGCTGATCTATATCAACTCCCTGGACTGCCTGGCCGTGGCCATCAACCAGGGCTCCTTCGCCAAGGCCTACAACATCGGCACCGGCAACAGCTGGCACATCACCGTGCGCAAATTCAAGGGGTATCTGTAAGCGTATATCCGCGGCAACAATCCGCTGATAGAATCAATTTAGGAGGAAAGAACATGAACAAAAAGTTTTCCGTGAAGACCATTGTGGCCATCGGCATCGGTGCCGCCCTGTTCTTCGTCTGCGGCCGTTTTGTGGTCATCCCCAGCCCTGTGCCCAACACCAATATCAGCATCCAGTACGGCGTCCTCGGCTTTATGGCTGCGGTGTTCGGCCCCATCGCCGGCTTGCTGACCGGCCTGATCGGCCATACGCTTATTGACCTCAGCTGGGGCTGGGGCGTGTGGTGGAGCTGGGTCATCGCCTCCGGCGTCTTCGGCCTGCTGATGGGTCTTGCCTGCTGGAAGTTCCCCATTTCCGACGGCATCTTCGGCGGCAAGCAGGTGGCCCAGTTCAACATCGCCCAGGTGATCTGCCACGTGATCTGCTGGGGCGTGGTGGCCCCTGTCCTGGACATTCTCATCTACTCCGAGCCCATTGAGAAGCTCTTTGCCCAGGGCCTCATGTCCGGCGTGGCCAACGCTGTCACCACCGCCATCGTGGGCACCCTGCTGTGCGTGGCCTACGCCGCCGCCAAGCCCAAGAAGGGCAGCCTCACCAAGGAGGACTAACGTTAAAATCTGCCGCAAGAGACTGTGGGCCTTCTGCGGCAAGCTGAGGGACTGATGCCCGGCATCAGTCCCTGTTCTCTCTTTCCCACCAACCCCACCAGGAGGTACGCTGCATTGAAGACGCCCGCCATCACCTTTGACCACTTTTCTTGGCAGTACAACGCCCAGATGGAGCCCACGCTCCGGGACCTGAACCTGACCATCTATCAGGGGGAGAAGGTCCTGATCTGCGGCCCCTCGGGCTGCGGCAAGAGCACCATCGCCCACTGCCTCAACGGCCTGATCCCCTTCTCCTACCGGGGGGAGATCCAAGGGAGCCTCACCATCTTCGGCAAGGAGACCAAGGAGCTGAGTCTCTTTGACGTGTCCAAAATGGTGGGCACGGTGCTTCAGGACGCCGACGGACAGTTTGTGGGCCTCACGGTGGCGGAGGATATCGCCTTTGCCCTGGAGAACGACTGCGTCCCCCAGGAGGACCTCTTTCGCCGGGTAAAAGAGGTGGCGGGGGAGGTCAGCATCCAAAACCACCTCTCCCACGCCCCCAATGAGCTCTCCGGCGGCCAGAAACAGCGGGTGTCCCTGGCCGGTGTCATGGTGGACAACGTGCCCATTCTGCTCTTTGACGAGCCCCTGGCCAACCTGGACCCCGCCACCGGCAAGCAGGCCATTGAGCTCATCGACGACATCCAAAAGCGCACCGGCGCCACGGTGGTTATCATTGAGCACCGTCTGGAGGACGTGCTCCACCGGGATGTGGACCGGGTGATCCTCATGCAGGAGGGACAGATTGTGGCGGACCTGACGCCGGACGAGCTCCTCTCCTCCGATCTGCTCCAGCGCCACGGCATCCGGGAGCCCCTGTACATCACAGGCCTCAAGCACGCCGGCGTGGCCATCACCGCCGATATGGCCCCCCACAGCATCCGCACTATCCGCCTGAGCGAGGCGGACAAGGCCGCGGTGCGGCGGTGGTTCACCACAACGCCCCCCGCCCCGGAGTCCCCTGAGGCGCCGCCCCTTTTGGAGGCCGGGCACATCACCTTCGCCTACCCCAACGGCAAGGAGGCCCTCTCCGACGTCTCCGTCACCGTGCGCAAGGGGGAGATGCTCTCCATCGTGGGACGAAACGGCGCGGGCAAGTCCACTTTCTCCAAGGTGGTCTGCGGCTTTGAGCGCCAGCAGCAGGGCAGCCTCCGCTTCAACGGACAGAATCTGATGGAGCTGTCCATCAAGGAGCGGGCGGACCACATCGGCTATGTGATGCAAAATCCCAATCAGATGATCTCCAAGGTGCAGATCTTTGACGAGGTGGCCCTGGGCCTTGTGACCCGGGGCGTGGAGGAGAGGGAGATCCAGGAGCGGGTGGAGAAGGCCCTGACCATCTGCGGCCTCCACCCCTTCCGCCGGTGGCCCGTCTCCGCCCTGAGCTTTGGCCAGAAGAAGCGGGTGACCATCGCCTCCATTCTGGCCCTGGACCCGGAGATGATCATTTTGGATGAGCCCACCGCCGGGCAGGACTTCCGCCACTACACCGAGATCATGGAGTTTCTCCGCTCCCTCAACGCCCAGGGGGTCACGGTGGTGATGATTACCCACGACATGCACCTGATGCTGGAGTACTGCCACCGGGCTGTGGTCTTTGCCGACGGGAAGAAGATTGCCGACTCCACCTCCGCCGACGTGCTCACCGATCCCGACGTGATTGAGCGGGCCAGCCTGAAGGAGACCAGCCTCTACGACCTGGCCCTCCTCTGCGGCATCGAGGACCCCAAGGCCTTTGTCCAGCGCTTCATCGACTACGACCGGGAGGTGCGCAGCAAATGACCAACCTGTTCAACTATATCGACCGCCCCTCGCCCATCCACCGCCTCACCGGCGCCACGAAGCTGGTGTGCCTGCTGCTGTGGTCCTTCGCCTCCATGGTGACCTACGACACCCGGATCTTGATTTTTATGCCGGTAGTGTCCTTTGCCCTGTTCTCCGTCTCCAAGATCCGGCTGAAGGACGTATCCTTTATGCTGTGGGCCACCGTCGTGTTCATGGTGCTCAACAACGTGATGGTGTTCGTGTTCTCCCCCCAGCATGGCGTCAGCCTCTACGGCAGCCGGACGGTGCTCTTTACCATTGCGGGGCCCTATGTGGTGACGGCGGAGCAGCTGTTCTACCATCTGAATCTGGTCCTCAAGTACTTAGCGGCCATCCCCATGGTACTGCTGTTTGTCTGCACCACCAACCCCAGCGAATTTGCCGCCTCCCTCAACCGCATCGGCGTCAGCTACAAGATCTCCTACTCGGTGGCCCTGGCCCTGCGGTATATCCCCGATATCCAGCGGGAGTACCACGACATCTCCCAGTCCCAGCAGGCCCGGGGCATTGAGATGAGCAAGAAGGAGTCCCTTGTCAAGCGCTTGAAATCGGCCTCCGCCATTTTGATCCCCCTGATTATGTCCAGCATGGACCGCATCGAGGTGATCTCCAACGCCATGGAGCTCCGGGGCTTCGGCAAAAACAAAAAGCGCACCTGGTACATGGCCCGGCCCTTCGCCAAGACGGACATCGCGGCTATGGCGGTGTGCGCGCTGCTGCTGGTTGCGGTCATCTGCGACGCGATTGTGATGGGCAGCCGGTTCTATAACCCCTTTGTGTAAAAAATGAAACTCTGCCGAAAAGGCGGGACTTGCGTCCCGCCTTTTTTTGCGCCCCTTCGGCGGAGGAGCTTTTTGGCAGTCCCTGCCGCGGGAGGTTTCGTGCCAACAGGCGCGGGAAGCTTTTGGGGCCTTTCGCGCCCCCTGGCGCGAGTGACTTTTGTCTCTGAACAAAAGTCACCAAAAATCAGCTTAGGGGCAAGCCCCTAAGAACCCCATGGGATTAGGCGGGGGCTGTTAGTCATCGCGAAATTTTTTTACCTCGTAGGTTCCGCCAGTCCCGGTGCAACACTGTATTGACCGCCGTCCTCTACCCGCCCTTTCCGCTGCGCTAAGGGCTCCTGCGGCGGGTTAGTGGAGAGCGGTGTTCGATCGCTTTCGCACACTGCACTTCCCCACACCACCGCAGCAGGCGCTCCCCATAGGGACAGAAAGTGCAAAGTGTCCCGCCGCAGCAGGGCGTAACGCCCGGGGCAGGTGCGGCAGTCCTCTCGGTGGCAACGCGCCGGTGATAGAAGAGAGCCGTACAGCGGGCATTAGGGAGTTCTTAGAACCGCAGGTTCTAAGCGGCTTTTTGCCTCCTTTTTGGCCGACCAAAAAGGAGGCCGCCCCGAGGGGCGGAACCTCTCGGCTGCCGAAAGCGGCAAAAAACCGCGTGGGCGGCAGAAACACTCCTCACTGAGTCGGAAAAAGGTTGTTTTTTCCAAATTTTGTGGTATACTATGCTTACTATATACAGGAGGGTCTCTCTATGAACCTGTGGCACGATATCAAGCCCTCCCGCATGCAGCCTGAGGACTTTCTCGCTGTCATTGAGATTGAAAAGGGCTCGAAAAACAAATATGAGCTGGACAAGGAGACCGGCGCCCTGCGTCTGGACCGGATTCTCTATACCTCCACCCACTACCCCGCCAACTACGGCTTTATTCCCCGCACCTATGCCGACGACGGGGACCCGCTGGATGTGCTGGTGCTGTGCAGCGAACCGATTCGTCCCATGAGCCTGGTACGGGTCTATCCCGTGGGCTACTTCACCATGCGGGACGGCGGCGCCTTGGACGACAAAATCTTGGCGATTCCCTATGAGGACCCCATGTACAACGGCTACCGCGATCTCCGGGAGCTGCCTCGGCATGTGGCGGACGAGATCAGCCACTTCTTTAGCGTCTACAAGCATCTGGAGCCGGACAAAAACGCCGAGGTGGACAGTGCCCACGGCCGGGCCGAGGCGGTGGAGGTCATCCGCCGGGCATTGGACCGCTACATCGAAATATTCTGCCGATAGCGCTTTTGTGCGCCGCGGGTCTCCATTGAGGGAGAGGAGGCCCGCGGCGTTTCTTATTTGCTGAAAATTTTGAATAATATGAAAATTTGCCCAACTCGCCCTTTACCAGCTTCAATTCTGTGCTATACTATTATCGTGAATTATTGTGGATAATTGTGCCCAATTTCACTACAAAGGAGGATATAACATGGAAAACCGCATCACTGTCAGCATCTGTGGGGAGGAGTATACCTTTACGGCGGAGGAATCCCCCTCCTATATGCAGAAGGTGGCCGCCATGGTGGACGAAAAAATGAGCGATATTCTCCGCAGCAGTCATGTCAGCCGTACCGACGCCGCCGTCTTGGCTGCCGTCAACCTGGCGGATGAATACTTAAAAAACCAGAGCAGCGGCGAAAACCTCCGCGGCCAGCTCAAGGGCTATTTGGACGAGGCCAACCGGGCCAAGGCAGAGGTGTCCGAGCTCAAGCGGGAGATCTTTAAGCTTCAGCAGCAGCTGGAGAAGGGCAAGTAAGCAAGGAGAAGCAGGGACGCCGAATGGAACTACTCTCACCCGCTGGCCACTGGGAGTCCATGGTGGCCGCCGTGCAAAACGGCGCGGATGCGGTTTACATGGGCTTTGGCGACTATAATGCCCGGCGCGGCGCCAAAAATTTTTCTGAGGAAGAATTTTTGGCGGCGGTTTCTTATTGCCATCTGCGGGGGGTGCGGGTACATCTGACACTCAACACCCTCCTCACTGACCGGGAGCTGCCTCAGGCGGAGGCCATCCTCCGTCTCGCCTCCCGGGCCGGGGTGGACGCGGTGATTGTCCAGGACTGGGGCGTCCTCTCCCTTTGCCGGGAGATCGTCCCCGACCTGCCGGTCCACGGCAGCACCCAGATGACGGTGCACACCCTGTCCGGGGTGGAGGAGCTCTCCCGCTTAGGGCTCTCCTGCGCCGTCCTCTCCCGGGAGCTGAGCCGGGAGGAGATCCGCTTTATCTGCGAAGGAAGCCCCATCGCCATCGAGGTCTTCGGCCACGGGGCCCTGTGCATGTGCTACTCCGGCCAGTGCGCCATGAGCGCCCTTATCGGCCAGCGCAGCGGCAACCGGGGCAAGTGCGCCCAGCCCTGCCGCCTTCCCTACCGCGTGGACGGCGGCAAGTCCGGCTATCCCTTGAGCCTCAAGGACGTCTCCCTGGCCGACCATCTTGGCGAGCTGCGGGAGATGGGGGTAGCCAGCCTGAAGATCGAAGGGCGGATGAAGCGGCCGGAGTATGTGGCGGTGGTCACGGACATCTACGCCCGGCTCCTGCGGGAAAACCGGCAGCCCACGGCGGAGGAGCGGCAGGCGCTGCTTGCCGCCTTCTCCCGCAGCGGCTTTACCGACGGCTACTATGGGGGCAAAAAGGGCCCGGCCATGTTCGGCGTCCGCCCCAAGGGCGAGGGGGAAGACGAGGCTCTCTTTGCCGCCGCCCGGGCCAGCTATGAGCGCCAGGAGAGCCGTCTGGTCCCTGTCTTTTTTCACTGCCGCGCCGCCGCCGGAGAAGCGGTGCAGCTGACGGCGGAGGACGGGGAGGGACACAGGGTCTCTGTGTCCGGTCCGGTGCCCGAAGCGGCTCGAAACCGCAGCCTGACGGCGGAGGAGCTGTCAGCGCGGCTGGGCAAGACCGGGGGCACCGCCTTCTCCTGCGCCGCTGTCACGGCGGAGGTGGAGGACGGTCTCGCCCTGAGCGCGGCCTCCGTCAACGCCCTGCGGCGGGAGGCCCTGAGCGCCCTCACCGAGGTGCGCACCGCCCCGCCCAAGCGGCGGAAATTTAGAGCCGCCTCCCTCCCCCCTATCGCCAACGGCAAGGAGCCGCCGGAGCTGACTATCTCCCTGCTGCGCCCTGAGCAGCTGACAGAGGCAGTAATGGCCTGTGAACCGGCGGTGGTGAGCATTCCAATCCATCTCATCGAGGCGGTGGATATTGCACCCTATCGGGAGCGGACCATGTTCTCCGCCGAGCTCCCCCGTGTCTGGCGGGACAAAGACGAGCCGGTACTGGGCCGGCTGCTGGAGCTGGCAAGAGAGTGCGGATATACCTGTGTCAGCCTTCATAATATAGGACAGCTAACCATGGCCCGGGAGAGCGGTCTGCTCCTCCGGGGGGACTTCGGCCTCAACGTATTCAACTCCCGCAGCGTGGAGTTCTGGCGGAAGGAGGGTCTCACCGCCCTGACCCTCTCCTTTGAGCTGCGCTCCGAACAGATCCGGGATCTCCGCAAGAGTCTCCCCTGCGAGGCCATTGTCTACGGCCGCCTGCCCCTAATGCTGACAGAGAACTGTCTGGTGGCCAACGCATACGGCTGCAAGCAGAAAAATCTCCATGGTCCCTGCACCGCCGGCCATACCCTGACAGACCGCATGGGGGAGGCCTTCCCCATCTGCCAGGTCTTCGGCTGCCGCAGCGAGGTGGAAAATGCCAAAACCCTCTTCTTAGCCGACAAGCCTGCCTACCAGAGCCTTGGCCTGCGCTACGCCCGCCTCCGCTTTACCACGGAGGACCCGGCGGTCTGTGCCGCCGTGGCGGCACGGTACGCAGGGCGAGGAAATTATCTGCCGGAGAACTTTACCAGAGGTCTTTTTTTCCGAGGAGTGGAATAGATGCTGAGACGACCCAAAAGCGGGGGGGCCGCAGACCGCGGCCACCTGGAAATGACAAAGGAATACAACATCCGCCTGTGGGTGCTCTACGGCATCCTGCTGCTGTGCCTCGCCCTCTTTGTGGGGATTCTCTATGAGGCGCAGGCTGTCAACGGGGCGGACTACTATGAGCAGTCGGCCAGCCGCATCCCCACCTCCGAGACGGTGGAGGCCAGCCGGGGGGTCATCACCGACCGCAACGGCAAGGTGCTGGTGAGCAACCGCCAGGTCTACACCATCACCTTTGACAGCTCCGAGCTGCCGGAGGGCGCCAACCCCAACGAGGCCATTCTGCGCCTGATTCACCTGTGCGAGGACTATGGCATCACTTGGGAGGACAACCTGCCCATCAGCGCCGAGTCCCCCTACTCCTACACCACAGACGCCACCACCGACAGTCTCCGCAGCCGCTTTGGGAGCTTTCTCACCAGCTGCGGCTGGATCGACGGTGAGCTGACAGAGGAGAGCCCCTATCCCGTGCTCAATGCGGCCACTATGGAAAAAGAGGGCCTCTCGGACGGCAATGTCAGCGCCTACCGCCTGCTGGAGATGATGCGGGACTACTTTGCCATCGATCCCGATCTCTCCATGGCGGAGGCCCGTAAAATTATCGGCGTGCGCTATGAATTGGCTGTGCGCACCTTGGTCAACACCACCGCCTATGTATTCGCCTCCGACGTCCCGGTGGAGCTGATCTCCATTCTCACCGACGGCAACTACGCCGGCGTGGTGGTGGGCACCAGCTCCATCCGCCAGTACAACACCGACCGGGCCGCCCACATTCTCGGATACATCGGGGCGATCGGCCCTGATGAGTACGACGCGCTGATCGCCGAGGGCTACAGCGGCGACGATTTAGTGGGAAAGGACGGGGTGGAGCAGGCCTTTGAATCCTACCTGCGGGGCACCGACGGCAAGCGGGTCATCACCACCGATGAGAACGGAAAGATTACCGGGGAGCTCTACACCAAGCAGCCCATTCCCGGAGGCACCGTAACGCTGAGCATTGACATCGATCTGCAGGCGGCGGTGGAGGACGCTCTGGCCGCGGCTGTCACCGCCATGAACGAGGAGGACGGCCTGACCACCCGGGGCGGCGCTGCCGTGGTGGTGGGGGTGGGCACCGGGGAGGTGCTGGCCATGGCCTCCTACCCCACCTACGACTTGGCCAGCTTCAGCAGCAATTACAATGAATATGCCGCCGATCCCGCCAATCCCCTGTGGAACCGCAGCACCAACGGCCTGTATGCCCCTGGCTCCACCCTCAAGCCCCTGACGGCTATCGCCGCCTTGGAGGAGGGGGTGACCACCATCAGCGAGCGCCTGTACGACACAGGCCGCTGGATCTATCCTGGCACCGGAATGGGCCCCGCCTGCTGGCGGCGCAGCGGCCACGGCTGGGTGAACGTCACCAGCGCTGTTGCCAATTCCTGCAACTACTACTTCGCCGAGATGGGCTACCGGCTGGGCATGGACACGCTGCGGGAATACCTGTCCGCCTTCGGTCTTGGCGAGAGTTCGGGTATTGAAATCGGTGATGCCGCTGGGCGGCTGCCGGAAAATCCGCCTGGAGAGGATCAGGCTCCGTGGGCCGCTTTTGGTCAGTCCAATCAGCTTTACACCCCCCTGCAGCTGGCCAACTATATTGCCACCTTAGCCGCCGGCGGGGACTACTATCAGCCCCATCTGCTGAAAACCGTGCGCAGCTATGACAACTCGGAAATTCTATATTCCGCGACAAATACCGCGCCCACAAGGACGATTAACCTGGATCCGGAGAACCTCAGCGCCGTGCTGGAGGGCATGCTGGACTACACCCAGCCCGGCGGCCAGATCTATACCTATTTCCGCGACTGTGTGGTCACCGCCGGCGCCAAGACCGGCACGGCTCAGCTGGGCGGTGACAGTGAGAACAACGGCGTTTTTGTCTGCTTCGCCCCCTATGAGGACCCGGAAATTGCCGTTTCAGTGGTGATCGAGAAGGGCGGCAGCGGCGCCGCATTGGCCTCCACGGCGGTGGAGATTCTCAATGCCTACTTCTCTGATTCCGAGATAGGCGCGGCGATTATCCCCGAGGACACTCTGCTCCCATAAGATTTATTGATTCCTTTTCGTATATTTTTATTCATTTATTGCAATTAGTTGAGGTTTTCCATGGCAAAATTGATTTTAGCCTCCCAATCCCCCAGGCGGCAGGAGCTGCTGCGCCGGATTGGGGTGTCCGATTTTACAGTTCTCGTCCCCCATGCGGACGAGAGCTATGACCCCTCCCTCTCCCCGGAGGAGATCGTCTCCCATATCAGCCGCGCCAAAGCGGCGGCAGCAGCGGCTCTGGCCGGACCGGCGGATCTGGTCATCGCCGCCGACACTATGGTCTTTTTAGGGGACAGACGTCTGGGCAAGCCCCACAGCGAGGAGGAGGCCTTTGACATGCTCTCCGCCCTCAGCGGACGCGTCCATACCGTGTGCACCGGCGTCACCGTGCGGCGGGGGGATGTGGAGTGCTGCGAGGCGGAGCGCACGGCGGTCCGCTTTCGTCCCCTGACAGCGGCGGAAATCCACAGCTACATCCGCACCGGCGAATGTATGGACAAGGCGGGGGCCTACGGCATTCAGGACCGGGGTGCCCTACTGGTGGAGGGGATTGAAGGGGATTTCTTCAATGTAATGGGGCTTCCGGTGCTGCGGCTGGCCCGCATGCTGGAGCGCTTTGGTCTGGATCTATTGGGCAAGGAGTCCGTGCCATGAAACGCTTTTTTACAAAATATGGCATTATCGTGCTGGCTGTCTCCGCCACTGTGGCGGTGGCATTGAGCCTGCTTACCTTTTTTTCCAGCAACACCGACGTGCTCACCAACCTGGTCAACACCATCTCCTCCCCCTTCCGCACCGTCGGCACGGAGATTGCCAACTGGGTGGCCGACCAGCGGCGTTTTGCCTCGGACTATGACGCACTGAAGGAGGAAAACGAGACGCTGAAAAATGAAATAGCAGATTTAGAGGCCGCCCTGCGGCAGGCGGAAAAGGACAGCGAGGAGAACCGTACTCTGCGCCGGCTGCTGGATCTGCGGGAGCAGCGGCGGGATCTGGACTGGGAATCGGCCCTGATCGTCGAGCAGGATGTCTCCAACTGGGCCTCCACCCTGCGGCTGAATATCGGTACGGACTACGGCGTCGCCATCGGCGACAGCGTCATCACCGAGGCGGGGTATCTGGTGGGGATCATCACCGATGCAGGGACTAACTGGTCCACCTGTACCACCGTTTTGGATACGGAGTTCTCCATCGGGGCCCGAATCTTCCGCACCGATGAGGTGGCCGTGGCGGAGGGGGATTTCTCCCTCATGTCTCAGGGCAGCCTCAAGCTCAGCTACCTCTCCGCCGACGCGGTCCCCATGGTGGGAGATCTGGTGGTCACCTCGGGTCTTGGAGGTTACTACCCCTCCGAGCTGACCATCGGCTATGTGCAGGAGATCATGACCGATGACGACGGTCTGGCCCAATACGCGATCCTGCGGCCCGCCGTAGAACTGAGTGAATTGCGGCAGGTCTTTGTTGTGGTGGACTTTACCATCGTGGAGTAGCTGCGGTCTGCGGAATAGTCTCTCAAGAAAGGAGGCAGCTCTTTGCCCAAGCGGTATATTGTCTTAAAGTGGCTGGCCTATGGCGGTGCCACAGCTGTGCTGCTGCTCTTACAGACCGGCGTGTTCCACTATATCCGGCTGTGGGGCGTGGTTCCCTTTCTCGCCCCTATGGTGGTAGGAGTAGCCGCCTCCTTTGAGGACGGCATCCCCTCCTCCCTTTTCGCCCTTGTCTTCGGCATCCTCTGCGACTTAGGCGGCGCCACGCCGGTCATGGGCTTTTTTACCTTTCTCTTTCCCCTGGCCGCCCTTACCGCCTCCTTCTTGGCGGAAAATCTCTTCTCCCCCGGTTTTCCCTGCAGTCTGGTCTCCTCCTTTTTCTGTTATCTCATAGTGGCCGGCGGGCGGATTATTCTGTTTTTGATAGACGGTGAGACGGGAGTTTGGGACATGTGGTACCTCGCCCTCCGGGAGTTTCTCGTTTCCCTGCCCCTGTTGGCGGTGGTCTTTCCTCTCTTCCGCTGGGTTCACCGTCGGACCACCTTTGACTACTGATTTTTCCGGCCGCCGCCCTTCGGCGAGCGGCCATTTTTTATGAACAGGAGCTTTTTATGCTGGATCGCAGTGTTTATTTTTCCAGGGACAGCGCCTTCAAATCCCCCTTCGGCGCGGCAAAGGCCGGCGAGACCGTCACCTTCACCCTGCGCCCCCACGTCTGGGAGGGCGTCTCCGCCTGTACCCTGGTGGCTTGGGCGGACTTCTCCGGCCAGCGGTGGGAGGTCCCCTTTTCCCCCTGCGGCGCCGAGGGGGACCACGCCCTCTTTCGCGGCACCTTCTCCGTTCCGGAGGAGGGGGAGCTGATCTGGTATGTCTTCCGTCTGCAGAAGCAGGGGGATAACTGCGTCTACCTGGGACAGAACGGCTATTGCGCCGAACACGAGGCCGCCGCCTTTCAGCTGACGGTCTACGAGGCCCTCTCCCCCGCGCCGGACTGGTTTGGCAGGGGCGTCACATACCAAATTTTTCCAGATCGCTTCTGCCGCACCCATGTCCCCGATCCATCCGGAATGGTAGGAGACCGCATTGTCCACCAGAAGTGGGACGAACTGATGGAGTACCTCCCTGACGAGGCGGGGGAGATTCGCAACCGGGACTTCTTCGGAGGGAATCTCCATGGGGTCATGGAAAAATTGGACTACTTGGCGGACCTGGGTGTCTCCACCCTTTACTTCTGCCCCCTCTTTGAATCGGACAGCAACCACCGCTACAACACCGGGGACTACAGTAAGATTGACCCCATGCTGGGCACGGAGGAGGACTTTGTCCGGCTCTGTCAGGAGGCCCACCGCCGGGGAATCCGCATTATGTTAGACGGCGTGTTCAACCACACCGGCAGCAACAGCCGCTATTTTAACGCCGAGGGCTTCTATCCCACCGTGGGCGCGGCCCAGAGCATGGACAGCCCCTACTACAGCTGGTATCACTTCTCCCACTGGCCGGACCAGTACGACTCCTGGTGGGGGATCCGCACCCTGCCGGCGGTAAACGAGTCCCACCCGGACTATATTCAGTATATCATCGAGGGGCCGGACTCCATCGTCCGGCGCTGGCTGCGGCTGGGGGCAGACGCTTGGCGCCTGGATGTGGCAGACGAGCTGCCCGACGAGTTTATCGCCCGGATCCGCCGCGTCATGGAGGAGGAGAAGCCGGACAGCTTCCTCCTTGGTGAGGTCTGGGAGGACGGCAGCAACAAGATCGCCTACAGCAGGCGGCGGCGCTATCTGCTGGGCCGGGAAACCCACGGCCTGATGAACTACCCCTTCCGCACGGCGGCCTTGGCCTATATCCGCGGCGGCACCGGCCGGGACTTCATGGAGGCCATGGAGACCATCCGCGAGAACTATCCATTCCCCGCCTTTTACAGCGCCATGAACATGCTGGGCACCCACGACAATCCCCGTATCCTTACCATGTTAGGCGCCTCCCCTCAGACGCCCCTGGAGACCCGCACCCAGCGGGCCAACTACCGCATGAGCGAGGCGGAGCGAAACGCAGGCCGCCAGCGGCTGATGATGGGCAGCCTCCTGCTGTACGGCTTCCCCGGCTCCCCCACCTTATTTTATGGGGATGAGGCGGGCATGGAGGGCTTTGAGGACCCCTTCAACCGGGGCACCTTCCCATGGGGGCATGAGGACAAGATTCTGCTGGAGCACTTCCGCCGGCTGGGGAAGCTCCGCCGAGAGCGGCCCTCCCTCCAGGAGGGGGACATCCGCTATCTGTACTGGGAGGGGCAGGGGCTGGCTTTCTCCCGCACCTGTGGAGAGGAGACCACCATCGTGGCCCTCAACTCCGGTTCAGAGCCCATCAACATGACCTTTGACTGGGACGGCCCCTTTGCCGTCGACCCTATCTGCCGTCAGCAGTTTAATGCCCGCTTCGGCAAGCTCCGCATTACGGTTCCGCCGGCGGAGGGGCTCTTTTTGATCTGATTTTGCGGCGGGACCTGCCGGCGAGCGTCCATAGGAGCCTTTGACTGGGTCTGGAATGTTTCACGTGAAACATTCCAGACCCTCTTTTTTAGAAAATTTTTCAATTTTTTTGTTTTGCGGTCTTTGCAACAGGGAGAAACTATGATATACTATTCGAAATGATTAAACTGGGTTCTTAGGGTTTTGCTGGAGGTGTCAGCGTGGCAAAGGCTGTGGCAATCGTAAATCAAAAGGGTGGCGTGGGAAAGACTACCACCTGTGTCAACTTAACGGCTGCGCTGAAGGAGCTGGGAAAACGGGTGCTGCTCTGTGACTTTGATCCCCAGGCTAACGCCACCTCCGGCATGGGTGTGGACAAGACCCTATCCCTCGGCGTCTACGACGCCCTAATCAACGGTGTCGCGCCGGACAAGCTGGTGGTCTCCACACGGTACGGAGACGTTCTCCCCTCCAGCAAGGGCTTGGCAGGAGCGGGGATCGAGATGATCTCCATGGACAACCGGGAATTTCTCCTGCGGGATATTCTGAAAGCCTTGGAGAGCCGCTACGATTTCATCATGATCGACTGTCCTCCCTCTCTGGAGCTGCTGACCCTCAACGCCCTGTGCGCCGCGGACACCCTGCTGGTGCCAGTGCAGGGGGAGTACTACGCCTTGGAGGGCCTCAGCGATTTGATGAACACCGTCCGGCGGGTAAAGCGGAACATGAACCCCCGGCTGGAGCTGGAGGGGGTGCTCCTCACCATGTTCGACAGCCGCACCAATTTGGCCATTCAGGTGGCGGAGGAGGTCAAGCGCTATTTCCCCGGCAAGGTCTATACCACGGTGATCCCCCGAAATGTGCGCCTCAGCGAGGCCCCCAGCCACGGAAAGCCCATCAATGTCTATGATCGAACCTCCCGCGGCGCCGAGGCCTATCGCCTCCTTGCGGAGGAGTTTTTACGCAAGAACCGGGGAAAATAATATCCCTGCACCAACGCTCTACATACTCTTAGAAAGGAAGCTGCCCTATGGCGAAGGCCACCGGTTTGGGAAAGGGGCTGGACGCCCTTTTAGGCGAGGAGTTCACCGCCGCCGACGGCGCCGTTGTCTCCTCCCTGCCGATCTCACAAATTGAAAACCACGCGGGTCAGCCCCGCAAGCACTTTGATGAAGCTGCTCTGGAGGAACTGGCGGAGTCCATCCGCGCCCATGGCATTCTCCAGCCTCTGACGGTCCGCCGCCTCGGCTCCGGCTACTATCAGATTATCGCCGGGGAGCGGCGGTGGCGGGCCGCTAAGTTAGCCGGCCTGCGGGAGGTCCCCGTCATCATCATCGAGGCCGATGACCGCAAAGCCATGGAGTTAGCTATGATTGAAAACCTCCAGCGAGAGGATCTCAACCCCATGGAGGAGGCCGACGGCTACCATATGCTCATGGAGCAGTACAGCATGACCCAGGAGCAGGCCGCCGAGCGGGTGGGAAAATCCCGCAGCGCCGTGGCCAACGCCCTGCGCCTGCTGCGCCTCTCCCCTGCCCTGCGGGAGCTGGTGGAGGGAGGCGAACTCTCCGCCGGCCACGCCAGGGCCCTGCTGCCCCTGGGGGAAAAGCTGCAGGAGCAGGCAGCTCAAACCGTCCTGCGGGAGGCCCTCAGTGTCCGGCAGACGGAGCAGCTGGTTAAGCGGCTGCAGTCCCAGGGCGCGGACAAGCCCCCCCGCAAAAAGCCCGCGGTGGACTATGTGGCGGAGGCGGAGCGCAGCCTCTCAAGCCAGCTGGGCCGGGCCTGCCACATCGCCCACGGCCGCAAGCGGGGAAAGGTTGAAATTGAGTACTACGGCGTAGACGATCTGAACAATCTCTTGGATGCCCTGGCCACTCTTCAGCTGAAAAAGCACGAGGAACAGAGCTGAGCCTCCGGGAGGCGTCGAGCTTATTTTCCCAACGAAAAATGGATCATTCCCCTGTGTTTCACGTGAAACATCGGGTTATAAGAGGTAAGTATCATGTTGGATATTAAATTGATTCGCGATAACCCTGAGCTGGTAAAGGAAAACATCAGAAAGAAATTTCAGGACGCCAAGCTGCCCCTGGTAGACGAGGTGCTGGCGCTGGATACAGAGAACCGCGCAGCCATGGCGGAGGCCAGCGAGCTGCGGGCCAGCCGCAACGCCCTCTCCAAGCAGGTGGGCATGCTCATGGGACAGGCCAAAAAGGACCCCTCCAAGCTGGAGGAGGCCGAGAAGGTCAAGGCCCAGGTCAAGGCCAACGCCGACCGTCTGGCGGCTTTAGAGGCCAAGGAGACAGAGCTGGCGGAAAAAATTCGTCACATTATGCTCCAGATCCCCAATATCATCGACCCCTCGGTGCCCATCGGCCCCGATGACAGCGCCAATGTGGAAGTGGAGCGCTTCGGTGAGCCCGTTGTGCCCGACTTCCCTATCCCCTACCACACGGAGATTATGGAGTCCTTCAACGGTGTTGATATGGACGCCGCCGGCCGGGTGTCCGGCAACGGCTTCTACTACCTGATGGGGGACATCGCCCGGCTCCACTCGGCGGTGCTGGCCTACGCCAGAGACTTTATGATTGACAAGGGCTTTACCTACTGCATCCCCCCCTTCATGATCCACGGCAACGTGGTGGAGGGCGTCATGAGCCAGACC